>DIFC01000066.1:283-61156 GCA_002418945.1 Deltaproteobacteria bacterium UBA5758 | reverse complement strand
GTGGAGGGGGCGACGTGAGCCCCAAAAATTAATTGACAAGATCTTTCCAAAGTTTAAGAATGAAAATAAAGGGGGAGTTACTAATGATGCATTATGCCTGGCTCATAGCCTTCACAGGAACTCTGGTCACCATTCTTGCCCACGGTTTTGGCAGGATGTCCTATTCCGTCATATTGCCGTCAATGAAAGACGGCCTTTCCCTGACCTATACCCAGTTGGGCTCAATTGCCATGGGGAATTTCATAGGATATCTGTCGCTCGCGATCATTGGAGGTTTTCTCGCAGCCCGTTTCGGCGTGAGAAGGGTGGTCTTTATCTCTCTTCTTCTTATAGGGGTCAGCCTCTTTCTCACCGGGTTCTCTGAATCCTTTACATTTGCCTTTTTTATGAGGCTTATAAGCGGTATGGGCAATGGGGGCAGTTATGTGCCTATAATGGCGCTGCCGGCGGCATGGTTCGTGATGAAAAAGAGAGGCCTGGCGACAGGCATCGTTTCGGGCGGCATAGGCGTCGGCCTTTTTCTCTCTGGCATACTTCTCCCCCCCGTTATCGCAGCATTTGGAAATGATGGCTGGAGATACGCGTGGTTTTTTATGGGTATCGCCGTGTTCATTCTTGCATTTGTCTGCTATGCGTTTCTGAGAAACAGCCCGAAGGAAAAAGGCCTTTCGATTTATGGCGGCGAAGAAGAACAGAAAGGGGAGGCAAAGGTCACTCTCTTTTCTGCCTTCAGGGATGTCGTTGTTGAGCCGGAGATCTGGAAGCTTGGCAGCGTATATTTCATGTATGGCTTCTCCTACATTATATACCTTACCTTCTTTGTCGCATACCTTACCAAGGAGATGAATGTTGCCCCTGTTGCGGCGGGGCGGATATTTGCCGTCCTTGGCGTCTTCAGCATATTCTGCGGGGTTATATGGGGCTGGATATCGGACGTCCTCGGGAGGAGATACGGCTCGATGTTCGCTTATTTGACGCTTGCCCTTTCTTACGTGGTCTTTGCGTTTTGGAAGGATCCAACAGGTTTTTACATATCCGCCGTGGTGTTTGGCATCACTGCATGGTCGATCCCCACCATCATGGCTGCGGCTTCAGGTGATGCAGTGGGGGGGAGGCTGGCGCCGGCCGGACTGGGCTTTGCCACGCTGTTCTTTGGAATAGGCCAGGCGTTAGGACCTGTAATCGGCGGGTGGCTCAAAGACTCCACGGGAACGTTTACGAATGCCTTTATCCTTGCCGCCGTAGTCTCATTGATCGGGGCCTTCGGGTCGTTGATCCTGAAGAAGAGGACGCAATGAGATGAATAACGGTTTGCCCTTCGTGCCTGGCTTAATATTTGATATTTAGAGGATATTTATGCAAGACGAGAAAATGTTTACTGTTCGTGACCTTCCCCGATCTGAAAGGCCGCGCGAGAGGCTTATCAGGTTTGGCGCGGACAAGCTCTCCTCGCAGGAGCTCCTGGCCCTGGTGGTTGGCCGGGGGGTCGCAAAAAGGTCAGTGATGACCATTGCCCAGGAATTGATGGTAAGATTTGGCAGCATTCAGGGGATAAGCAACGCGACGATCGAAGAGCTGTCGAGTGTCAAGGGGATCGGAACGGCGAAGGCGACGCAGCTAAAGGCCGTTTTCGAACTCGGGAAAAGACAGCAGCTTGAAAGAGAGACGACCTATGAGAGTTACGACATCCGGGATCCTCAGGGCGTTGTAAGGGCCGTTCGCGGAACCATTAAAGACAAGGCAAAAGAACACTTCAAGCTCATCCTTCTCAATACGCGCAACAAGATCATCGGCCTTTCCACCGTTTCCATAGGCACTCTCAACGCGAGCCTTGTTCATCCCAGGGAGGTTTTCAAAGACGCGATCAGGCATAGCGCTTCATCGGTGGTGGTAGCCCACAACCACCCATCGGGCAACCCCGAACCGTCGGAAGAAGACATCAAGATCACACGGAGGCTCGTTGAGTCCGGGAAGATACTTGGCATCGAGGTCCTTGACCATATCATCATCGGGAAGGATTCCTTTATCAGCTTAAAGGCGAAAGGGCTGCTGTAGGTTCCATATTTTATTTGACCGGCACAGACAATTAATGATATTTTTTTTCATCCTGCAAAGATACAAGAAGGCTCAAAGGAGGATAAAGGAATGAAGAAAGCGCTGTTTTTTTTCGCAATAGCAATTGTTTTGGGGTGGACAGGATTGGCGTCTGCCGCTGAGCTTAATATGAAAGAGGGGATGTGGGAATTGACGTATAAAAGCGAGATCAAGGGAATGCCGATGCAGATGCCTGCCACAACAGTAAAGCAATGCATCACCAAAAAGGATGCGGTCCCGCAGCAGAAACCTGAGAAAGGCCAGGAGTGTACCATGAAAAGCACAAAGGTAACCGGAGATACTATTGCCTGGACCATGCAATGCCGCAGCAAAGATTCTACCGTAGACAGCGATGGGAAGGTAACGTACAAAGGGAATACGTCGGAGGGGACAATCAATTCAACAATAAAACAAAAAGGCCAGGAACCGATGTACATGACAAGCAGCTGGTCGGGGAAATGGATAGGACCATGCAAATGAGCCAGTGGCTCATATCCCATAGCTTAAATAATATCGATAATCAAGGAATGGAAAGCGATGATGAAGATAAAGATTAAAAAGACAAAGAAAAGCAGGATCAAAGAAACAAATTTCGATCATCTCGAGTTCGGCGAGCAGTTCTCCGACCATATGTTCATCACTGAATACGCTGACGGAAAGTGGAACAATCCGCGAATAGTTCCCTTCGGGAAGCTTTCGTTCCTTCCCAGCCTTACCGTGCTCCATTACGGCCAGGCTGTCTTCGAAGGGCTCAAGGCCTATCTCACCACCGACGGCGGCGTGAATCTCTTTCGCGCAGATAAAAATCACGAAAGGCTCAACATGTCCTGCGAAAGGCTCTGTATACCACCTGTCCCGCTTGACCTTTTTATGGAGGCCCTGAAGAAGATTGTAACGATCGACCGCGCCTGGATACCGGATAAACGGGGCAATTCTCTCTATATAAGGCCCTTCGTATTCGCGACAGACGATTATATTGGCGTTCGCATTTCCAAGACATACGCATTCATTATCTTTACTTCACCTGTCGGGGCCTACTATAAAGAAGGGCTCAACCCTGTGAAACTCATAACGTCAGGAGGCTACGCGCGGGCGGTCATAGGGGGGCTCGGGGAGGTAAAGACGCCCGCAAACTACGCTGCGTCACTTTTGCCAGCTGAGGAAGCGAAGAAAAAGGGATTTACCCAGGTGCTGTGGCTTGATGCCATTGAGAAGCAATACATCGAAGAGGTCGGCACGATGAACATCATGTTCCTCATTGACGACACCCTTGTAACCCCTCCTCTCGAAGGTTCGATCCTTGGGGGCATCACGAGGGATACGGTGCTTACCCTCGCCAGCCACTGGGGCGTTGCAATTGAAGAGCGCAAGATCTCCATTCATGAGGTCTTCGAAAAGGCGAAATCAGGGGCATTGCAGGAAGTCTTCGGAACAGGCACCGCAGCGGTTATCTCGCCGGTAGGCTGGATACAGCATAAGGAAGAGATGGTCACAATCAACAAGGGCGGGATCGGCCATTTTTCGCAGCGGCTTTATGATGAGATAACCGGCATCCAGTATGGCGAGAGGCCGGATATTTTCGGATGGTGCTATCAGGTCTGAGACCCCACTGCGCGCCTAACGCCAGACAGATTTATGCTTCTCGCTATTCAATGCCGACTGCTTTTATTACCGGCTATCAGCGGTCAGCTTTCAGCCATCAGCTTAAAAGCTTTTTGACGGCTGTATGCTGACGGCTTATATGCTGATTTTATTATGACCGAGATATTCCTCTGCGTTTTCGCGTTCCTTGCCGGCCTCATAGACTCCGTCGCGGGAGGCGGGGGGCTTATCCAGCTTCCTGCGCTTTTCATCTTTCTCCCTGATCTTCCCGTGGCAATGCTGCTCGGCACAAACAAATTTGCATCCATATGCGGCACGTCGATAGCCGCAGTCCAGTACGCACGGCATATCAAGATCAATTGGCGCGCTACCTTTCCCGCGACGGCGTGCGCCCTTTTATTCTCATTCCTGGGGGCAGGGGCGGTAACGCTTATGGACCCTGCGGTTATGAGGCCCCTTGTTCTCGCCATGCTTATCGGCATTGCCGTTTATACATTCTTAAGAAAAGATTTCGGCTCATTGCATGTGCCGAAGCTCGGAAGCGTAAAGCAGTTGTCCGTCAGCATCGCGACCGGCGCGGTGATCGGCTTTTATGACGGGTTCTTTGGGCCGGGGACAGGGAGCTTCCTTATCTTCGTGTTCATAGGGATCTTCGGCTTCAGCTTCCTCTCTGCATCGGCATCATCCAAGGTCATAAACTTTGCCACGAACCTGTCGGCAGTGCTCTATTTCGGGTTCACCCACAACATACTCTTCAAAGTTGCACTGATCATGGCAGCCTTCAATATACTCGGGGCCGTTGCCGGCACAAAGCTCGCCATCCTGAAGGGAAACCGTTTCGTGAGGGTATTTTTTCTGTTTATCGTGTCAGCGATGATCATCAGGCTGGGCTACGACGTACTGATGAGATAAGGCAACACCCGTAAGGCGTGAATCGTAATTCGTAAATGGATAAACTCATAAAACGAATTACCAATTACGGGTTTAAGAATATTTCTTCTTCAACTCTGCCAGCTTTGAGAAGTGCTTTCGCTCTTCTTCGATGATGAGGTCGATCTCGACGCGGTCTTTTTCCGCGAGAAACTGCTTAACCTCCTGGTAATAGAGGATGGATTCCATCTCCCGTTCCATGGCAAAGTTTATCGCCGAAAGCGTATCTTTTATTTCAGGCAACGCCCCCTCGCGGAGGTCCTTCTTGAAGATCACCTTGCCGTCTATGTAATCCCTGAGATACGCGAGATATTCTCCCTTATATGTTTCGGGTACGCTCGACTGCTTTATCTTTGCGAGCATGTCCGAGAATATCCTTTTATGCCGTATCTCCTCGTCGGCAAGGCGATTGAAAATGTCGCGCGCCCCTGCATCCTCCGCCATGAGCGCCGCTTTATGATAAAATATCTCTCCGTCTTCCTCAATCCTGACGGCGAATTGAAAGATATCGGCCGGTTTAAATATATTCATGGTCCCCTCCTTTGTGTCTTTCCTGTGCGCCCATCGTGTCTTTTTGTCTGTACGATTGTGCCGCCCTTGCCCGACACATCATTATATTGGATATTGCCTTTAATGGCAACGCTTTTCGGCATTCCTGTGAATGTACTTGGAAATAACGCCCGCCCGTGATATCTTCAATAAACAGAGATGCGACGGCATACAAAAGAAATACAAGACATGGAGAGTATTATCGGGCTCCTGCGAACAACCCATGTGGGCAGGCTGGGTACCGTCGGCAGGGATGGATACCCCATGATAAAACCGCTGAACTTTGTCTATGATGGGATGAAGATATATTTCCACTCCGCAAAAGAAGGGGAAAAGATAGAGGATATCGTCAGGGACGGCAGGATTTGCTTCGAGGCTGACGCACCCTTGGGATACAATGAGGCGCGTTCCCAACCGTGTGAAGCGACATACTTCTACCGGAGCGTGATCATAAAGGGCAGGGCAGCGCTCGTTACTGACAAAGGCGAACGATTGCACGCCTTCAAGCTGCTCATGGACAAGTACCAGCCCGGGGGTGGATATGGAGCATTCCGCGATGACAAGCTGCGCATCACCGCCGTTATCAGAATAGATATTGAGGAGATGACAGGCAAGGAAAATATCAGCCGTAGCGCCTGAGCTGAAAGCCTTCGCTTGTTGTGTATTCCCCGTAGGTCCCGTGCTCGAAGAAGTCGCCCGTATTCAGGTAGACCTTTTCTTTGCCGCCGATGACATGGGAGACGTGGTCCGGTATGTGGGAGTGGGCAAGGACAACCGCGTCGTACCCTTCATTGTGTTTCGACCGCGCATAGCCCCTGAATGCCTCCATGACCTTAGCGCTGAACGGTTTTTTCTTCTTTGAGAGAAATATCCCCATCGCCATGGCGATCTTCCAGGTCAGGTCAGGGCCGAAAAGATCCATAACCGCATAAATAGCCGGCGTTTGCAGAATGTTTCCAAGGCAGAGCATATCGAACCTGTGTCCGTGTGCTATGTATGTCCTCTTCCCCTCAACATCGATTGTCATATCCTGCGCGCAGGTTATGCCTGTGTGGGACTGAAAAAAGGCTCCCATCCTGAACTCATGGTTCCCTTCGAGCAGGCAGACCTCTTTCCCTTTTTCAACAAGCCTTTTCAGCGGACCCACAATATCCGCGTACCAGGGATATATATATCCGTCGTATCCGTGATAAAACTCAAAGAGGTCGCCAAGGACGAAAACCTTGTCGGCATCCTCGCAAACATTGCCGAGGAAATCTTTGACATGCCTCATCCTGTCAAGACTCTTGTCCGTAAGGTGGGTATCGGAGAAGAAGATCAGCTTCATAATGTAAACACCGTATCAAACAGCTATCAGCTATGAACCCGGTCTGTCTGGTCCATTTAGTCTGTCTGGTCCATTTAGTCTGTCTGGTCTATCTGGTCCATTTAGTCCTAACGTCTTTCAAGTATTCTTGCAGCGCTTCCTGCCAGTTTCTCATTACAACTCCCGTTGCCCTCTGAACCTTCCCCGTATCGAATACAGAATAGGCGGGCCGGGCCGCCTTCCTGTTGAGCGTCTGCGAAGAGATCGGCGCTACCCGGACCTCCATCCCGAGGGTAGCAAAGATCTCCAGGGCAAGCTCGTACCACGTACAGGAGCCGCTGTTAGAGATATGGTATATCCCCGACTCTCCTTTCTCGATGAGAATCGCGAGAGGCTCTGCAATGTCCCGTGCATATGTCGGTGATCCCCTCTGGTCGTTGACCACCTCGATACCCCCCTTTTCCCCGCCGATCTTTATCACCTTGGATATGAAATGTTGGCCGCCCACTCCGTAGAGCCACTGGCTCCTGATGATAAGGGAAGAGGGGGTCACTGCGAGGACCCGCTCCTCGCCCCATAATTTTGTCTTGCCGTAGAAGGAGATCGGGTTCGGCGTGTCTTCTTCGGTGTACGGCGAACCTTTCACGCCGTCAAAGACGTAGTCGGTGCTGATATGAACGAGCCTGATGCCCTGTTCGCTGCAGATGCCCGCAAGGATCGCCGCCCCGGCGCTGTTTACCTTTTCCGCAAGCTCCTTGCCGTCCTCGCAGCCGTCCACGTCCGTCATGGCTGCACAATTGACGAGCACATCGGGCTTTTCGCGGTTAATTGCCGCTTCGCCGGCCCCTGGGTCCGTTATGTCCCATTCGTCAATATCAAGGCTTGCGACGTCAAACCTGCTTTTCAAAAGAGGGATAATGTTGGATCCGAGCAGTCCTTTCCCTCCGGCAAAAAGAACCTTCATCGGTTTCCATACATCGTATTATAGTATTCCAGGTAGGCCCCGCTCCTGATCCTTTCCCACCATTTTCTGCTCTCTATGTACCACCGTACCGTCGCCTCCATGCCTTCGGCGAAATCTGTTTTTGTCTGAAAGCCCAGCTCGTTTTTGAGCCTTGTCGAGTCGATGGCATACCTGCGGTCATGCCCCGGTCTGTCTGCAACGAAGCGGATAAGCGTCTCGGGCTTTCCGAGGATCTTAAGGATGAGCTTCACGATCTCTATGTTCGTCCTCTCGTTCTCGCCGCCGATATTATAGACATTGCCCGGGATGCCGCGCTGAAAGACTGTATCGATGGCGCGGCAGTGGTCTTCGACGTGGATCCAGTCCCTGATGTTCATGCCGTCGCCGTACACGGGCAGCTCAATATCCGCGAGGGCATT
Source organism: Deltaproteobacteria bacterium UBA5758 (assembly GCA_002418945.1). Taxonomy (GTDB): domain Bacteria; phylum Desulfobacterota; class Syntrophorhabdia; order Syntrophorhabdales; family Syntrophorhabdaceae; genus UBA5609. Next base: position 53,292 of record DIFC01000066.1, on the reverse strand, counting down.
CGTTATGATAAGCGGGATAAGCTTCTCAGGGAACTGGTAGGGGCCGTAATTATTTGAACAGCGCGTGACGATGACGGACATCCCGTATGTTGCATGGTACGCCATGGCGAGCATGTCCGCCGATGCCTTTGACGCGGAATAGGGGCTGTTGGGGGACATCGGCGTGTCCTCCCTGAATTTTCCCGTCGCGCCGAGAGAGCCGTACACCTCGTCGGTGGATACCTGTATAAAAAGCCTTGTCCCCCTTTTTCTTGCCGCCTCGAGGAGGTTGAAGGTCCCGTTTATATTGGTCCTGATGAACGCGTCAGGATCGATAATGCTCCTGTCGACGTGAGACTCGGCGGCGAAATTGATCACAGCTTCAACGGGCTGCTCAAAGGCCTTTTCCACATCGGATATGCTGCCGATATCGCCCTTTACAAACCTGTAGCGGCTGTCCCCCTCTATGTCTTTGAGGTTTTCGGGGTTCCCTGCGTAGGTCAGCTTGTCCAGGTTGACGATATTGTGCGGATAGTTCGAAAGCATGTAGCGCACAAAATTTGACCCGATAAAGCCGCAGCCGCCGGTAACGAGAATATACATATTATCCGTCCTTCCTGTCCCATGAATATGGTATGTCGTTGTCGTGGGGGTCGACCCTGAATTCGTCAGGCTTTGCTCTGTTGTATGGTTCGGTGGGGATATTGATGATGATCGCCTCTTCTTCGCTGATGCACTTCCACCCGTGGTAGACCATCTTCGGCACCCTGACGAGCATGGGGTTGAAATCGCCGATGAAAAACTCATTCACCTCTCCTCTGGTCGGAGACCCTTCCCTGTCGTCATAAAGGGCAAGCTTGAGCATCCCCTTTATGCAGATGATGAAGTCATCCTGTCCCTGGTGGTAATGCCATGCCTTGACGACGTGGGGATATGTGGTGGTGAGGTAGACCTGGCCGAAATTGATGAACATGTCTTCATCTTTCCGCAGGATCTCCATCAAGCGGCCCCTTTCGTCGGGGATATATCTCAACTGTTTCACGACAACATCTTTTATCATATCCACCTCCAAAAGCTGAAATTACAATCACTTAGCCCACATTGTTCGCCCCTGTCTGCGAAACCAGGATGTTCGCCCGGAGGAGCGACTCAAAGGTGCCCGCGTCTGTCCACCATCCCTCAAGCATATCCCAGGTCATGGTCCCTTCCTTCACGTAGGCGTTATTGACGTCGGTGATCTCCAGCTCCCCCCTGTCGGAAGGCTTCAGGGTCTTGACAATATCAAATACGCGGCCGTCGTACATATAGATGCCGGTGACGGCAAGGTTGCTCCTGGGCTTCTTCGGCTTTTCAACGATGCCCACGAGCTTGCCGTTCGCGATCTCTGCCACGCCAAAACGCTCAGGATCGGGCACTTCCTTCAGAAGTATCTTGGCGCCCCTTTTTTGTTTTGCAAAATCGCGGGCAGCCTTTACGATGTTCCTCTCAATAATGTTATCGCCAAGCACCACGCATATAGGCCCTCCGTCGGCAAAATATTCCGCAAGCGCCAGCGCTGCGGCGATGCCCCCCTCGCCTTCCTGATAGGTGTAGTTGATATGGCGCAGCCCGAACTCCTTGCCGTTTCCCAGAAGCCTCAAAAAATCTCCGGCATAGTTCCCCCCGGTTACGATCATGATATCGGTGATGCCCGCATTGATGAGCGTTTTGATGGGGTAGTAGATCATCGGGTTGCCGTATATGGGCAGGAGATGCTTGTTGGTGATCTTTGTAAGCGGGTTAAGCCTCGTCCCGAGCCCGCCGGCAAGAATAATTCCTTTCATGCGCTCCTCCTACTTTGTCGTGATCCCCGCCAGGTCGAATGATATCCTGATGGTTGTGTCGTTGGGCCTTTTCGATTGCATCAGCGTCAATGTTGTGCCCCAGCATCCGGGCATATACCTGAGCTGGTAGAGTGTTTCGATCCACTCCGATTCTTTGAACGTGTACCGTATCTGATATCTTCCCTGGAAGTATCTGTATATGCCGCCAAGGTCGAGAAAGACCTCATTGTTCAGATCTGCCGTGTAATTATGGGAAAGGTTCATATTATATGTGTTGGGCTTCACGTAATTGAAGCCGTTCCTGATGGTCTTTAATCCTTCCCCGGCGGTGCTGATCTGTGCCTCGTTGGTGTAGCTCAGGTTGGCCGTGGGATAGAGGGTCATCCGGGCCTCAACATCAGAGAACCTGCCTCCGGAGCCTTTATAGAGCGCTGAAGGGCGCAGCCCTCCCGAAAGCCCATAGGTCTGGGATATCTCGAAAAGAGACAGTTCCCGCTGCCACCCCTCGGAGGTTGAGTTAAGATAATGGTTCAGCGAGTAGGTGATCGTATTTGTCTGGTACAGCCGGTCATAGGGGTCTATATTCGGCAGGTCGGTGAAAGATGTATTGGGGATAAAATTATACTTTACCACAGGCTTTATCACGCTGTGCATCTCTCCCAGGTCCAGCAGGTCGGTATAGTAGTACCTCATGAACTGGACGTTCGCATCCCCTTCGATCCTGAAGGTGTGGCGATTCTCCGTGTCATCGCTACCCCCGCTCCGGTTAATAAGGTATGCCGTTTCCATCAGGGTGCCGTTGACAAGGAAATTGATCCCGTTCCACGAATAGGGCACCCGGAGCCGCGGCTCGATGCCCATCCTTGAAACCTTATCGCCTTTGTCCCTGTAAAAGGACGTATAGTCCAGCACAAGATCCGTATAGGCCTTCCCTTCCATGAACGGGATATACTCCGTGAAAAAAGAGGCATGGGGATAGTATTGAAATGTAGATCTGTTGTTGTCGTAGGAAAGGAGGTTTCTGAAGTTGGCCATCTCCGCCGTGAGGAGGGATTTTTTCACGGGGACCTCCAGGAATGCCGTAGACTTTATCAGCGTCTCGCTTCTTTCGGCGGCGGTCATCCCGAAATCTTTCAGGTAATCGTCATCGGAGATAAAACGGAGGTTCGCTTTCAGGGCTATGTCCTTCATGAATATTTGTTCGTGCTGGCCCCGCAGCTGCCAGCGCGTGCCGTCATATTCCCTGTCGCCGATGATCGAGTAATCCCATACGCCCTTCATGTCTTCCCTGGGGGCATACCTGAACTCGACGCCTGGCTTGATGCCCCTGTCGCCGAGGTAGTCAAGGAAGAAGGTGGCGTCCTTGTCTTTCGATATGGCCCAGAAATAGGACGTATTGATCAGCATGCCGTTTCTTGACGAAACCGCAAATCCCGGCATAAGCAGGCCCGACTGCCTCTCCGTCTTTACCGGGAAGATGCCCCAGGGCAGGTAAAAAACGGGGACATCCTTGATATAGAATTTCGTGCCTTTTGTTTTTGCGTATCCCTCGATGGTGACATCAACGTCCTGCGCCGAGAATTTCCAGGCAGGGTCCTCCCAACCGCAGGTGGTGAACTCGCCTTTCTTGATCGTATACTGCGCCTCGCCGACCTTTTCGATCGTTTCGCCGGTAATATGGAAGTTGCCTTTCTGAATGTGGATCCTTCCGCTGTCTATTTTGCCTTTTTTGGAGATGAGGTTGAGCTGCAGCTTCTGGCACTCGATGCGGTCTCCTTCATCCTGGAAGACCACGTTCCCTTCTGCGAAGATGTCCTGCGTCTTTTCATCGAAAAGGACATAGTCGGCATTCAGGATCCGGGTGCCTTCCCGGAGATCGACCTTGCCCCTGGCAACATAGGTGCTTTTCTCACGGTTATATTCGACGAACATGGCCGCAATGTCGATAGGCTCATTGATAGATGCCGTGTAATCGAATTGCTTCCCATGCAGGCAGAGCGGGATAAGGAGAAACAGAAAAATGGTGAATTTCGTTTTAAAAGATATCATGCATTGCTGCCTTTGCCTCGCCGATAGTGTAAAAGGAACCTGTCACAAGTATCAGGCCGTCTTCTCCTGAGAGGGTTTTTGCCGTCCTCAACGCGTCCCTTGTGTCTTCCGCTATGATCGCATCCTGCGCGTATGTTTTCATAAGTGATGGCTCCAGCGCCCTTTCTACGGCAGGTTTCGTCAATATCGTCATATCCACTGACGGTACGATCTCTTGAAGCATTCTATCATACTCTTTATCCTTCATGACACCAAAAATGAGGATTTTTTTCCTGCCCGCGTAGCGTGCCTTTATGAACTCTGTAAGGACATGGATGCCGCTGGGGTTGTGCGCTCCATCAATGAGGACCGTCGGCCTTTGCCCCAGCTCCTCCAGCCTTCCCCGGCAACGGATGCGGGAAAGGGAACCCAATATCGCACCGTCGTTGACAGGAAAACCCGCAGTCGAGAGGACGTCAACGGCACAGAGCGCAACAGCGCTGTTCGAAAGCTGGTGGTCGCCTTTCATGCCTACCCGAGCTCCCATAAGGGCCCTTGACGGACCCCGGTAAGACATGGCCTGCTCCCCGGTCTTTTCATAGGAAAAATCCCTCCCGAGGCTGTAGACGCTGCTCCCGGCGCCTTTTGCAACCTCGCATATGATGTCCAGCGGGACGCCCGCCGCGCCGGTTACAACCGGTACCCCTTTCTTGATGATGCCCGCCTTTTCCCGGGCAATTGCCTCGATTGTGTTGCCAAGGTGCGCCGTGTGGTCAAAGGCAATATTGGTAATGACGCTTACCAGCGGCTCGATGACATTTGTCGAGTCAAGCCTCCCCCCCAGCCCCGTCTCGATGACCGCAATGTCCACCTTTTTTTCCCTGAAATATTCGAAGGCAATGGCTGTGGTAAAATCGAAGAAAGTAAAAAACCTGTTTTTATCTTTTTTCTCAATCTTGTCGCGGAGGCGCTCCGTGAGCTCGACAACCTCCTCTTCACGGATCTCCTCCCCGCTCACGGCGATCCTTTCCGTGAATGACACGAGATGGGGAGATGTATAGAGGCCGACAGAGTAGCCTTCTCCGCTGAGCATGCCGGCGATCATGGCTGCCACGGAGCCTTTGCCGTTCGTGCCTGCGATATGGACTGTTTTCAGCGCCTTATGAGGATTTCCCATGATGTTGAGTATCCACGAAATATTTTCAAGCCCGAATACCATTCCAAACTTTTCGAGCCCGTAGAGGTACTCAAGGGTAGCAGAATACTCTCTCATGTCACATGTGAGAGTAGTGTATAGAGCCTTTTTTTCAGTTCTTTTCTCGGCACTATCATATCGATCATGCCATGCTCCAGGAGATATTCAGCCCTCTGGAATCCGTGGGGAAGCTCTTCCTTAATAGTCTCTTTGATCACCCTCGGTCCGGCGAATCCGATCATCGCCTTTGGCTCTGCTATAATAATATCGCCCAGCATGCCCATGCTCGCTGTAACGCCGCCCAGCGTGGGGTCGGTGAGGACCGTTATGTAAGGAATACCGTGGGACTTCAGGTTGTATATGGCGCCCGAAACTTTGGACATCTGCATGAGGGACATGATGCCTTCCTGCATCCTTGCACCGCCCGATGAACAGAAGAGAATGACCGGCAGTTTGTCCTTCGCCCCCTGTTCGAGGGTCCTCGTGATCTTCTCGCCGACAACGGAACCCAGGCTGCCGCCCATGAAGTTAAAATCGAAGATCGCAGCCAGCACATCGAGGCCGTTTATAGCGGCCCTTCCGCACATCATCGCGTCGCTTCTTTTGGTCGTCTCTTTTGTTTCAACGAGCCTCGCCTTATACGGCTTGGTATCCTTGAACTTGAGAAAGTCGACGGGCTCAACATCCTTATAGAGCTCCGTGAAGCTCCCCTTGTCAAACATCAGCGCGACCCTCACATCGACATTGATAGGGAAATGGTAAAGGCACTTGGGGCACACGTGCTTGTTCCTCTCCACCTCTTTTCTGTAGAGGAGCTCCTGGCAGGAACTGCACTTGATCCAGAGAGATTCGTCCTTCTCCGCCTTTTTGATCTCGCGCTGTATGTCGATCTCTTTGTGCGGCTTCTTCGTTTTATCTTTTCTACTGAAAAAACCCATGAATTTCCTATTGAAATTTTGCTGTAAAACTACCAAAATAAGGGTAGCATGTCAATAAAAAGGGTCTCCATAGAATCGGACCATACCCTCGAAGGGGTCTTGCGGCCGGGGAGCAGGGGCGCCGGCGTCGTCATATGCCATCCCCATCCCCTTTACGGCGGCGATATGAACAACAACGTCGTAAGGGCGATGGAAGAAGGGTTTTCCCGGCAGGGCTACACGACCCTCATATTCAATTTCCGCGGGGTAGGCGGGAGCGGGGGAGAATACGACGAGGGGGAAGGGGAGGTCCGGGATGCCATCGCTGCCTCAGAACATCTCCGGCAGCACCTTGATCCTGATAACCGGATCATGTGTGCCGGGTATTCCTTCGGCGCCTGGGTGGTGAGCAGGGCGGCGCTCCAGGTGCAGGGCCTGGAGGGGCTTTTTCTTGTCTCGTACCCGTTCCTGATCTACAAGGGAGACCATCTGAAGACCTTCGACAAAAAGATCTATTTCATCGGGGGGACTTATGATGATATCGCACCCCTAGATGACCTCCTCGCGTTCTACAAACACCTGGAGATCACCGAAAAGTACCTCAAGGTCATCCCCACAACCCATTTCTACGGCGGCAAAGAAGAGGAGATTGCCGATTTCATCAAGGAAAGCGTCGAGCCAGCTCCTGGCAACAATCCCCCCTAAGCCTTGAACAGATAAACGCTTTATGGTAATGTGATGGATAAGATCGCTGACTGCTGACTGCTAATCTTCAAAAGGACAGACATAACGATGGATTACAAAGACACGCTCCACCTACCGAAGACGCCTTTTCCCATGAAAGGCAACCTGCCCATTAAAGAAAAGGAGATGCTCGCATTCTGGGATAGCATAGGGCTATACAGGAAGCTCATAGAGGCGCGCAAAGACGCCCCTTCGTTTATCCTCCATGACGGCCCTCCCTACGCGAACGGGAATATCCATCTTGGCACGGCCCTCAACAAGATATTAAAGGATATTATCGTAAAATCGAAGTTCATGTCAGGCTGCAGGGCAGACTACATCCCGGGCTGGGACTGCCACGGGCTGCCCATCGAGCACCAGATAGAAAAGGAGTTCAAGGCAAAGAAGATCTCCATGCCCAAGCTGGAGACCCGCCAGGCATGCAGAAAATACGCGGAAGGGTTCATCGACGTCCAGCGCGCCGAGTTCAAAAGGCTCGGCGTCATCGGCGACTGGGAGCACCCTTACATCACAATGGACTACGGGTACCAGGCGACGATCATCGGGGAGATACAGAAGTTTTTCGAAAGGGAAGAGGTCTACCGGAAAAAGAAGCCTGTCTACTGGTGCATAAGCTGTATGACCGCCCTTGCCGAGGCGGAGATCGAATACGACAACAAGAGATCGAGCTCCATCTACGTCAAGTTCCCCTTCACCGGGAAGAAAGACGGCATCTTTGACGGTTACCCCGAGAGGCCGATCCATATGCTCATCTGGACCACAACACCCTGGACGCTTCCTGCGAACCTTGCCATCGCCATCCACCCTGATTTTACCTACGCGGCCGTCGACACAGGGAAAGAGATATACATCGTCCTCAAGGAGCTTGTCGAAGACATAGCACAAAGGGCGGGCATCGGTGATTACAGGATAATTGAAGAGATAAAGCCTGATAAGATTAAGGGGCTTACCTTCAGGCACCCCTTCATTGACAGGCAGTCCCTTATCGTCTACGCCGATTACGTCGCGAACGATACAGGCACCGGCGCGGTCCACACGGCGCCGGGACACGGCGAAGAGGACTATGAGACAGGCATAGAATACGGGCTCGACGTGTACTCACCGGTCAATGAAAAGGGCCAGTTCATCGAGGAGGTCGACTTCTTCCGGGGCATGAATGTCTTTGAGAGCAACCCCGAGGTCATCAAAAAGCTCGAAGAGCTCGGGCTTCTCCTCCATAAAGAGGATATCGAACACTCCTACCCCCATTGCTGGCGCTGCAAGAAGCCGGTCATCTTCAGGGCGACGGAGCAGTGGTTCATATCCCTCGGCAAAAATAACCTGAGGCAAAAAGGCCTTGACGAGATAGACCGTGTGAAGTGGATACCTTCATGGGGAAGGGACAGGATCTACAACATGCTACAGGTGCGCCCTGACTGGTGCATCTCGCGGCAGAGGACCTGGGGGATCCCGATCACGATCTTCTACTGTGAAAAGTGCAGGGAGCCTTACTGGAACAAAGATGCCTTTGGGAAGGTCGTCAATGCCGTGAGGGAGCACGGAGCCGATATATGGTTTGAAAAGGACGCCTCATTCTTCCTTCCGGAAGGTGCGAAGTGCGGCAAGTGCGGCAACAACGCCTTCGTCAAGGAAGAGGACATCCTCGACGTCTGGTTCGACTCGGGCGTGAGCTGGTCGGCGGTTTGCAAGAAGAGGGAAGGGCTTAAGTTCCCGGTGGACCTGTACCTTGAAGGAAGCGACCAGCACAGGGGATGGTTCCACAGCTCGCTTCTCACATCGGTGGGGAACGAAAACAGGGCGCCCTACAATGCGGTCCTGACGCACGGCTTCGTCGTCGACGGCTCGGGCAGGAAGATGTCCAAATCTTTAGGCAACATCATCGCGCCCCATGAGATCATTGAAAAGTTCGGCGCCGAGATACTGCGGCTCTGGGTTACCTACGAAGATTACCGGGACGACATCAAGATATCGAAGGACATCATCAACAGGCTCGTCGAGACATACCGGAGGATCAGGAACACACTGCGCTTCCTCCACGCCAACATTAACGGCGACTTTGACCCTCAGCGCGACAGCGTGCCCTACGAGAAGCTTTCCCTTCTCGACAAATGGCTCCTGTCGAGGCTCCAGAGGCTTATCGAACGGGTCACCGAGGCATACAACAACTATACCTTCCACGTCATATACCACAGTATCCACAATTTCTGCACCGTTGATCTAAGCGCCCTCTACCTCGACATTGTGAAGGACAGGATCTACGTTGAAAAGCGGGACGGCGTGAAGCGGCGGGCGTCCCAGACCGTCATCTACGAGGCCCTGATAACGATTTTGAAGCTTATTGCCCCCATCTTATCCTCAACCGCCGATGAGATGTGGTCGTACCTGAAGGACTACGTCAAGGAAGAGAGCGTCCTCCTTACGACCTTTCCGTCGCCCAGAAAGGAATGGATCAACGCCGGGCTCGAAGAGGAATGGGAGAGCATTTGGGGCGTGCGGGAGATGGCGAACAAAAAGATCGAGGAGAAAAGGGCCGCCAAGGTTATAGGCCACTCTCTTGACACGAAGATCATCATCACGGTCCCCGAGAAAGAATATGGCCTCCTCACAAGGCTCGGAGATGAGCTGAAGGATGTCTTCATCGTTTCGCAGATCGAGCTGCAGGCCGGGAGCGAACCCGACGTGGCGGTCGCAAAGGCGGAAGGCACAAAGTGCGAGCGATGCTGGCAATACGCGACGGACATCCTTACAGAAGGCAGATTTCCCAACGTGTGCAGGCGATGCGAAGATACCTTATCTTCCTGATCGTACCCCTTGTCTTTGTCCTCGACAGGTGGACAAAGATTATTATCATGGAGCATCTGAGCCCGGGAGGGTCCATCCCTGTAACCTCCTTTTTTTCTATCGTATACGTGAAGAACTACGGAGGGGTCTTTGGCCTTCTCTCGCAATACGAGTTCGCAAAAGCGGTCTTCACCTATCTTCCGCTCCTCATCATTACCGTCCTTATCATCGTGCTTGTCGTTTACAGGATCGCCTTCGCGAAACGCTTAGCGCTTGCTTCAATCCTTGCCGGCGCTGTCGGGAACATTTACGACAGGGTCCTTTACGGAAGCGTTGTTGATTTTCTCGATTTCCACTACGGCGACTACCACTGGCCTGCGTTCAACGTTGCCGACATAGCGATCACATTCGGGATCTGCCTCTGGCTGTTCCTGGAGCTGTTCCATGCGAAGAAAACGGCTCATGGCTCATAGCCGATGGTTTGCTGTGAGCCATGAGCCGTAAGCTAAATTATGGATGACGAATTATTGGAAGAAGAGAAGAAGCTGAGGCGATTGCGGTTCATCGTCGACTTTGCGCTTCAGTTTATCCGGTCGCAGGATATCGACCACGACCACGCGATAAAGATCGTCGAAGGGGTAAAAAAACAGGCGCTGAAACTCTTCCCGGACAAGGAAGACGCATTCGATATCATCTACGCCCCGCGGTTCAAGCGGGCCCTTAACGAGAAGTTCAAAAGAACGTAGATAGGCTGATGGCGAAAGATGTGAGGCGTAAAGAAACAACTGTTCAATGTTCTATGGTTAACGTTCAACGTTAGAACAAAATAGACCAGACAGACTAAATGAACCAGACAGACCAGACAGACCGGCTTCATAGCCGACGGCTGCATACTGTTGGCTGAAAAGGAGGATGCGTTGAAAGAAGAGATCGAAAAGGCAATAAAAGGATTTGTCAGCGCCTCGCCGGCGAATCAGTTAAAAGATCTCGACGAACGGTATTTTGCCGAACCGGAGATCGGATATGCGGACATCAATGACGCGCTTTTCACCGAATATAAGAGCATCATCGGCGATTTTCATCTGACCCCCGCGGAGTTCCTCGAGGCAGAATACGGGGAGCCCTCCCCACGGAGCGGCACTGTCATATGCTGGGTCCTTCCGGTCACGCTGAATATCCGGAGAAGCAACAGGAAGGCGGGAAAGATGCCCTCCTGCGAGTGGTCGCATATGCGTTTGTTCGGCGAGCAGTTCAATGAGGCACTGCGCAAATATGTCGTTGCGCTCCTTGCTATCAAGGGGTATCGCTCCCTCGCCCCTGCTTTGACCGCACGGTGGCGACGCGTCATATCTCCCGAAGCCGGCCATGCATCGAACTGGTCCGAGCGTCACGCTGCCTACGCGGCAGGGCTGGGAACGTTCAGCTTGAGCGATGGGCTCATCACCCGGAAAGGGATCGCCCACCGCACCGGTTCCGTGATAACTGAGCTCGTTATCGAACCGACGGCAAGACCCTATTCGAGCCCTTATGACTATTGCCTTAAATACAATTCGAACACCTGCGGCGCCTGCATCAAGCGTTGTCCCGCAGGGGCGATCACTGAAAAAGGGCACGATAAGGAAGCATGTTCCCGGTATATGAACCAGGTAATCAGCCCTAAAGTGAACGAGACTTACGGGGTAACCATATCAGGCTGCGGGCTCTGCCAGGTAAAGGTCCCCTGCGAGAGCAAGATACCTGTTTCTTTAAACTTTGAACGTTGAACAGCTTTTCGTTCTACTTCCCCAGCCTTTTCTTTATACCGTCCGCCAGCCCCTTGATCCCTTCCCCTACCTTCTGAGTTCCATCGGAACCGAGGGTTACCGCCGAGCCGCCGATGCCCTTCATCGATAGGCCGAGCTTTTCCGCAAGACCCGAGGAAAACTTGGCGCTCATGCTCTCTGCAAGGCTGAACTTCGGGTTGTCAAGAGATCCTTCGACAATAAACTTAAGGGGAATCTCGTTGTTGCTGTTCTTCATGAAGGCAACCACCATGGAAAGGGGGGCCCCGAGGAACCTGGAGCCCATCCCGGAGCCGCTTTCGAATGCAAGGTCTTTGAGAACCACCGTGCCGGGCGCCCGGATCATCCGCGAGGCGATCTTTACATCCATATCAAGATCAAGAAATCCTTTTGTCACATTGACGCTGCCCTCTTTCTGGAAATAGGGCTTCATCGCGGTAATATCGAGCCTTCTGGCCTCGACCCTCGAATCTACGTCCTGGGTCTTCAGCTTTACCTTGCCCTTGCTCATCAATGTACCGGTGCCCATATTGCCGGGCACGTCCGCCTTCAGGGTGTAAGGCGTGAGATTTACGCCCAGGGGGATCGCGATATCCTTCACATCGAGCTGTATATTGCGCACCTTTGTCAGGATAGGGGTTTTTGCCGTCTTCCTGTCGAGGTAGTCGATGGACCCGTTGCTGACGACGATGTCCTTTATGAAGACAGGTGGGGATTTTTTTTCATCCGCCTTTGTCTTTTCCTTGTCCTTTTTCTCTTTTTCTGCGGGCAGCGCCGGCATGATCACATTGCCCTTCTGGTCCGTTTCGATCAACATGTAGAGGTCCTTCAGGAGAACGCTGGAGATGACATACTCATTCCCGAGAAATCCGAGAAAATCTGCTTTGATCGTTGCGGTGCCGATCTTCAGGATCTCTTTGCCGGCAAGGTTTTTAAAGCTGATGCCGGATCCTTCTACCTTGCCCCAGTTGAGCTCCAATTTCTGTATCGAGAAATCTTTTCCGAGCATTGATTCAAGCTCTGCCTTGATGAGCTTATTCGCCTGCGAGATAAGGATTGCAACGGTAACGCCGAGTATGACCACCAGCGCTGCGGCGGCAACGAAGACCACCTTCAATCCCTTCTTTTTCATTATAAGCCTCCATTATAGCTTTATCGTGAAAAGGAAAACGTGTTCATCTCCTTATCAGTGCGTCCATTTTCATCCTTATTATACGACACGAGGCGCTTGAAATGGAATAGGTTCGTTCATATAATAACATCAGAAGGAGGCCGGTATGTCTGTAATGTTCGAGTTTGCCATGTTCCCGACGGATAAAGGAGAGAGCGTCAGCGAGTACGTAAGCAGGCTCCTCAAGGTCATCGATAAAAGCGCTGTGTCCTACAAGCTTACGCCTATGGGCACCATCGTTGAAGTTGACACCTTCGATGCCGCGCTAAAGATCATCAGGCAGGCATATAAAGAGCTCGAGCCTGACTGCAACAGGATCTATTCAGCGATCAAGTTTGATATACGGAAGGGTAAGAAGGGAAGGCTCGCGCAGAAGATCGCTTCGATAGAAAAGAGGGTAGGGAAGAAGCTGAAAACGTAACCTCGATCTTTGAGTGTCATTTTGGAGGCGTTTTTACTATAATCTTCCTGTGAAGGTACTTCTCGTACAGCCGCCCATCGAGGATTTTTATGACACGTCCATACGGACTTACCCCCTTGCGCTTCTTTATCTTGCAGCGGCGGTCAGGGATGTTTGCGATGTCTCGGTTGTTGATCTGCGGAGCAACAGAAGGCCGCAAGTCATTAAGGACCACCCCTTCCCCGAACTGAGAAGCTATTATCGGGAAGACCATTATTCTCCTTTCTCGCTCTTCCGCAGATACTACCGCTTTGGCGCTGATGAAAAAGAGATCGATGCGATCATCAGGGGGCATGCGCCCGATGTTGTCGCCGTCGCGTCCCCTTATACGGCATACTCCTTTGAGGCGCTCAAAGTTGCGAAGACGGCAAAGAAGGTCAGCAATGACATCATAACGGTCATGGGCGGCACGCATCCCACGCTTTATCCTCTCCATCTGCTGCGCAACCCTTATGTGGACTATGTGATAAGGGGCGAAGGCGAAACGCCGCTTTTTTCATTGATCCGGGCATTAAAGACAGGCAAGGGAAGGGCCGCGGAGGGCATTCAGGGGGTTTCCTCAAAACACAACGGCGATTATTTTCTGTCAGGTATAGCGATCGAAGATGACATCGACCGCATTCCGGAGAGAAGGCTGCTGGATCCCTCTGATTACAGGATAGGCGGGAAGAACTACACATTTTTTCTCACGTCGCGGGGATGCCCTTTCCGCTGCGCCTTTTGCGGTAAGCCTCCTGTCCCTTACAGGAGAAGGAGCATCGGCAGCATCAGGCAGGAGATATCTTCCTGCATTGACTCCGGCATCGAGGCGATAGACTTCGAGGACGATATGCTGAACCTTGACCCTGGCTTTTTCAACGAGGTCCTTTCCCTTCTCAACGGCAAAGGCGTGACCCTCTCTGCGATGAACGGCATCTATGCGGAGACGATGGATATCGAAACCCTGAAAAATATGTCTGACGCCGGTTTCCGGCGCTTGAACTTTTCTCTCGTTGATGTGTCCGGATCTGTCATAAAGAGACAGAAAAGACCCGCGCTGTTCAATCTCCTCAGGCTTTTGCCTTTTCTCGAATCGTCTCCGTTCGACATAGAGATCCACTTCATTATAGGTCTGCCGGACCAGGGGCCGGAGGACATCATCGACACCATCCTCTTTCTCATGGGGAAAAGGGTCCTCCTCGGCCCGAGCATCTTTTACCTTGCCCCCGGAAGCCCTATATTCGATGAGGCATCCGGCAGCTTCCGGGAAGAAGGTGCCAGGACATTTCGTTCAAGCTATATGCTGCCCGCCAGCCCCCTGGTTCCCAGGGAGGCTATCTTTACGATCATGAAGCTCGTCAGGTTCTTAAACGCCGTGAAACGTATCCTTGACGGACACCCGGGCCTTGAGAGGCTGAGCGACATCGCCGGATCGCAGTTCAGAAGGAACCGCCACGACGATGTGATCATGAGGAGCCTTCTCATGGAAAAGAGATTCATCGCCTACGACAGGAAAATCCAGAACTATGTTGATGAACGGCAGGATAAAGGGCTCATAGCGCATTTTTTCAAAAGGATCTCCAGGGCAACGATCAAAGGCTTTAAAACGGCCCATTCCCTCATCGTTGACCTGTAAAACAGCCTCCTTAAATCCTTGAAAGCCCCCGTGTTTTCTGCTAATGTATGTGGGAAGCATACGGCCATACAATACGGAGAAAAACCTAATATAATGGAGAGTTTTTTCGGTTTCACCCTCCCCGGGCTTGAAAAGGCGATAGGCGCAACGGGCAAAGAGAAATACAGGGCAAGGCAGCTCTACCGGTGGATATACAATCAGGGCGTCTTTGACTTTGACGGGATGTCCAACATACCCAAAGGGCTTCGGGCTATCTTCAAGGACATGTTCTCCACCGACCTGCTCCCGATAAAAGAGGCGCTCACATCAAAGGACGGTTCGAAGAAATTCGCATTTTCTGCTGAAGACGGGCATATCATAGAAAGCATTGTCATGCCGGAAAAAGACAGGAATACCCTCTGCATATCGACGCAGATAGGGTGCAGGATGGGGTGCAGGTTCTGCGTTACGGGCAGGATGGGCTTCAAGAGAAACCTTACCGTGCACGAGATTGTAGGTCAGGTCGTGGCAGTGAAGGAAGACCTTAAGAAGGGCTCAGGCGAAAGGATAACGAATATCGTTCTCATGGGCATGGGGGAGCCGATGGACAACCTTGACAATGTGATGGCTGCGCTTGATATCATCAGGAACCCCCTCGGCCTTGATTTTTCATACAGAAGGATCACAGTTTCCTCTGTCGGCCTTGTTGAAGGTCTGAAGACGCTGGAACCGAAGTCGGCCGTGATCGCCATCTCGCTTAATGCCGCAGATGACGGAAAGCGCACATCGATCATGCCGATCAACAGGCTGTATTCCATCGGGAAGATCATGCAGTTCGTGAAGGGATTCAAATTGCCGAACAGGGCAAGGATCACCTTCGAATATGTGTTGCTGCGAGGCTTCAACGATTCGCTTGACGATGCGAAAAGGCTGGCGGAGCTTTTAACGGGCGTGAAGTGCAAGATCAATCTTATCCCCTATAACGAGTCGCCCTATATTGAATTCAAAACCCCGGAGCCTGCATCAGTAGAAAGATTCCAGTCCTATCTGCTGGACAGGCATTTTACGACGATCATACGGGATTCCAGGGGCCGGGACATATGCGGCGGGTGCGGCCAGCTTGGGATGAGGTACTTATGAGTTGTCAGCATACAGCGATCAGCTTTCAGCAGAACCACATAGAAACTGTTTTGCATAAAAACGCTGTTTTTGCCTGTAAGCTAACCGCTGATAGCTGTAAGCTGATCGCTGGTGTATAAAGGAGGGCAAAGACAATGGGCATTCTACCGGTATATAAGGACTCTTTTTTCTGCGGCCTGGAGAGAAAAGACGGCCTGCAGCTTGTAATGATGTACGATAACGACGCCATACTTTGCGACGTGAACATCGACAGCCGTTTTGAAGGATACACGAACGTTTTGCATGGAGGAATGATCTTCGGGATTCTTGACGTCATGATCTGGTATGCCATCTTCATGGAAACGAAGAAGATATGCATGACCAGGCATACGGAGATGGATTTTTTGAAGCCCGTCATGTGCAATACGCCATATCTTGCAAAGGGGAAATTCCTCAAAATCGAGGAAAGGGATTTCCTGGCAACGGCGTGGATGGAGGATGAAAATGGAGAATTGTGCGCCAGGGTTAACGCGGTATTCAGGGAGGCAAAGGACATATCCGCGGCACACTTCATCAACAGGTTCGATTTCAGCCGCACCTCGCCGAAGATCAAACAGCACTTCTACTCTCTGCTCGAAGGAAAAGAAAAATAACACCAGTTCAATGTTCTACGTTCAACGTTCAACGTTAGAACATAATAGATTAAAGACGTCAGTTGTGTCAGGTTTCTTGCATCCCGGATAATTCATTCATTAACGCCTGTCTCGGGATATCCCCGCAAACACGCTCATACGCTTGATAACCCACATGCAGCGTATGGGGATCGGATGCTCGCGATGACGATAAAAAAGAGAACTCCTCGCAACGACAATGCCAAAATTGTTTTCTTATTTTTAAAACCTTGAACGTTGAACAGATCTTCCTGGTATTGCCCCTCATTGACAATTTGTAAATGGGTGCTATGATTGGAATAGGAGGGCATATTAAAAAAGATCGGTAATACTGGAATGCTTACGATGAAAGGAGGGATGAGATATGCTTATGCCGACAAAGATTCTTGTTCCCACCGATTTTTCCGGATATTCCGACAAGGCGTTGCAGCAGGCTCTCGACATCGCTGTTGAATACAATGCAAAGGTATATGTCCTGCATGTCGTTCACGAGAGGATCCAGAGGGTTTTGACGGATGGCTACTCCGACATAACCATAACCCCCAAGGAAATCCAGAAATACGAAAAGACGCTTGTCAAGACGGCAAGAGCCGAGGTCAAGAAGCAGATCGGCAAATTCCCGCAAAGCAAGGAAGTAGAGGTTATCTCTGAAGTGGTCAGCGGCGTCCCTGCCGAAGAGATACTCAGGGTGCAGGAAGAAAAGGGTATTGATCTTGTGGTCATAGCGTCCCTCGGGAGAACAGGGATCGCCCGATACCTGATCGGGGGCGTAGCGCGAAACGTTCTGAAAGGCGCAAAATGCCCCGTG
Organism: Deltaproteobacteria bacterium UBA5758; assembly: GCA_002418945.1. GTDB lineage: Bacteria > Desulfobacterota > Syntrophorhabdia > Syntrophorhabdales > Syntrophorhabdaceae > UBA5609. The sequence continues at coordinate 36,221 of DIFC01000066.1, read as the reverse complement.
CTGCTGACGAAATAACGTTTGCAGCAAGACACGGGACGGTTGAGCCCTCTTTTTTTTGGGCTCATGAATGTAAAGGGGGGTGGTACCGATGTTAAGGCCGACAAAGATTCTTGTACCGACAGATTTTTCAGAGTATTCCGACAGGGCATTGAATCAGGCCCTGGATATCGCAAAACAATATAACGCCAAGGTCTATCTTTTCCATGCGATCCACCTGATAATACATCGATGCGCCATTGATTATTGCATCAGCGAAGACATGGTGGAAGAGATCAAAAGGCAGGCTTTGGAGTCTGCGCAGGCTAATTTGAAGCGGCAGCTTGAAAAATTCCCGAAATACAAGGAGTTAGAGGTCCATACCGATATCGGGGTTGGGATTACCTATGATGCGATACTACAGGAGGCAAAAGACAGGAAGATCGACCTTATCGTCATTGCATCGCTTGGCCAGTCCGGTATCGCAAAATACCTGATCGGGGGCGTAGCGCGAAACGTTCTGAAAGGCGCAGAATGCCCCGTGCTGCTGACGAGATAAAAAGACAGGGGCTTTAGCCGTACCCCAGTTCCTCGAGCCTTTCCTCGGTCATGCCCACGAAATGCGCTATCTCGTGGACGAGGGTTATTTCGACCTCCTCCTCCAGTTCTTCAATGTTTTTGCAGGCTTCCTCGATAGGCTCCTGAAAAAGGAAGATCGTGTCTGGGAACAGGGGCGGCGAAGTGACAGACCGCTCCAGCAACGAGACACCCTGAAAGAGACCGAAAAGGGAGTCCCCCGGAGACAGGCCGGCATCCATGAGCATTGCCCTTGTGGGCCTTTTCCTCACGGAGATCACGATGTTATCGAGATACTGCCGGATCTCGGCGGGTATTCGTCGGATCGCCCTTTTGACGATTCTGTCGAACTCTTTTTCGCTGAGCTTCATTTACCTTTTCTCTATTGACTTTTCCACTGTAATTATCATACTATAGTGTGTTTTTTTTCAAATAAAAGCAAGGAGAAGGTTTATGTATGCGATCATCGCGAACGGAGGCAAGCAATACAAGATAACAGAGGGCGCCAGGGTCAAACTGGAGTATATCGCTGCCGGCGAGGGGGAGGATATCCAGTTGAAAGACGTGCTGATGGTCGATACCGGACAGGGCTCGGTCGTGGGAACGCCTTTTGTGCAAGGGGCGTATGTTCGGGGCAAGGTCGTTGCGCAGGGACGTGATGAAAAGGTGACGGTCTTCAAATACAAAAGGCGGAAAGATTACAAGGTAAAGAAGGGACATCGTCAGTCCTACACCGAATTGCTTATAGAAAAGATAATCATGGAGGCATAAAATGGCACATAAAAAGGCTGGTGGAAGTTCAAGGAACGGAAGGGACAGCAAAGGCCAGAGGCTGGGCGTGAAGATATTCGGCGGTCAGGTTGTCAAGGCCGGGACGATAATAATGCGGCAGCACGGCACAAAGGTTCACCCTGGTGACAATGTGGGCATGGGCCGTGACCGTACCCTTTTTGCGTTGATAGATGGAGTTGTAAGCTTTAAAACAGCAGGGGACAAAAAACAGGCTCATGTCTATCCTGTTGAATGAAATTTGTTGATGAAGCAAAGATCTATGTCGAGGCCGGCAAGGGCGGCAATGGTTGTGTAAGTTTCAGAAGGGAAAAATTTGTCCCGCGCGGGGGGCCTGATGGCGGAGACGGGGGCAAAGGAGGGGATGTAATCATATCCGGAAAGAGTGGCCTCGCAAGCCTCATGGACTTCAGATATAAACGTGTGTACAGGGCAGAGAACGGTAAACATGGAAGCGGAAAAGATAAAACAGGCAAGGACGGAAGAGATATCACGATCCATGTGCCCCTCGGTACGATTGTATATGGTGAGGATGGCGCCACGCCTCTGTGCGAGATCACACGGGAAGGAGAGCCCCGCATTATTGCAAAGGGGGGGAGAGGCGGAAGGGGCAACAGCCGTTTTCAGACATCGACGCACCGCACCCCTCTCGAATTTGACTACGGGGAAGAGGGAGAAGGACGGCACCTTTACCTGACCCTTAAGCTCCTCGCCGATATAGGGCTCGTCGGTCTGCCCAATGCCGGCAAATCCACCCTCATATCCTGTCTGACCGATGCAAGGCCAAAGATAGGCGATTATCCATTCACAACCTTACGCCCGTCTCTCGGGGTGTTGCAGGATGGCGACACGACCTTCGTAGTTGCCGACATACCGGGCATCATAGAAGGGGCTTCGGATGGAAAAGGGCTCGGCGTAAGTTTTTTGAAGCACATAGAAAGGACCGGGATGCTCCTTATCATCCTTGATATCTCTTCAGGTTCTCCTGACGGGGACTACAGGATATTGCTGTCTGAGCTCGGTTCCTATAATGAAGAGCTGCTCCGCAGGAAAAGGCTCATTGTCCTGAACAAGGCTGACCTTGTGCCGCGAGGGGATTGTGCGGAATGGGAAAGCTTTTTCATGGGAAAAGGTGAACAGGTCCTGTCGGTAAGCGCTCTCAAGCGGTGGGGCATCGATCGGCTGAAACGCGAACTGGCAAAGAGAGGGTCCGGGGAAGGGGATCACAAAGCCCCTCTTGGGGATGTATCATGACTGAAACAGCGCAAAAGGGAAGAACCGGCGACAGCATAAAGTGCAATACCCCGGGCCTGAAAAGGATAGTCGTAAAGATAGGAACATCGGTCCTTGTGGACAGCGCGGGAAAGATCAGCCCTGCAAAGATTCGGAATATCGCACAACAGGTAAGGGCCGTGAAGGATGCCGGCGTTGAGGTTATCGTCGTATCGAGCGGGGCGATAGCCAGCGGCATGGAGACCCTTGGCCTTACGAAAAAACCGAAGGAAATGGCGAAAAGGCAGGCCCTTGCTTCGATCGGCCAGGTTGTGCTCATGAAGATGTACATGGAGACCTTTGAAAAAGAAAAGATGAACGTGGGGCAGATACTCCTCACCCATGAAGACATCAAGAACAGGACCCGGTGCCTTAACCTTATGAATACCCTCGATATGCTTATCTCCATGGATATTGTCCCGGTGATCAATGAAAATGACGCCCTCTCTTTTCAGGAGATCAGGTTCGGGGACAACGACAACCTGTCAGCGCTCATTGCCCAGATAGCGAGCGCTGACCTCCTTCTCCTTCTCTCCGATGTGGAAGGGCTGTTTGAAAAGGACCCCAACAGGCACCCCGGCGCCCGGATGATACGGGTAGTAAAAAAAGTGGACGAGGATATTGAAAAGACAGCGGCGGGGACGAGAAGCGAAAAGAGCATAGGGGGGATGGTAAGCAAGCTTGAGGCTGCCAGGAAGGCCGGTTACTACGGCATTGCCACGAGGGTAGTACTGGGCGACAGGGAGAATGTTGTCGTCGACGTTGTCAATGGAGAAGACATCGGCACGCTCTTTCTTCCCGGCAGGAAGCTTGCGCGGAGGAAATGGTGGACGGCATTTGCCTTCAAGGTGAGGGGTACGGTACTGATAGATGAAGGGGCCGAGAGGGCTGTTGTCGGCAACTGCAAGAGCCTTTTGCCGTCGGGGATAATAAAGACGGAAGGCTATTTCTCGAGCGGGGAGTGCATTGAGGTAAAAAACACAAGGGGCAAGGTGGTTGCCAAGGGCATAACAAATTATTCCTCTTCCGACGTGGAGCAGATCAAGGGCCTGAAAAGTATTGATATAGAGAAGAAGCTCGGATATAAATACACCGAAGAGGTTATACACAGGGATAATATGGTGGTTTTATGACGGCAAGAGAACGGGCGGAAAAGGCAAGAAAGGCCTCGGATATCCTTGCGCACGCATCAACGGATATCAAAAATCAGGTTCTCCTGAGGCTTGAAAGGATGCTTGAGGAGAAAAAGGATTATCTTTTCAAGGAGAACAGGAAAGATATCGAAGAGGCAAAAAAGGCAGGCCTCTCAAAGAGCCTGATAGACCGGTTGAAGATCGACGACAAGGTTGTCCGTGAGATGCAGGGCAGCATCCGCGATGTCGCGGCGCTCCCGGACCCGGTTGGCGAGATGGTGAGGGTGTGGAAGCGACCCAACGGGATGACCGTAGGAAGGATGCGGATACCAATAGGCGTCATCCTGATCATTTATGAGTCAAGGCCGAACGTAACGATCGAGGCCTTCTCGCTCTGTCTGAAAAGCGGGAACTGCGTCATCCTCAAGGGCGGCTCCGAGGCCTTCCATTCAAATCTTGCCCTCTACCACCTGATCCTCAAGGCGCTCAAGGGTTCGGGCCTTCCTGGCGAGGTTGCCCAGTTCATCGATACCGCCGACAGATCATACATATATGAGCTCCTGACGATGGACGACCACATTGACCTCATTATACCGAGAGGCGGCGAGGCCCTTATTCGAAGCATTGTAGAGCACTCACGGATCCCCGTGCTGAAACACTACAAGGGGGTTTGCCACATCTTCGTCGACGAATCGGCGCCTATGGAGATGGCCTATAAGGTCTGTATGAACGCAAAGGTGCAGAAACCGGCGACATGCAATGCCATGGAGACGCTCCTTGTGCATGAAGCGGTTGCGAAGAGATTCCTTCCCGGTATGGAAAAGATCTTCAGGGAACATGGGGTCCTTCTGCGGGGCTGCGACAAAACGGCAAGGATACTGAAGACGGTCGGGAAGGCCAAAGAGGAAGACTGGCACGAAGAATATCTCGATCTTATACTTTCCATACGGATTGTGAAAGACATTGACGAGGCGATCGCCCATATAAGGCAGTATGGCTCCGGCCATACCGATGCCATTGTTACGGCCGATTACGATAATGCATGGAGGTTCGTCCGTGAGGTGAACTCGTCATTAACGCTGGTGAATGCATCGACGAGGCTCAACGACGGGTACCAGCTTGGCCTCGGGGCAGAGATGGGGATCAGCACCACGAGGCTGCATGCCTTCGGCCCCATGGGCCTTGAAGAGCTGACGGTAACAAAATTTATCGCATTCGGCGACGGGCAATTGAGGACGTGATGAAGATCGGCATCTTCGGGGGAACATTTGACCCTGTTCACATCGGCCACCTGAGGGTAGCGGAGGAGATCCGCGAAGCATTTTCCCTTGAAAGAATTGTCTTCGTGCCTGTTTTTGTGCCTCCTCACAAAAGGAACTGCAGGATCACCGGCGCTGATGAGAGGCTCCACATGCTGAAGGCCGGAACGAGAGGCAACAGGTTTTTCAGGACATCAAAGATCGAGATACAGAGGGGAGGGATCTCCTATACGCTCGATACGCTGAAGGTTTTTGAGAAGCGGTTCGAAGAGGTATATTTCCTGATCGGCATAGACGCCTTCAAGGATATCCATACCTGGCATGAATACAGGGAGCTGTTCTCCCATACACACTTTATTGTCATGACGCGGCCGGCGTATCAACAATCCCCTCTCCTGGGCATGCTGCCGGACGATGTGCGGGGCGAGGTGAAGGTTCTTGATGAGGCTACCCTCGAGCATGCCTCCGGCAGGAGGATATATCTTCACGAGATAACGCAACTGGATATCTCTTCCTCAAAGATAAAGAAACTGCTGAAAAGCGGGAGGTCGGTAAGATACCTCGTCCCCGGTTCGGTGGAGAGGTATATTCATCAAAGGAGGTTATATCGCGCGTAATTTGAAAACCATTGATACGGCAGCCGCATGCGCCAGGCTTGCAGATGAAAAAAAGGCAAAAGATATCCTGGTTCTTGAACTCATAGGGCTTACCGACATTACGGATTACTTCGTCCTGGCAAGCGGAACGAGCGAGCGGCACATAAAGACCATTGTGGATTCCGTGACAAAGGGCATGAAAGAGGAGGGTGTAAGGCCTTATACAACGGAGGGTTATTACGAGGGGCGGTGGGCAATAATCGATTATCAGAACGTTATCGTCCACGTGTTTCTCGAAAATCTCCGCGAATTATACGATCTTGAAAGTTTGTGGATCGAGGCGGAGAGATATAGATTAAACAAAGAAAATAAGGATTTAGAGGTGGAGAATGAAAAAACAAGAACGTGAGCATTACAAAAAGAGGCTGCTGAAGATGAGAGAGGCGATCCTAAGCAAGGCAAAGAAGCTCAAGGAAGATTCTTACAGCCTTGGAACGGACGGCATTCAGGATATGGCCGATGCGGCAAGCAACTCTTATAATGCGGACATACTCATGAGCATAAGCGATAACGACCTCAAGCTGTTGAAGGATATAGACAGCTCCCTCGATAAGATAGTAAAAGGGACCTACGGCGTTTGTGAAGAATGTGAAGAAAAGATCAGCGAAAAAAGACTTGAAGCAAACCCCGTTGCGCGATATTGTATTACATGTAAGCGATCAATGGAAGAGAAGGGGATTTAGCAGAATGAGATACAAGATTTTTTTCTTCCTCTTTTTCGTTTTCCTCCTTTTTTATCTTTACATCTCAAATTTAAATTCTGAGAGCGTCAAGCTTTATTACGGAGGCGGAAATTTTTTTGAGATGTCCGTGGCTGACTTTGTCGTTGTTGCCTTCGTCCTCGGGGTCATCTTTTCTATCATCGTCAGTTTTTTCTACGACATGAAAAATGCCGTTATAAACTGGAAAACCGGGAGAAAAGAGAAAAAGACCGAAGAGTTCAAGGAGGTTTTTGAGAAGGCGAAATCCTATGACATGAAAGGGGACAGGGAGAAGGCGATCGAGACCCTTGACCGCATCATCCGAAGATTTCCCGACATGGAAGAGCCCCCAATTGTGCTTGCCGATATGTATACCTCCATGGAAGAGTATGAGAAGGCCCTGGAAATACTTTCCGATTCTGAAAGGAACCTTGGCAAGAGAGAGGTCATCCTGCTGAAAAAGGTGAAGGTCTTCAGGGCAATGAAGGATCTTCAAAAGACAGAGGCCGTGCTCAAGGATATCTTGAACCTTAATGAATCGAACATGGAAGCGCTGGCGATGCTGAGGGATTTTTATATATGGAAGAAAGACTGGAACGAGGCATATGAACTGGAAAAGAGGATAAGAAAATTTATCAAGACCGAAGAGGAGAACAGAAGGTTTGTGGGGATACGGTATGAGCGGATCTATGAGATGTACCATAAGAAGCTTGAGTCGAACGAAGACAAGGTCATCGATGAGCTGAAAGACATCATCAACGATGACAAGAGGTTTGTCCCCGCATACATCCTCCTCGCCGAGATCTATAAAAGGAAAGACAAATTGAACGAGGCCGGCAGGGTATACGGCAGGGGATATTCGAAGACCGGCCATATCATCTTTCTTCTCAGGATGGAAGATCTCTATATCGACCGGGGAACCCCGGAGGTTATATTGAAGATCTACACGAGGGTCCTCGACGTATCCCCGAAAAACCACCTCACATCCTTTCTCTATGCGCGGCTGTGCCTCAGGCTTGAGATGATCGATGAGGCAATCGACACCCTCGATGCATTGATAGCCGAGGGGGAGGACTTCAAAGGGCTGCACAGGGCCATGGCTGAGGCATACATACACAGAGGGGAAATGGAAAACGCAGTAGAGGAATTCAGGAGCGCATTCCCGATAGAACAGTCCTACATACCCTTTATCTGCACAAAATGCCAGGCGATAAAAGAAGAGTGGACGGACTTTTGTGAAAGCTGCTTCAGTTGGAATACGATCAACGTGAAAAAAGAAGAGTTTATGCATACAGAATCGGAAGAGTTGAAAACGCTCTACGAACGGGAAGACTGGACACGGGCGGGCTCTTGATGGTCGATGACCTATACCTGAAATCTATTCGCACCAACGCCCTTGTGCGTGCAATCAGACCTGGCAGATACGGTGCATGACCTCTTACAGACTGTATTAGACATCTTCTACCCTTTGCGCTGTGGCGGGTGCGGTGGGCACGGAAGCGCCCTCTGCAGGGACTGCATCGGATCTTTCCGGATTGTCGACGAGGCATCGTCGTGTCCGGTCTGCGGCAGATGGATCGGCAAGAGTATCGTCTGCGGCGGATGCCTTGAAGAAGCCGGGGGCTTCCGGAAGGGCCACTATGGCTTTTATTTCGAAGGAAGGCTGAGGAGCGCAATACATGCCTTTAAGTTCAGCGGCCGGAAAGACATCGGAAGAAGCATGGTATGGTTATCGAGGGAAAAGATCCTCTCCTTTGCCGAAACATTTGACTGGATTGTCCCGATCCCTGTCACCGAGAAAAGATTAAAAGAAAGAGGATTCAACCAGTCCTTTATCATTGCCGAAGAGATAGGGAAAATAACAGGCAAAGAGATAAAGCATAGCATCCTTTTGAAGAAAAAGGACACCCTGGACCAGTACTCTCTTACCAGGGAAGAGCGGCAGAAGAACGTTAGAGGAATTTTTGCCGTGCGGGACAGAGACAGGGTCGAGGGGAAGAGAGTGCTTCTCGTTGACGACCTGTACACGACGGGATATACGGCACGTGAAGCAGCGAGAACGCTGCTGCGGTCCCGCGCAGGGGAAGTGCATTTTTTTGCTCTCGCACGGACGCCTTCATGAAAAAGGCTGCATACATAGTCTCCATACTTGTTTTTCTGTGCATCGCTGCCTTTCTCCTTATCAGGTACAACCTGCCATCGCTATCCGCATACGCCCTGGGAAGGGTCCTGAACGGATCGGTCCATATCGCTCACGCGCGGCTCGGGTACCAGAAGGGGATCATCAGTCTTTATCTCAAGGACATTCAAATCAAAGCAGGCATCGAGGGAAGCATCAAGGATTGGAAGATCTCTATGGATGCAACGCAGGGCATATATTTCAAGTCCGTGGCGATATCGGATTTTGACGTAAAGATAGCCGGGCTGAAAAAGGGGAAGGGCCCCTTGCCGATCCCCGCTGAATTGCTAGAGATAAGGAACGGCAAGATAGTGTACAACAGTCAGGCATTCTCTGTTTCTGAGATCGTCATAGAAAAGATAAACATCGGGCGACCCTTTACCTTCAGGGCCGACATCGGGCCCAGCGATTTCTTTGAGAGGATGCATATCTCGGGCGAAGGGACTTACCAGTCAAAGCGGTTTGATATCAAGGGCACGGTGGATGCCCGCGCATTTGACCTGTCGAAGCTTGACGGCAACCCAAAGGGTATGGTTGACGGAGGCGGGGCCTTTACCTTTCAGGATAAAAGATTGACCTTGGACGGACAGTTCAGCGTCAGGGATTTTGAGCTGCGCGAACAATACCTGAAAAGGCCGCTTTTCGTGCAGGAGCTGAAAGGAGACGTGGCGGGGACCGTATCGGGCAATACGATAGAGATCAAGACGGAAAACGTCATTTACCGGAATGCGCCATTTGCAGTTGCCCTCAGGTTCGAGCGCTCTGATCTCGTCGAATTTCATCTTTCATCGGGTTTTCTCGGCGTTGAGGCATACGAGGAACAGGTGAGCTCGAAAGGCATAGGGGCCGAAATATGGGATATTGTTCATGGCGGCAGCGCGAAGATCAGGAGCCTTTCATGGCTTAAAGGAAAGCCGGTGAAGGCCGAGATTGAGCTCAAAGACGTTGCCGTAAGCTACAGGGATTTTGATTTTAATGGGGTGCAAGGACTCGTATCGCTGGGGGAACAGACGTCGAGCTTCTCCAACATGAGCGGTTCCTCAGGAAAAAGCAGGGTGTTCGATGTCAGCGGCACCATAGCAAAGGACAAGAGCATTGACGCGAAAGGAAAATATTCCTTGTACCTGCGTGATATACCGTTGTTCCTGGACGTCGGCGAGTTTCAGTTCTTAGACGGGATGACCGACGGCTCGCTGGAGGTCTCCGGGAAGGACGGCGCGGGATATAGGGTCTCAGGGACTGGAACATTGAGGGAGGCGGATGTTCGCTGGAAAAAGGTTTCGGTATCCGCGTCCGGTTCCTACAGGTTCGTGGACGACGAGATCACCTTCGAGCCGCTCGTAATAAGCAAGGGTAATACAAACATAACGATCAAGGGGAAATGGAAAAAAAGATTTCTCGATCTTTTAATAAAAGGAGGTCTGGATACAGAACATCTGATGCCTTTTATAAAAGCGCCCTTTGATACATCGGGCTTGATGGATATTGACATGGCCCTCAGCCTGGAGGACGGAGCCATAAATGTCAGCGGCAGTATGGGCATGGATGATGTTTACTTCGAACTCCTGGGCTATATGAAGAAGGCAAGGGGCATACCCAATAGGGCTCGCCTTGAGGTCGCCGCGAAGGGAAAGGAGATATATGTTCACGATCTCCGGTACACTCTTGACAGTATCGATCTTGATCTCAAGGGTAAGCTTGAAGGCAACCGAACAATATCCATGGATGTCTCGCTGAACGTCGATGATGTTTCAAGGGTTGCCCATCTCTTTTTTTTTGATGAGAAGACAGCGAAGGGAGACGTGGCGATGAAAATGTCCGTACAGGACCTGAGCCTGCCTCTTCAAAAAATTCCCCATATGGTTGGACATGTGAGGGTCCGGAACGGGTTTCTGAGGCTGCCCGGGCTGAAAAAGCCCTTCAGAAACATTGACCTTGTTTCTGACTTTAAGGGTGGTGACTTTGACGTAGTTCTGAACAGCTTTGCCTCCGGGAAGACCGTGCTCCGGAAGGGAAGGTTTCGCGTAAAGGACCGCGAAGCCCCCCGGTTTTCCCTGTCAGTCGATATGGACCACTTTGATCCCCGGGATTTCAAGGAAGAATACGGGGGCAAGATGCCCGTGATCCGCAAAGATAGCATCGCGGCAAGGATGAGCGGTGACATATCTGTCAGGGCAAGGAGCGTGGAGGCGCCGGGCATAAAGGCTGAAGATCTGGAGATAAGCGGCGTGATGAGCGACAGGAAAATAAGCATTGCCGGTCTCAGGGCAAATACCCTGGGCGGGCTGGTCGACGTGCACGGGGTAGCCGACCTTTCCGGCGACAAGCCGCATATATACATCAACGGCAGGTTGAGCAGGATCAGAAGCGGGCTTTTCCTGCAAGCCTTCGGCGGAAAGAACGAAGAAATAGACGGCAACGCGCTCATTTACGGGAACCTGAGCGGAACGGGCGACACGTTACAGTCGCTGATCTCAAAGGCGGACGGCAACGTTACCCTCTACAGCAGGAACGGTGTGATAAAACGGTGGAACCTCCTTGCCAAGACCTTCGGCGTATTGAACATCTATGACCTTTTAAAGGGAAAGGTTGATTTTGCGAAGCAGGGGCTTGCATATGCAAAGATGGGCGCCAACTTTATTGTTACTGACGGCGTTTTTCAAACTGACAACTTTCTTATAGACAGTCCGTCTATGGTGGTAACCGGCAAGGGGAACCTGGATTTTAATTCGAAAAAGATAGACGCAAGCCTGCAGATAGCGCCCCTTGTCACCCTCGACAGAACGATAGACAAGATACCTATTCTGAGGAATATACTGAAAAAAAAAGACGGCGGGTTCCTCTATATGGCCTGCACCGTTTCGGGCCCCATTGATGATCCTACGGTGCAGGTCGGTTTCGCGAACACAATAGGAAGCAAAACGCTGGAGATATTTAGGAACATGCTCTTTTTGCCGGTGGAGGTCTTTGAATGATGAAAGTAGGGATCATTGGCGCGGGTAAGGTTGGTGTTGCGACCGGGTATATGATGAAAAAGAGCGGCATTCCCCTGTGCGTAATTTCGGACGTTCTGGATGCTTCGCTCGATACGGCGAGAAGATATCTCGCCGAAGATGTTGCCTATACCAAAAACAACATTGATGTAGTGAATGCCTGTGATGTCATAGCGATCACCACGCAGGACAGGATCATAAAAGATGTCGTACGGGAAATAGACGCGGGAGTGGGAAGGCTTGACGGAAAGGTGTTGTTCCATACAAGCGGCGCCGACCCGTCGTCGATCCTGAAGCCGCTCGATGAAAGGGGCGCCCGGCTTGGCTCGCTTCATCCGCTCCAGACGTTTCCCGATATCGATAGCGCCATAGCTGTCCTCCCCGATACGTATATATTCATAGAAGGCGAAAAAAAGGCATTGGAGACGCTCACCTTTATTGGTGAAAAGATCGGCCACAGGGTACAGATGATAAATAGCGGCGATAAGGTGCTCTACCACCTTTCGGCGGTGTTCGTTTGTAACCTCCTCTGCGCGCTCAATTACGCAGGCGAGAAGATCATGGACGCTATCAATATCGACCTCGGGCCGTTCCTCCCGATCATTCGCGCGACGCTGAAGAATATCGAGAACAAGGGACCGCTCATGTCCCTGACCGGGCCGGTAATAAGGGGCGACCTGAAGACAGTGGAGGCCCATCTCCGGGCAATGGGCAATATGGAAGACTATAAAGAGGTCTATAAAACGCTCTCGCGGATCGCTTTAAAGATGGCCGTGGAGAGAGGAACGCTGGACGGGGAGGCGGTCCGGCAACTGAAATCCATCCTGGGAGGCAAAGAAGATGAGCAATGAGATGGAAAGGGCCATTGAGCGGCTTCGAACTACGAAATCCCTTCTCGTTATCACCGGCGCCGGGATCTCCGCGGAGAGCGGTATTCCGACGTTCAGGGGGGACGACGGACTATGGCAGAATTACAGGGCAGAGGAGCTTGCCACCCCGTGGGCGTTTGAGCGTGATCCCGTAACGGTTTGGAAGTGGTACGACTGGAGGCGGGGGATCATCGGCAAGGCGGAACCGAACCCGGGACACCATGCGATCAAGAGGCTTGAAGAGATGTTTCCGGGCCTTTTTTTGATAACCCAGAATGTAGATGGCCTCCATGGACGGACAGGGATAAAGAACATCATCGAGATCCACGGCAACCTGTGGAGGGTGCGCTGCTCCCGCGACGGCAGGACGTCGATGCTCATGGACGTTCCTCTGAAATCGATACCGCCGCGCTGTGAATGCGGGGAGCTGCTGCGGCCCGACGTTGTCTGGTTCGGGGAGTCGATCCTATCTGATGTGCTGCAGATGTCCTACAATGCTATGAGCCTGTGCGATACCCTGATGGTAGTGGGCACATCCGGGGTTGTCTATCCTGTGGCGTCCTTCCCGGAGAACGTAAAAGGCAACGGCGGCTTTGTCATTGAGGTGAACCTGGAGCCGACGCCGATCACCAATGTTGCGGACGTTTCGCTCTTCGGAAAGTCAGGAGACATATTGCCGGCAATCGTAGAGGGCATTGTCAGGCAGCAAGCAAAGAACTGAGGGTGAAGAGAGGCCCGCATCGGTATAGTTGTTGCATGACGAGGCGTGCCGATTGACTTTGCAGAATAAGATCTTATAATAAGAAAGTGCAGCAGCAGGAAAAAGGGAAAGGGAATTTTAATACAATATCGGCGGATGTTCTATGATTGAACTGACAAGGCGTGATTTTTTAAAGGTTGCCGGCGCGGCGGCGGTCACAGGGAAGATGCTTTCCCCCGCTGACGCCCAGGCGTTCTCCGGCAGATACGCCACCATTATCGACCTCACAGGGTGCGACGGCTGCAAGGGCGAGCCTGTGCCCCTGTGCGTGAAGGCATGCAGGGAAGAGAACAAAGGAAGGTTCCCTGAGCCCGTGAAAGACATACAGCCTTACTGGCCGCATAAATTTTACGAGGACTGGTCAAAGAAGAGGGAAGTATTCAATACCCTCACCCCCTATAATTGGATCTTTGTACAGAAGGTCCCCCTCGGCAGCGGGCAGGAGATCTTCATCCCCCGCAGGTGCATGCACTGCGACAACCCGCCCTGCGTGTCGCTTTGCCCCTTCGGCGCGCTGAGCAAGGAAAAAGAGGGCAACACCGTGATCATCGACTGGCTCTGTTTCGGAGGGGCCAAATGCAGGGATGTATGCCCCTGGCACATCCCCCAGAGGCAGGCGGGCGTCGGGCTGTACCTCAAGATCATGCCCAAATACGCAGGCGGCGGCGTCATGTACAAGTGCGACCTCTGCTATGACAGGATCAAAGACGGCAGGCAACCGGCATGCGTTGAAGCCTGCACCAAAAGGTTAAAAGAGAAGACGGCCCTCATCTTCGGAGAGCGGCAACAGGTCTTTTCACTGGCGGCCGAAAGGGTGAAGAACGAAAGGCTCCATGTATACGGAGATACACAGAACGGGGGCACCTCGACCCTCTATCTCTCGCCGGTTCCTTTCAGTGCCATCGAGGAACGGCTGCGCTCCGGGAAGGAAAAGTTCCAGATGATGAAAGATATCGTAAGCCCCCTGGAGAAGGCCCATAACCTTGCGAAATACTTTATCTACGGCACCATTGCGCCTGCTTTGGCGGCAATCGTCGCCGCCCTCTGGAAGGGAAAAAGGAAGGAAGGGGTCGATAGAGACGGAACCGATGAAGATCAGGAGACATAGCGTCATAGAGCTTGTGGAGCATTGGACAGTGGCCCTGTCGGGGATAATGCTCCTCTTTTCCGGCATCGGCGAGCTGCCGCTCTACAAGCGGTACTACTTCATATTGAATATACCGGGCCTCGGCTGGGCCGGGGACTATTTCAAGCACCTTACGCTCCATTATATCTTTGCGATCTTTTTCCTTGCCGCCATCATCTTTCATGTCCTCTATCACGGGCTGCGCGGCGATAAAGGACTGATTCCAAAAAAGGGGGATGCAAGGAAGTCTGTAAAGGTGCTTCTTGCCATGATCGGCATCGGTGAAGAGCCGCCGTCGGAGAAGTACTTGCCCGAACAGAGGATCGCCTATCTCGGCATGGGGATCGTTATCGCGGTCCTTACCTTGACGGGCGTCGTGAAGATCATCAAGAACCTGCCCTTTGTGTACATGCCGCCTTTCCTGAACGGGATCAATACGCTCGTCCACACCCTTGCCGCGTTCCTCTTCCTGATTGCCCTGATCGTGCATGTAGGCGTCGTCGCTCTTTTTAAAAGCAACTGGCCGCTCTTAAAGAGCATGTTTACGGGAAAGATAGATGCGAACTATGTAAAAAAGCGACACGGCATATGGTACGATGAGCTGAGAAAGGAAGGAAAGATCGATGACTGACATCCTGATACTGGTGGCGATCGTTGCCGCCTGGTTCATTTTGAACAAATATATCCTGCCCCGGTTCGGGGTCCGCACCTGAATGTCCAGCCCCCAGGCCGGCAGGAAGGATTCCTGCAACAACAAAGACGCTGAACAGGAACAAACAATCTTCCTGTCGGATAAAGGAAGGAAAAAATAGAAACAGCGGCGCAGCGAGCAGAACTTATAGCAGTCCGCCACTTGTGCCCGTTATGGATCGATCACTTATTGTTTATGAGCGTGATCTGATCGTTGAGGGTCCAAAGGTCGTACAGGTATCCGATGCCGAAGATGCCGCCGGAGATCAGGTACACTATCCCCGTAAGCCACTTTCCCATATAAAAACGGTGAATGCCGAATAGTCCGAGAAAGGTCAGCAGGATCCATGCTACCGTGTAGTCGATACGGCCGCTACGGTATCTGAAATCGGCCTGACGGTCCATCGAAGGGATAAGGAAAAAGTCGATGATCCATCCTATGAAGAGGAGCCCCAGCGTGAAGAACCAGATGGTCCCTGAAATGGGCTTGCCGTAGTAAAACCGGTGGGAGCCTGTGAATCCGAATATCCACAGGATGTAGCCGATTGACTTGAGATGGGTGTTGTTTGGATGACTCATGGGCGCTCCAGCAGGCTACGGCGGGCATTTGGCGCAGATGGACCTGAACTGCATGGTGCTCAGATAACGGTCGCCGCGGTCGGGGAGAATGACGACGATCGTTCCGTGGTCTATGTTCCGGGCTATGCGGAGGGCTACCGCGACGGCAGCGCCGCTTGATGTCCCCACAAAGATCCCCTCTCTCTGCGCAAGGAAGCGGGTTGCCTCGAACGCTTCGCCGTCTTCCACCATCTCCTTCCGGTCCAGTATGTTGGGGTTGTATATCTTTGGGACGATCGACTCGGTCATGTTCTTCAATCCCTGGATAGCGTGGCCCATGACAGGCTCAACGCCGACGATCTTCACGGCCGGATTCTTTTCTTTCAGGTATCTCGCGGTGCCCATGAGGGTTCCCGTTGTGCCCATGCCGGCGACAAAGTAATCTACGCCACCGCTGGTCTGGGCGTATATCTCGGGACCGGTTGTTTCGTAGTGTGCAAGTACATTGTCTTCGTTGTCGTACTGGTTCGGCATGTAATATTTGTAGGGAAACTCCCCCAGGAGCTGATGCGCCCTCTTGATGGCGCCGTCGATATTCTCTTTCGCAGATGTGAGGAAGACGTTTGAGCCAAGCCCTTCAAGGATGAGCCTTCTTTCCGTGCTGACGCATTCGGGCATGCAGAGGTCAACGCGATACCCCTTTGCCGCTCCGATCATGGCGATGGCGATTCCCGTATTGCCTGATGTGGGTTCAAGGATGATCTTGTCTTTTGTAAGCTCTCCCCGTTCCTCCGCCTTTGTGATCATGTAGAGGGCGGGGCGGTCTTTGATTGAGCCCCCGGGGTTGCACCCCTCAAGCTTGCAGAGGATCTTTACCTCAGGGGGCAGGTCGAGGTTCATGAGTTCTACAAGCGGCGTGTTGCCGATGGCCGAAAGTATGTTCATACAAGTTCTCTCCCGATCAATTACAGCGTTCTTATTTCGTAAAAAGATTAACAGAATTATACGCTATATACAAGAAAAAGGCCATTATGCGGCTTGACAAAAAAACGTTCTGCAATTAAAAGAGGAGAAAGGAGGTCTGCCATGAAAGACGTGCATGAGATGTTTACGCGTTTTAAAGAGGAATTTCCCCGTGTCTACGAAGGCCACGAGGCGCTGGGAAAAGAGATCCACGTGCAGGGAGGGCCGTTGCCGGAGAAGGTACGCTGGTTGATAAAGATCGCCGTTTCAGGCGCCAGCGGCCACAGGATATCCCTCGAAACCCACATCGTAAGAGGCAAAGAGGCAGGGCTGACGGACGAGGAGATAAAGCACGCGCTGCTTTTGCTTCTTCCGACAGTAGGCTTCCCTGCTTTCATGGAAGCCTATTCGGTCTACAGCGCGATGAAGGCGGGGGCTTAATATTTAAAGACGCCCTTTTCGTATATGACAACCTTTTTGCCTGATCTAAGGCAGGCGGTTACTGTCTTATCCTCGGTGTTGACAAGGTCCCAGTGGAGCGCGGAATCGTTGAAGCCGAGCTTCTTTTTCAGTGCCCCCGTCATCGCGGCGGGATTGCCGTCGTAGGTATCGGTGTATGAAGCGCCGAGGGCGATGTGGCAGTTCCCGTACTGGCCGCCGAAATTCTCATCGAAGAGCGTATCGGCCATAAATCGGTCGATGCGCGAAAAGCGCCTGTCCGTCAGGGAAAATTCGCCGACCTTGGCTGCCCCTTTATCCATGGCAAGCTGCTTGCGGGCAAAATCCTCTCCTTTTGCCGCCTCCATTTCAACGACAGAGCCTTTCCGGAAGGTGATGCGAATCTTTTCAACGTAATTCCCGCTCCGGAAAGAAGGAAGGTTTGCATAATAGACGCCTTCCGTGCCGTGCCAGTCCGGAGAGAGAAAGACCTCGAAGCTCGGGATGTTGTGGCCCGAAATTCCCTTCCATCTCCGCCTTTCTCCCGGGGTGACCTTCAGATCGACATTCCCGGACTCGATATGGAAATAGCTTACCTTGAGGCTGTTCAGCCATTTTTTTATGCCGCCCACCTGCTGGTGGACGTTCTTCCATTCGGCGACAGGGTCTTTCCTGTCGAGGTAGCAGGCTCGTATTATCTGCCGCGTGTATTCTTCGGGGCTTGCCTTTGCCTGGCTCGCGAGCTCTGCCGTCGGGAACGTGCAGAGCGTCCAGCTGTAGAGACCCTTTTCCTCACGCTTGTCAAGGATATCGCGGAGCGGCTTTCGCGAGACGAGAACTGTGCCGATCTTCGCAGGATCGACCTCTTTCAGATGGGTCAGCGATTCCGGCGCCCTCAGGAATATCCTCCCGTTCAGGTTCGAATAGAGCTCTCTGTCGCCGGGTGCAAGAAAGGTGAGTTGTTTCCTGTTCGATCTTTCATAGAAGCCCTTTTCCATGCCGAAGGTAAGGCCCATTCGCTGAACAGGGTGCATACCGAGGTCGAGGATCCTCCCGTAGAGTATCTCTGCGAGCCTGACCGCCGGCGCCTCGTATTGGAGAAGGATGCAGTCATTCTTTTTGAAGAGTTTTTTCCGGGCCGTCTCCAGTCCCCAGAGAAGAACATCGGCGTATTGCTCAAGCTGTTTGTCTGTCAGCATTTCGCTGCCTCCTTTTTTACGATCATTAACTGAACAGGGTTCAGGTGTCCATGCGGTGTCGGTTCATTCCGAGAATATCTGTGCAGAAAAGCTGTAGACCTTTGTCCCCTTGTCCCGCCATGCATTCGACGGGAGGCCCGCCTTTAGGCAGGTCTGCTTCAGGAATTCCTCCCTGCTCCACATATATTCCGTTGCCACCTGGGGAAGAAGAAGCCCCTGGTTGTTCCCTTTCACAATGAAAAGGCCGTGCTTCCCAATCTCGATCTCCTGCGGGTCATCTACATTTTTCAGAGGGCTGAGCACGGATATCTCAATCTTTATATCTTTCAGCTCCTCTTTTGCGACCGGAGGGAAACGAGGGTCGCGGCTTGCAGCGGAGACAGTCATGTCGGAGACCGCTCTGTAGAGCGGCATGACCGGCATGATGTATCCGATGCACCCTCTTAATCTTCCATCCTTTGTGAGGGTGACGAAGACCCCCCGCCTTTCGAGGAGCGCCTTTTCTTTAGCCTCCGCCGTGGTGATCTTCCCCAGCGTCACTGATTCTTCAAGGGTCTTCCGGGCGCAGGCGAGGAGCGCTTTCTGCTCCCTTTTGCCGAGGCCGGCGCCGGCTTCACTAAGAGAAAAGGCAGCGGCCCCGTACCCTACAACCCTGTTTCTGTCATCTGTCACATCCCCGGAATTTGCGTAGTGAAGGACCTTTGCCTCTCCGTTGATCCTCCTGGCGACCATCATAAGGGTCAATACTGCCTGCGATCCGCAGAGCTCGTAATCTCCTTTTTCGAGGCCGGCGGCGAGACGATCTATGTCAAGATCCCCGATCTCCTGCAAGGTAAGATTATCCATCCGGTTTGCCTCACGGTATGAATGAAAATGGGACATATCAGAAGAGGCGACGATCAATACCCTTCCGGCATGCTTTTGCAACAATTCGCAGAGCGCAACGGTGAGGGCCCCGTAATCCTCTCTTTCCATCATGCCCATGACGATAGGGACTATCTTGAAATCTTTTAGTGCCTGCTGGAGAAAAGGGACCTGGACCTCAAGAGAGTGTTCGCGCTCGAAGGCAATGGGATAGTTTTTGATGAACGCGCTTTTCTCCGCGAGCCTTTTTGCCGTGTCGTGGTCGATCTGAACCCTTCCCAGAGGCGTCTCCCATGACCCTGAAGGGTATATCGCAGCGCCTTTAAGCGGCACCCGATGCGTCGGACCCATGAGGATGACCGTTGTGTAGGGTTTTCCTTTTATCTGGTTGTAAGCGTAGGCAGCGACGCGCCCGGAATACTGGTATCCCGCATGTGGGGCGATGATGCCGAAGACTGGCGCGCTTATCCTCTCTTTTTTTGATTCCGTTTCTTTCAGATATCCATTGATTGTCCCGGCAAGGGCAGACCTATCCCCTGGGTAGAAGGACCCTGCAAATACCGGCTTCTTCACTTTAATAAGAACATCCTCCGCAAAGCCGGCAGTGCATAAAAATAAAACGCAGATTATGCAGCATATTGCGCAGATGATGCTGCATCGGTGTTTACGTTTTACAACTTTGAACGTTGAACTTTGAACTGACTTTAAGCCGCCCATATCCCTCCTACCTTCTTCCCGCAGCCCGGGCAGGCTCCACCTTTCAGCATATATTCCAGAATATTGTACCCTGACCTCCGGATGACCATTCGTTTACATGAGGGGCAGTAGGTGTGCTCCCCCGGATGGCCCGGGACATTTCCTATGTACGCAAATTGAAGACCCGCCTTCAGGGCTATATCGCGCGCCTTTTCGAGGACGCTTACCGGTGTTGGCGATATGCTGGTCATTCTGTACATGGGGAAAAAGCGGGAGAAGTGGATCGGGGTATCAGCGCCTGCGTTTTGATAGATCCACCGGCACATATCTGCGATCATCTTCTCGTCATCGTTGTGCCCTGGTATGACGAGGTTGGTGATCTCCACCCAGACGCCTGATCTTTTGAGGATCTTTATCGTTTCCAGGACAGGCTCAAGCTCGGCCTCGCAGAGCCTGTTGTAAAAGGTTCTGCTGAACCCTTTGAGGTCTATATTCGCTGCGTCAAGGTACTTGCAGAGCGCCTTGAGGGGTTCCGGGTTGATGTATCCATTGGAGTGGCAAACATTAAGGATGCCCTTTCCGGAGGCTATCTTCGCGGCGTCCAGCATATATTCGAAGAAGTTTGTCGGCTCCGTGTATGTGTAGGCGATGCTCCTGCACCGGTTCTGCTCTGCAAGAGTCACGAGCCTTTCGGTGGGAAGATGCTGGTTGGCAGTATCCTCAGGGGATGCCTGGGATATCTGCCAGTTCTGACAGAACCTGCACCGCAGGTTGCAGCCTGCGCTGGCAACAGAGAAGCTCAGGCTTCTCGGATAGACATTGAAGAACGGTTTTTTC
This sequence comes from Deltaproteobacteria bacterium UBA5758, assembly GCA_002418945.1. Classification (GTDB taxonomy): domain Bacteria; phylum Desulfobacterota; class Syntrophorhabdia; order Syntrophorhabdales; family Syntrophorhabdaceae; genus UBA5609. The sequence goes on along the minus strand of DIFC01000066.1, from coordinate 15,687 downwards.
TCTATTGGGTCTATGTGGACCGCACAGGGTGACGCATAGCCGAGGGAAAAGAGTTTTCCTTTTATATTTTTTCGCGCGCGGCAAAAGCCTGACCCGTCATGAGGGATCGTACAGCCTCTCGGACACAACAGGCATTCGACTGTGCCTTTTTTTGTATCGATGACCCGGTAGTAGAGGGCCTCTTTCAAATAATGGGCGTCTTTCAGGGCGGGTTCCTTTGCCTCTAGTTGCAGGGCGGCAGGGGTTAATAGCGCTATCTTGATAAAGTCTCTTCGCGTAAGCATATAAAACCTTATAGAAGTTTTAATTATACTATTTTCTCCGGCAAATCAACAAAAGAAGGCTGGCCGTCTTCAGCATGGCAATGAGAATACAGCCCTGAAGCAAGCCGAGGATAGGAAGGAGAATAAAACCGCCGGCTATCCCTCCGATCCATCCGCCGAGAAGGTCGGCTCCATAGATAATGCCGACTGTTCTGCCCACGGTATTGTCTTCGAGGTACAGCGCATTTGCAAGGGGGAATTCTGCGCCGGTAATAATGCCCGATATAAAAAGGAGGGCGATAAAGAGAAGATGCATAAATGCCGGGCTGTAGCGGTAGCTTACCTCGAGCAAAGAAAAGACAAGAAGGAGGAGGACGGCAAAGAGGATTATGCCTGCCTCGATAAACATGATCGCCCTGGCAGGGTCTTTCATGTTTTTTAAGCGGACGGTCATTATAATGGCCCCCATAGCCATACCGCCAAGGAACGTGGTGATGAGGATCCCCACCTCGTAGAATATATACCCGTAGAATATCTGGAATCCGAACAAAAGGATCAGCTCAAATATCATAGCCGTAAAGCCGGTGGACCCTATCGCGAAGGGGATGACGAACCTTCTGTAAGATCCTGTCAGGAAGAAGAGAAAAGAGAAGAGGGCGGCCAGGAATATCGAAAGGGCGGGAAGGTCGATGCCCCTCAACAATTCCAGCGGTTTCTTCAGCGAAGGGGTGAAGAGGATGTTTTGGTACACGATGTTGAGAAAAAGCCCTGCCGGGGCAAGGTCCCTGTTTACCTGCTTGTCCGGGGTCTTTATTGAGGACATGAACCAGTTCCTCCTGTCCTCGTCGAGGCGGTATGTGAGGTGGGGGAGGGAAATGAGATCTGTCTTGAAGCCGTAACGCACGATCCTGCCGTAAAGGGCTGACGGTGAGCAGTAAAAGGTGTCCGCTGACGGTGAGGCGAGGACGAGGTTCGCGTCCCCCGGGATGACGAAGAAGTTCGGGAAGACCCCAGAGAGGGTATTCAGGATACAGCTGTTCAGGTCCTTAAGCTCTTTGCTGTAGTATGTAAACGAACCGTTTATAGTGAATGCGAATATCCCCCTTTTTTTCAGGGCGCCCTTTACAGAGTCAAAAAATTCATGTGTAAAGAACCTGTTTACGCGAAGCGTGGAAGGGGGAGGCAGACCGAGGAGAACGACGTCGTATTGCGCCTGCCTTTTTTTTACAAAGATCCTGCCGTCAGTAAAGTGTAAACGGACAAGGGGGCTGCCGAGCTCTTTCCGCGTCATATCCGTTGGAAACCTCTTTATCGTTTTCAGGAGCAAAGGATCGGTTTCGACATAATCCACCTGCTTTACCGTCGGGTACTTCAGTATTTCCTTGATCACCCCTCCGGCCCCGCCGTGAAGCACGAGGATCTTCTCCGGGGAGCTATGGTGCAGCATGGGAAAATGGACGAATTCCTCAACAAAGGCAATATCCGGTACCGGTGTTGTAATAAGCGGGATACCGTCGGAGAAAAAGGTATACTGGCCGTAGCTTTCCATGACGACTATGTTCTGGTAAAGGGTGTTCGCATAATGGACAACGTTCTTTCCCTGCCACTGGCGCCTTATGGCATCCCGGTGCATCCTGTCGGCGCTGCCCCCGATGAGCATTGCGGATGGAATTATGACGCAGAGAAGGCCTGCCGTTGCCTGCAGAGCCCTTTTTCTTTCAAAGAAAGGAAGGGAGATGAAAAGGCATGCGATGCCGTTCAGGACGGCCATGGAGAGGGCGATCTGGAATGATTGAAGATAGGGGATGAAAAGGTAATTGACGCAGGCCCCTCCCAGAACGGTTCCCAGCGTCTCATAGAAATAGACCTTGCCGACAGATGAAGGACCTTCTCCTGTGGCCTGGTCGTGTATCGTGCACATGAGGGTGAATACAAAACCGTGGAGAAGGCCTGCAGGCAGAAGGACGGAAAAAGACATATAAAGGATCGGCATAATGCCTGCGCCTATTTCCGGCGGTATCCCCGCAAGTACCTTGGCAATGCGTATACCGTATATGGTTGCCGTAAAGAAAAAGGAAAAGAGGATCATGGAGACAATAAAGAGGCCGCTGTTATTGTGCGGACTTTCTTTCCGGCGCCCGCCGAGATATGCTCCCGCCGCTTCCCAGATGACCCAGGAACCGATGATTACCCCGATGGAGAGCTCGTTGCCCGAAAAGATGATGAGCAATTCCCGAAGCAGGATAGTCTGGGCAACGATCCCGCTGAATCCGACGATGAGCAGAACAGGTATGAGATGAATCGTCCTCTTCATGGGCGATAGATATACATTATAAGGTACGGAGGGAAGTTTCAAGAATATACTAATACGATGGCGGATAACGCTTTAAAAGGGGTTTTTGCTTTGAAGATTAAAAGGTCAGGTGTTCGTGAGGCGCCTACGCTGTGCGAAGACCTCGATGGCGGATTTTCCTTCAAGGGGGCATTTGTTCTCGCAGATGCCGCAGCCATTGCACAGCTCTTCAACAACATAGGGCCTTTTCAAGGTGACGGTTTTGCCGCTGTGGTCCTTCTCTTCAACCACCTCGAAGCGTATGGCCTTTTCCGGGACCGGGCAATGTTCCTCGCAAACGATGCAGTTGATCTTTCTGGCGTAGGGGAGGCAATGGTTTTTATCAAGGTGCGCAACGCCTATGACGCTCTTCTTCTTTTTTTCAAGGGGAAGGTTCGGGATGGCGCCTGTGGGACACACCTGTCCACAGAGGTTACAGTTGTACTCGCAATAGCCCAGCCGGGGGATGATGACGGGCATAAAGACCCCATAGAGGCCTGCCTTAAAATAGTCAGGGTAGAGTGCGCTCCGGAGGCAGACCTTGATGCACTCGCCGCACCGCACACATTTTTTGAGAAAATCCTTTTCATCTTTTACGCCGGGGGGTCTCAGCAGCCTTTCGTGTTGGACCGGCGGTTGGAAAGTGAATACCCGCGACAGAAAAAACCCCGATACTATGCTGCCCATAAAGACCCTTCGCCCCATTACGGGCTGCGAGTCCCCTGCCTTTTCCCGTTTTATTGAGGGAATGCCTTTAAAAGGAAAGGCAACCCGCTTGAACGCGCATTGCAGCCTGCAGTCCATGCAGAGGATGCAGTCGCTCTTTTGAAGTGTGTCCCTATCAAAGCCGGTGGGGCAGACCTCCTTGCATTTGCCGCAGTCGGCGCAGAGCTTTCCCGGGATCCTTTTGAAGAGGGAAAGTTTTGCCGTGAGACCAAGCAGTGTGCCGAGGGGGCAGAGATTTTTGCACCAGTTCCTCTTTTCGTACCTTTCGAGAAAGAGGATCCCCGCGAAAAAGATGAGAGAGAGAAAGGCAAGGGGGTAGAAGGTCTCTCTGAAGGGTAGAACGTAGTCGCGCAGGAAGGCGAACAAGGGATCGAGGTAATCCCTTTTTTCTCCCAGCGCCGAGTAAAGCCCGGCCCAGCCGCTCCTCGCTGTATACCCGAGAAGGGGGTAGAGGAAAAAGGTAAGGGCGCGGACGAGTATGGCGATAGGATCGAAGACCCCTGCAATGTTGACATTAAAGAGGGCAGCGGCGAGAAGTGTGAAGAGGAGATAGTATTTGAACCGGCTCTTGAGGAATTTCAAAGGGGCTGTTTTGCGTATCTTGCCGGTTATGAGATCGATGATCGTGCCGAGAGGACAGATCCATCCGCAGAAGAACCTGCCGAGGATAGCAGAAGCGAGGATCATCATGATCCCCGGTATCAAAAGTATGGCCACCGCCTTGACGGCGAGGATATAGCTGACCGTCACGAGAGGGTTTGCCCTGAAGAAGCTGTTTATCGCGGCGGAGATCTCATCCTTTCCCCGGTATTCGGTGTTGACAAAGAGGATGATAAACAGGGCCAGAAAGATAAGCTGCGATATCCTGGAAGAGGTTATCTTCATAGAGGCGCTGTCATGTGTGCATGTTGATAAGCACAAGGTATCGCATGCTCATGCCTTGACAAGTTTGATCTTGCTGAGGTTCATCTCGCCCAGCCCTCTTTTATGCGCCGCAACTGTAGTGGATATATCCTGGGGGTTTAGGTTGAAGAAGGTCGTTGCGTAGGCATCGGCAGCGACAATGTCGGTGGACGCGATCACCTTGTTGAGGACCTTTACGTCTTTCAGGTTGCCGCCCTGAGGGCCTCGATCGAGGAGTATCCGTGTGGCGTCGATGATCGTGAGCCGGCTCCTGACGGTTTGGTTCAGGTCGGCGAGGGCGTCGTCCATATTCCGGTGGATATACCCCCTGTTCCCGCCCATTATGCCCATCATGTTCTTCAAACCCAGCGTCAATCCCGTCAGTCCGTGGTGTTTTGCTATGGGGACATTGATAAGGACGTCCGCAGAGAGCGCCTCGTCGTAGAGTTCCCATTCTTTCAGGAAGCTGCCGTTGATCTTCGTATTCCTGAAGCGTTCCCGCTCTACGTGTTTCATCTCCACGTTCTTGAGGCCTTTCAGGATGGCCTGTATACCGCTGTTCTCGTAGCACCTCCGGGGGTCGTTGCAGGTATTGTCAAAGACCTTGACCCTTCTTGCGCCTGCCTTCAGGCACTCTTCGACGACCGCCTTCACAACGAGGGGGTGAGTGTTCGCCGCATATTCAGGTTTTCTGTCCCAGCCGATGTTCGGCTTAACGACGACGGTGTTCCCCGGCTTCACAAACCTCTCCATGCCGCCGAGCGCGGAGATAACGTTTCTCGTTATGGCCCCGTAGTCCTGTCCTTCTGCAAGTGCGACAACAGATGGAGACTGGGCGAAGGCCTTGGGATGTATTCCAGCCAACAGGCATGAGCCAACGGCAACCTTCAGGAAAACCCTTCTCTTCATTATTCTATAAATGTAACTATTCCATTCTGTTTGTCAATAGCCGGCAGCCCACGGCTCATAGCTTATGGCAAAACACCCGTAAGGCGTGAATCGCATGTTCAACAAAATAGACCGGACCTTATTGGGATCAAGTCTTGAAATATCAATTTTTTAGACATGGTGGTCGCCTGTTTGCCTTTCCCCCTCACCCTGACCCTCTNNGGACTGTGATATTACGACCCTTCTCGGCCAGGGGAGAGGGGACTGTGATATTACGACCCTTCTCGGCCAGGGGAGATGGAGATCGCAGGGACGCTCCCCAGTAAGGGGAGAGGGAATATTGTTGCTATGACCCTTTTCCTCAGGGGAGAGGGGACAATAATACTGCTCCCCGTCCTTTTCCGGCAAAGGGAGAGGGAATAATGATACCCCGAAGCGCTGCATGGGCAATTGTTTAAAGTTTAGTGCTTCGATATTAGTATTTGGCGCTGTTTACACGTTTGACAATCTCTTAAGCGCATCGAGCTTGTCCCTGTCCCCGACCTTTGCCTTATCGATGCAGGTTTTCAGAAAATCTATCGATCCTTCATAGGTCTTTCTGTCAACGGGGAAGGGGTACCCGTCTTTCCCGCCGTGGGCGAAACTGAAGCGTGCAGGATCTTCGAAGCTCGGGGGCCTTTGATAGATGAGTTCGGAGACAAGGGCAAGGGCGGCAACTGTCCTCGGTCCTACCCCTTGTATCTGGATGAGGTCCTTGAAGGTGTCCGGCTGCGATTCATGGATGAGCCTGAACATCTTATACAGACGTTTCTCGTTGACGTCTTTTGCGGAGATATAATGACGTTCAGGCATTGTAAGGGCAATGCCTTTCCAGGCCTTGATCATGGCATCCGGGTTTTCCTTTGCAAAATCTACGGCAGCGCCCCGGGCACCGGCGCTCTCGCCGGCAACGAAATTGAGGACCGCTCCCCTCTCGTCGCAGGTGATCCCTGTATGCGGGTCTGAGGTCATGTCGAGGTTGTCCTTTGAAAGCCACTGATAGCGTCGCGCATCCCGCTTCTCCCCGTTCATTCCCTGCTGGATGATGGCCCATTCGCCATGTGCAGTAAAGATGAAGGTGTGGTGGTAGAGGCTGTAGCCGTCCTGAACGGCCGTATTGTCGATCTTTGCGCAAAGACGGCTTATCGTCTTGAGATGTTGAGCGTCTATGCCCCATTTTTCGCCGTATCGGTCTATCTCTTCGGGCGTACGAATCGCACGTTTTGCCTTCCCGCCGCAGACGGCCAGGGAAGCATCTTCGCCAAGAAGGGCGACGCCTTCTTTGAGCGCACCGCAAAGCGTTGTGGTAAGGCCGCTGCTGTGCCAGTCGAAACCTACCGCGCAGCCCAGCGCCTGGAACCAGACAGGGTCTGCAACCCGTGCCAGGAATTCACTGGGTCCGAATTCGAAAAGGATGATCTCTGTCAGGGCGGCGGAGAGACGCTTCATCTTCTGAAAAAGCCATGGAGGGGCTTTCCCGTAGTGGAGCGGAAGCGAAGTGATGGAACGTTTCATAAAAGGAGCGAGGTACGTTTTCTTTGCATTTTAGATTGTTAGCTATGAGCCATGAACTGACCGAGCTGTTCCGCCGCATATTTCATCGCTTCCTCTTTGGTCACTATCTCCCCGGCGACCTGTTTTTCCCGTATATCGTTCAGGCATTTGCCGATGAGAGGCCCTTCGGGAAAACCCATCAGCAGGAGGTCTCCACCGGTAACAAGCTTCGGGAGCGGTTTCCTCTTCCATTGGGCAAACATCTCGATTACCTCGGCGCAACGCTTTTTTACCCGTTGGGTTGAGGCGTTTTTCTCGCCGCCGGAGCTCCCATACAGATCGCAGAGCGTGAGGGTGACAAGGGAAGGCGTAAGATTGCCCATCTTATAGACGACCCTTCGCAAGGCCTTTTCAGTGGACTCGTCATTACTGATGAGAAATATCCTCATATGGTTTTCTATCAGTGAAAGAACATCCTTCATTTCCTGGGTGCTGAATTTGAATCTTTCCATAATGGATTGAGCAATGTCCCTTGAAAATCGTTCGTGATGAAAGAAATGCACTGCATCTTTTTCCTCGTCATATGTAAAGGTGTCGGCCTTGCCGAGGTCGTGAAAAAGAAGTGAATAGCCTACGTTTCTTATTTCCCGTGCTTCGAGATTATACCGTCTCCCGTATTTATACAGATAACCAAAGCCGTCTATTGTGTGCCCGAAGGTCTCAAGGGTGAACTGCTGCTCCTTATCTAAAAGCTTGAGCGGATCAAGCTCGGGAAAGACCTCAACAAGGAGGCCCAACTCTTCCAGCTTCTTCATGCCGGCGGCGACATTCGCCGATGACAGGATCAGGTCCAATTCGTACTTGACCCTCTCGGGCGCCACGCTATTGATAAGGTGCCTGAGCTCTGTAATGGATTGTGCCAGGTCAATGTCGAGCGTAAAATCCTGCAGCATAGTATAATGACGCACGGCCTTGAGCATCCTCAAAGGGTCGTCGGTAATTGAGTTTTTATCGGGGTAGCGTATTATTCCCCGGTGGATATCCTCAATGCCCTGTAGTGTATTGGTAATGCTATTGTCTCTTATGTTGTATGCAATGGCGTTGATCGTAAAATCTCTTCTTCTCAGGTCCTCGTCAATGTTGCCTTTTAAGACGGTGATGTCAAGCGCCTGATCTTTGATGACGATCCGGTGTGTCTGGATCGGTTTTTTCCCGAGTATGAACGAGGAGGCGTGGAAGATAGATTCAAATGTTTTGATGTCCCGTGCGTCAGACAGCGCGAAATCATAATCGCCCGGCTTATTGCCGAGCATCAATTCCCGTATAGCTCCGCCTACAAGGTACACCTCGCCGTAAAAACTCCCCGTGAGGAGCGTTTGCATTGTCTTCTGTTCTTTAATGCTTTCTTTCAGCCTGTCGGCAGGTGTTGACAAAGGTTAGACCTTTTCAGCGAATTCCGCGAGCCCCCTTGCGATTTTTTTGATAGAGTCGGTAATGTCGAGATAAAGGTATGACCCCTTGGGCATGCAGACGCCCGTGATGAGCCGGTTCTGGTGAACAATTGAGAAATCGTTGATCGTCTTGATGATCTTTTCTTTGCCTTCGTTGACCTTTGAGAGGATGTGGGGGTTTTTTGTTACCGTGTAATCCCGGACATCCCTCATCAGGTCGTAGGCCATTGCGAGAAGCTCTTTGATCTCATCGAGGCCCTTCTGGCTGAAAAGCACGTTTGCCTCGACCTTGATCTCCATGTTGCTGATGACGTTCTGTATCGCAATCCCGACCATTTGAAAGGGCGGAAGAAGGGAAACAAATTTTTTCTCGAATTCATCCTTTTCTTTGTCTTCTACTATCTTTTCTACATATGACAGCCTGGAGGCAAGGATGGATTTGAATTTTTCCTTACTCTCTTTCAGAAGCGCCGGTTTTTGCGTAACAAAGCCTTTATAGGCATTTTCGATGACAGGAAGACTGACCTCGAGGACCTCGTGAAACCGTTGCAATAGCTCTCTTTCTTCCATGGTTCCTCCGAATTCAATGAAATTGTGTTTCTGTATTTTCTATATAGCACAATATGGCAAAGAAGTCAGCAAATGAATAAAGGCAAGTATATCGTATATCGTGATACTAAACAAATTCAAGATAGTTAAAAAATAATGCGGCGATCTCATTCAATAGATTATATCCGCAAATCGCCATATCGCTTTACTTCTCTCAATGACAAGTGAAGCTGACGACTTTCATCAGAGTCTGCCTGGTATTTCGATATACGATATACGAATGACGATATACGATTTGCCATAGCCATCAGCTATGAGCTGATCAGGGCTTCACAAGGTATACCGCGTCGTGGTCCCTCACCTTCTCCTTTACCTTGATCCCTATGTCGTCGCCTGCCACCGCCTTCTCGACGTTTTTGTGCTCAACCTGCATGGACTCGACCGTCTGTTCGAAATCGGTAGAGTGTCCCTTGAACTTTATCGTATCGCCGACCTTCAGTTCCCCGCTTGTGATCTTGATCGCCGCGACACCGATCTTCGAGAAGAAGCGTTCAACCTTTCCAATGGCTATTTCTTCCATATTTCCCTCCTTTTAAATCAGTCGTCAGCAGCCGGCACACAGCAGTCAGCTAAAAAAAGCTTTAAGCTGATCGCTGAGGGCTGATGGCTAAACCAGCCGTCAGTATCGAACATCCAGTATTATAGAATGGTAGCACGTTTATTGAAAAAGTTGAACACAAAACTTTGCAGCGCCTTCAGGAAGTAATGGAAAATATATCCTGTTGCTGATAGACTATAGCATTTTAACAGGATAATTCCCCGTTGGACCATGGAGGAGAGCGGGGCAACCGGTTCAGGTCGATCATACTATGGAACATTTTGATGTAATAGTGATAGGTGCGGGTCACGCAGGGTGCGAGGCTGCCCTGGCGTCTTCGAGAATGGGGGCTAAAACCCTTCTTGTCACAACCAACCTTGACCACATCGCCTATATGTCGTGCAACCCGGCGATCGGAGGCCTCGGCAAGGGGCATCTGGTAAAAGAGATGGACGCCCTCGATGGCGAGATGGCAAGGAACATCGATGCAACAGGCATCCAGTTCAGGATACTCAATATGAAGAAGGGCCCCGCGGTGCGGGCAACCCGCGTTCAGGCGGACAAGATGAGGTATGCCCACAGGATGAAGGCAAGGCTCGAGGAACAGGAAGGACTCTTTATCCGGCAGGGCATCGTTGAAAGACTGCTGGTCCAGGGAGATACCGTCGCAGGGGTCGAGACGCAGTGGGGTGAGCGGTTCTACGGAACGGCCGTCATCATTACAGTTGGGACGTTCCTGCGGGGGGTCATCCATATCGGTTTTGAAAGGAGCGAGGCCGGCAGGATGGGCGACCTGCCGTCAGTGGGGCTTTCGGATTCTCTCAGGGATCTCGGCTTCGCCATAGGGAGGCTGAAGACCGGGACCTGCCCGAGATTGGACGGAAAGACGATAGATTTTTCAAAGCTGGAGGCGCAGCACAGCGACGACCCTCCTGCCCCTTTTTCTTTCCTTACCGGGCGCATCGCCAACAGGCTTGTGCCCTGCTATCTTACCTATACGAACATGGCAACTCACGATATCATCAGGTCAGGCCTCGACAGGTCGCCGCTTTATACGGGAAAGATAAAAGGAACGGGCGTCAGGTACTGTCCGTCTATCGAAGATAAGGTCGTTAAGTTTCCTGAAAAGACAAGACACCGGATCTTCATAGAACCGGAGGGACTGGACACGAAGGAGTATTACCCTAACGGTTTTGCAACAAGCCTGCCCCTCGATATCCAACTGGGGATGCTGCGGACCATCGAGGGTCTCGAGAAGGTGGAAATAACGAGGCCGGGATATGCCATTGAATATGACTTTGCCTACCCTACGCAGTTGTACCCGACGCTTGAGGCGAAGATCGTCAGGAACCTTTTCCTTGCGGGCCAGATAAACGGGACCACCGGGTATGAGGAGGCGGGGGCCCTGGGGTTGATGGCGGGCATCAACGCCGCGTTAAAGGTCCGCGGCGAAGGACCCTTTTGCCTGGGCAGGGACGAGGCCTACATCGGGGTCCTCGTCGATGACCTCGTTACAAAGGGCGTTGACGAGCCTTACAGGATGTTCACGTCAAGGGCGGAGTACCGGCTGCTGCTCCGGGAGGACAACGCGGACCTGAGGCTTACCGAGAAGGGGTACCGCATAGGGGTTGTGAGCAGGGAGCGGTACGAAAGGGTCCTCGAAAAGAAGGCGAAGATCGAAGAGGCAAAACGCTTGTTGCGATCCATAAGGCTGAGGCCCACGGGCGAAACGACCAGGATGTTGCAAGAGCTCCATATTGAGGGGATAAAGAACCCCGTCACCCTTGAGGAACTGCTGAAGAAGCCGGGTGTTACTATCGAGACCCTGAAGCGCATTGAAGGCGGCTTGAGCGATATCGATGAAGAGATCGCGTACCAGGTGGAGCTGGATGTCAAATACCGCGGCTATACGGACAGGCAGCAGGACGTGGTCAGGAAGATGAAAAGGCTTGAGGACAGCAGGATCCCCTTTGATACAAAATACGATGAGGTGTCAGGGCTGTCGCGGGAGGTCGTTGAGCGGTTCTCGAAGATACGCCCCCTTTCCCTCGGTCAGGCATCCAGGATACCCGGTGTTACCCCGGCCTCGATCACGGCGCTGATGGTGCATTTTAAAAAGAAGAGAATATTGTGAAAAGGGTGATCGATGGGTATTGATAAGAACACGGAATTCATTGAGGCATATCTGAAAGGTCAGGATGTGGACGTCTTCGGGGTGGGTGATATGTCGTTCTACGACAAGGAGCTTGTTGCCCTTGATAATTCGCTTAAGGAGAGGTTAACGTTTGGGATATCTTTCGGCCTTGTACTGTCGAAAGGCATCCTTGAGACCTTGACGGATGGGCCAACCCTCATCTATTTGCACCATTACCGGCAGCTCAATTACAGGCTCGACATGGCCGCGTATCTGCTTTCCCGCGAGATCGAGAGAAAAGGCTTTGTGGCCATGCCTTTTGCAGCATCTCAGCTTGTGGACTGGAAGGACCAGAGGGCGCACATCTCCCACAAGAAGGTAGGAGAGATCGCAGGGGTCGGCTGGATCGGGAGGAACAACCTCCTTGTGCACCCGGTCTTCGGCGCGCAGGTGAGGTACAATACGGTGCTTACAGACATGCCGCTTGATGCTGGCAAACCGCTTGGGAAGGATTGCGGCCAATGCAGGGCCTGCATCAGCGCCTGTCCTGCAGGGGCGATAAGAGAGGAAAAGGAGAATTTTGATCATCAGGGATGCTATCTTATGTTGAATAAGTTCAAAAAAGAAAGAAACCTCGGACACCACATCTGCGGGATATGCATCAGGGCGTGCAGGGGGGAACGATGAAGGCTCTCATCGCCCTCGAGGACGGCACGGTCTTCGAAGGGAAGGGCTGCGGGATTTGCGGCGAGAAGGAAGGGGAGATCGTTTTCAATACGAGCATGACCGGCTATCAGGAGATCATGACCGACCCCTCATACAAGGGACAGATCGTAACCATGACCTACCCGCTTATCGGCAACTACGGAGTCAATGATGACGATATCGAGTCTGACGGCCCGAAGGTGGAAGGCTTTATCGTCAAGGAGCTGAGCAGGATAACGAGCAACTTCAGGGCAACGGACGACCTCGTCCGTTATTTTGAAAGGCACAACATCCTTGCCGTCGAGGACGTGGATACGAGGGCCCTGACAAAGCATCTGAGGGCAAGGGGGGTCATGAAGGGCATTATCTCCACGATCGATCTCAACCGGGAAAGCCTTGTCGGAAAGGCAAAGGCTTCGAGGGGCATCGTCGGCGTTGACCTCGTGAAAGAGGTGACCTGCAGGGAGCCCTATGTGTGGGAAGAGAAGCGAGGTGCGAGGTGCGGGGAACGAGGAACGGGGGGCGTGGAGCGAGTGGCGAAAAAAGGGGACTTTAAAAATGATCAGCCCGATAGGCCGGACTTGCGGTGCGTTGTCATCGATTACGGGGTGAAGAGGAACATCCTGAGGATGCTGAAGAAGGTCGGCTGCCACGTCACGGTGGTCCCGGCTTACGAGAAGGCAGAGAATATCCTGGCCATGAAGCCCCACGGGATACTGCTTTCAAATGGCCCCGGCGATCCGGAAGGGCTTACTTATGCCATCGAGGAGATCCGCAAGCTGATTGGCGCGATACCCCTGTTCGGGATCTGCCTCGGGCAGCAGCTTTTGGGGCTTGCCTTCGGAGGGAGGACGTATAAGCTGAAGTTCGGCCACAGGGGAGCGAACCAGCCGAACCGGGAGACGGGTACCGGCAAGGTCTACATCACCTCAGAGAACCACGGCTTCGCCGTCGATGTCGGATCGATCACAAAGGAGCCGGTGCGGGTCACCCACGTCAACCTCAACGACGGGACCGTGGAAGGGATCGAGCACGAGGCCTATCCCATCTTCTCGGTGCAGTTCCACCCAGAGGCGTCACCGGGGCCGCACGATGCTTATGGCCTCTTCGGGAAGTTCCGGAACATGATGGAGAGCTACAGGAAAGGGTTATATGCCTAAGCGCACCGATATAAAAAGCATCCTCATCATCGGGTCGGGGCCCATCGTGATAGGCCAGGCGTGCGAGTTCGACTATTCCGGGAGCCAGGCCTGCAAGGCGCTTCGCGAGGAAGGGTACAGGGTCATTCTTGTCAACAGCAACCCCGCCACGATCATGACCGACCCCGACATGGCGGACCGGGTATACATAGAACCGCTTACACCGGAGGTGCTGGAAGAGATAATCAGGATCGAGCGGCCCGACACGGTGCTCCCGACGCTCGGCGGCCAGACGGGGCTCAACCTCGCAACCATCATCGCCGAAAGGGGGATCCTGGAAAGATACGGCGTTGAGCTTATCGGCGCCGACTATAATGCGATAAAGAAGGCCGAGGACAGGGAGGAGTTCAAGGCGGCGATGGAGAAGATAGGGCTTGAGGTGCCGAGAAGCGGCCTTGCCTACAACATGGACGACGCGAGAAGGGTGGCGCAGGAGATCGGCTTTCCCCTCATAATCAGGCCAAGCTACACCCTGGGCGGAACGGGTGGGGCTGTCGCCTACAACGTCGAAGAATACGAGATCCTTGCGCAGAGGGGGCTCGAGAGCAGCATGATCGGCGAGATCCTTGTCGAGGAATCGGTCATGGGCTGGAAGGAATTCGAGCTTGAGGTGATGCGCGACAAAAAGGATAATGTGGTGATCATCTGCTCCATCGAGAACCTTGATCCCATGGGAGTCCATACCGGGGACAGCATTACCGTGGCACCCGCGCAGACCTTGAGCGACAAGGAATACCAGGCCATGCGCGACGCGTCTATCAGGATCATCCGCGAGATCGGCGTAGAGACAGGGGGCTCCAATATCCAGTTTGCCGTGAACCCTTTGAATGGCAGGATGGTCGTCATCGAGATGAACCCCAGGGTATCGAGAAGCTCGGCGCTCGCATCGAAGGCAACGGGGTTTCCCATCGCCAAGATCGCGGCGAAGCTTGCCGTCGGATATACCCTCGACGAGATACCCAACGACATCACCAGGAAGACCCCTGCGTCCTTTGAGCCCACCATTGATTACTGCGTCGTGAAGATACCGAGGTTCACCTTTGAGAAGTTCAGGGGCGCCGACGAGACGCTGACGATCTCCATGAAATCCGTCGGTGAGGCGATGGCCATCGGGAGAACATTTAAAGAAGCCCTACAGAAAGGCTTCCGTTCCCTCGAGATAGGCCGCCCGGGGATCGTCCACGACAGGCTCCCCGGCATAGAAGATCAGGAATTCCTTCGCCAGAAGCTGGCGACGCCGAACAGCGAACGGGTATTTTACGTCCGCCATGCCTTGAGAGCAGGCATGGGCATCGAAGAGATCTGCAGGGTCTCAGGCATCGACAGATGGTTCGTTAGCAACATACGGGAGATCGTCGGGTTTGAAGAGGAGCTGAGACGGTGCGGGAGGAAGATCCCTGAGGAACTTTTGCGAAGCGCAAAGAAGCTCGGCTTCTCGGACATGCAGATCGGGGACTTTACGGGACAGGACGAGGAGGAGGTTAGGGCGCTCCGGACGGAAAAAGGCATCAGGAGCGTATTTAAGCTTGTCGATACCTGCGCCGCCGAGTTCGAGGCCTATACGCCCTACTATTACTCAACCTACGAGCAGGAGGATGAATCACGGGTATCTGACGGGAAGAAGATCATGATCCTCGGCGGAGGGCCGAACAGGATAGGGCAGGGCATTGAGTTCGATTACTGCTGCGTCCATGCGGCGTTCGCGCTCAAGGATCTCGGGTACGAGACGATCATGGTCAACAGCAACCCCGAAACGGTAAGCACGGACTATGACACCTCCGACAAGCTCTATTTCGAGCCCCTCACTTTCGAGAACGTAATGGATATCATCGAGAAGGAGAGGCCCGACGGAGTGATCGTCCAGTTCGGCGGCCAGACGCCGCTGAACCTTGCGGTGCCGCTGAAAAAGGCGGGCGCAAAGATCATCGGGACGACGCCGGAGAGCATCGATATCGCCGAGGACAGGGACAAATTCAAGACGCTTCTGAAAAGGCTGAACCTCATGCAGCCCGACAACGGGATCTCCGTGTCCTTTGAAGAGGCGAAGGAGATCGCTAATACGATAGGATACCCCGTTGTGGTGAGGCCGTCGTACGTGCTGGGCGGCAGGGCGATGGAGATCG
>DIFC01000066.1:0-144 GCA_002418945.1 Deltaproteobacteria bacterium UBA5758 | reverse complement strand
AGGAGGCGGGCATCCATTCCGGGGACAGCGCATGCGCATTACCGCCCTATTCCCTGAACGACGAGGCCATCGAGAAGATAAAGCTCTACACCTGTCAGCTTGCGAGGGAGCTGAACGTGATCGGCCTCATGAACATCCAGTACG
>DIFC01000085.1 GCA_002418945.1 Deltaproteobacteria bacterium UBA5758 | reverse complement strand
GCCAGCTGGTGCTCGATCACCTCGGGAGGGAACTTCAAACGTTCATGAAGGATCGTACGCGCCATGGCCCTGAACCCGTGAGGGGTGATGTCTTTCTTCGTGTCGTACCCCATGCGCCGCAGCGCCGCGTGCATCGTCACGTCGGAGATGGGCCTGTGCCTGCTCCGCAGGCTCGGAAAGAGATACTCCGATTTCAGGTATGACGAGAACGACCGCAACTCCTTGAGCAGGGCGATTGCCTGTTTGGAGAGAGGGACCACGTGCTCCCGTTTCATCTTCATCTTCTCGGCGGGGATCTCCCACAGCCTTTCATCAAACCTAAACTCTTCCCACCGTGCGTTACGGAGTTCTCCCGGCCGGACAAAGGTGAGTGAAAGGAGCTTGAGGGCGCACCTTACGAGCACGTACTCATACCCGTCGATCGCCCTCATGAGGGCGCCTATCTTCGCAGGTTCGAGGATCGTCGCATAGTGCTGCGGCCGAGACGGCGTAAGCATCCCCCGCCCCAGGTCCGATGCGGGGTCCCTCTCTGCGACACCCTTCACGATGCCATACCGGAATATCATGCTCGTTA
This sequence comes from Deltaproteobacteria bacterium UBA5758, assembly GCA_002418945.1. Taxonomy (GTDB): domain Bacteria; phylum Desulfobacterota; class Syntrophorhabdia; order Syntrophorhabdales; family Syntrophorhabdaceae; genus UBA5609. The sequence continues at coordinate 10,969 of DIFC01000085.1, read as the reverse complement.
TCTGTTTTACCCTGTGCGCCGTCTCGATCTTGCCGCTTTGCTCTATGCCCTGCAGGAACTTGTAAAGCAGAGGCGTCGTGATCCCAGTGACGGGGGTATCCCCGAATGCGGGGAGGATGTAGTTGTTGATCCTCTGCAAGACCGTTTCCGCGTGTCTTTCCACCCACGTTGACTTCCTGTTCTCAAACCACTCCATGGTCAGATCTCCGTAGGTCATGGCCCCGTCAGCCTTCTGCGCCTTCCTCATCGCCGAGGGATCGACGCCCTCCGCAAGGAGGTCTTTCCCCCGGTCTCTTCTGCTTCTGGCCTCCTTCAGGCTTACATCGGGATACACGCCGAGGCTGATGGTCTTCTGCTTTCCCTTCAGGAGATAGTTGAACCTCCACCATTTGCCTCCTGAAGGAGTGACAAGAAGATACAGACCGGATGCGTCGTACATCTTGTAGGGTTTTTTCCTGGGACGCGCGTTCCTGATACGTATGTCCGTAAGCGGCATAAGGCAACCCCCTTTTTAAACTCTGTGAAACTGTGGTAACTCAGAACGGGTAAGCATGGTTACCCCAAAAAGTTACCACAGAAAATTGATGGCTGTCAATGGTCTTTAGTGGACTCATATGAACAGTCAAAATTGATATCTAACTAATTTTAAAGGATTTTTATAACTTATAAGGAATTATAAAAACACATAAAAAATAGGGAGTGGCGGAGAGAGAGGGATTTGAACCCTCGGTACGCGTTTTAGCACGTACACACGATTTCCAATCGTGCTCCTTCAGCCTCTCGGACATCTCTCCGGCACATTGTTTATACCACACTCCGCGCCGGCTGCACAAGGCAATTCCCATTCATCGCCGTGTGGCTATTAGTCGCTATATTTTGGTACCCCATTCTGTTACAATAGAGGCTGCAATGATGCATTTCCTTCCTGTCGACAACAATGACCTCCAGCTAAGGGGATGGGACCGCCCCGACATCGTCCTTATCACCGGCGACGCCTATGTCGACCATCCTTCCTACGGCGCGGCGGTGATCGGGAGGGTCCTCGAGGCGGCCGGGTTCAGGGTGGGCATCATTCCCCAGCCGGATTGGAGAAAGACAGACGATTTCAGGAGGCTCGGGAAACCTCGTTTCTTCTTCGGCATCACGGGCGGCAACCTCGACTCTATGGTCGCCAACTATACATCCGCTAAAAGACCGCGTAAAAAAGACGACTACTCTCCCGGAGGCGCAGCAGGGCTCAGGCCCGACAGGGCCACAATAGTATACGCGAACCGCGTGCGTGAGGCCTACGGCGACGTTCCCATCGTGATCGGCGGCATCGAGGCAAGCCTGCGGAGGTTCGCCCATTATGACTGGTGGGACAATACAGTGCGAAGGTCAATCCTCGTCGATTCAAGGGCAGACATACTCGTCTACGGCATGGGGGAACGACAGATCGTGGAGATTGCCCGGCGGATAAAAGACGGCAGAGAACTCGACGGCATCAGGGGGACAACGGTGCTGAGAAAGCTGTCAGCGATCAGCGATCAGCTATCAGCTATCAGTGATCTTAACAACGTTGAACGTAGAACGTTGAACGTTGAACATGATTCTCCGTTATCGGCCGTTGTTGAGATTCCGCCGTACGAGGAGGTGAAAGACGACAAGGATAAATTCAATGAGGCATTCAAGGCCATATCCCTCAACCAGGATCCCTTCAGCAACAAAACGATAATCCAAGGGCACGGAACACATTGCATTATCCAGTTCCCCCCTCCCCTTCCCATGAAGCCATCGGAGCTGGATCATATCTATGAACTCTCTTACCAAAGGGCGTGGCACCCCTCCTATGATAAAGACGGCGGCGTTCCCGGCTTTGAGACGGTACGGTTCTCTATCATCTCCCACAGGGGGTGCTGCGGCGACTGCAGCTTCTGCTCGCTCTCCATGCATCAGGGGAGGATCGTCCAGTCACGGAGCAAAAGATCGATCATAAAAGAGGCAAAGGCCATCGCCGGGAGCAAGGATTTCCGGGGCACCATCACCGATATCGGCGGACCTACGGCGAACCTCTACGGGGCGCGCTGCACCCGCTGGGAAGGCAAGGGAGCATGCAACGAAAGGAGCTGCCTTGTCCCGGAGCCGTGCAAAAAACTCAAGCCCGGATACAGAGAGAGCATCGAGCTCTATAGGGAGGTCTTGAGGCTGCCGGGGGTAAAGCACGTCTTTATCGAAAGCGGATTACGATACGACTTACTCGCCCAGGACAGCGGTACAGAATATCTGCGCCATATCTGCGTGTACAACATAAGCGGCCGGATGAAGGTTGCCCCCGAGCATTGCGTCGATCATGTTCTGAGGATCATGAACAAGCCGCTCTTCGGCATATATGAAAAATTTGTGAAGAGGTTTGAAGAAGCGCAGAGAAAGACCGGAAAGAGGCTCTTTCTCGTCAATTATTTTATAAGCGCCCACCCGGGCGCCACGCTCACGGATGCCCTGGAACTCTCCCGCTACCTCAAAAAGAGGGGCATCCACCCGGAGCAGGTTCAGGATTTCACCCCTTTACCCCTCACCCTCTCGGGGACGATCTATCATACTGAAAAGGATCCCTACACGGGCAGGCGCATCTATGTGGCAAAGACATTCCGCGAGCGGAAGATGCACCGGGCCCTCATCCAATACGGCAACCCGAAGAACCGGCAGCTCATCAGGGAGGCGATGCAATCCCTGCGACAGGGTGATTCTCTAAAATAACCAGGTTTGTGTATCGAACACCGGGGTATTCGCAGTGGGCTATTCGTTGGAGCAGGTTACTCTGCCGGCAGCATAAGCAGCACGCTCGTGCCCTTCCCCGCCTTGCTTTCGATGCTAAGATATCCCTTGTGCCTTTCAATAATATCCCGGACAACGGCAAGACCCAGCCCAATCCTGCCCCGGTCCTGCTTCGTTGTAAAAAAAGGCTCGCAGACCCGGCCCAGATTATTCTCCGGTATGCCGCACCCGTTATCGGTGAACACGACTGCTACGCTTTTCATGCCTGCTTCATAGACCACCGGCTTCGCTTCTATCGATATGATCCCATCTTCAGAGATAGCCTCCACTGCGTTCATGAGCACGCTCACGATAGCCTGTTTAATCTCATTCCTGTTCACCGTGCATCCCGGGAGCGAAGAGGGAAAATCTCTTGACACCTGGACATATCCGGAATGAAGCTGTGGCCCAAGCATGGCGATGCTTTCGTCGATAATCGCCCTTATGTCGCTTATCTGGGCCTGGCCTTCGGATGGCCTGGCAAAATTCAATATGTTCTCCAGCATATCATTGATCTTCACCGCCGCTTTCCCGATCATCGTCAGGGTCTTTTTTCGTGTATCGTCGACGGCTCCGGAAAGCCCCAAAAACTCTGCACCTTGCAGTATCACCGCGAGAGGGTTCTTGATGTCATGGGCTATCCCGCGGAAAAGCTGGCCCACTATTGTCATTTTGTGCGCTTCGATCATATTGGCGCTGATGCCGCCGGGAATTTTTTCAGTCTCTCTTTCCTTCTTTTTCTTTCCTTTCATCGGTCTACTCCTGCGGTCAAGATCGCGACGTAATCTTTACTCTTACTATCATAAAGGATATTGCGTAAAATTCAAACAGATAATTTCCCTAAAGGAGCACAAAGATCCCGCCCGGCACAAAGAAGACAGGGATAATATGCAAAGGGAGACAGCGCACGTCGAAAGATGCCTGGACCTTGACGGCAGACGCGGAGACTGGTGAGATAAGGAACAAGTAATTGCTACAATACCATCTCTATAAGAAAAGGACCGGTTTCCGTGAGGGTCCTGCCGAGCGCGCCTACCAGTTCCTCGGCGGTCCTGACGGATGTACCGGGGACGCCGAAGCCCGATGCGAGCTTCACCCAGTCCACTGCCGGGCCGTCAAGTCCTACAAGCGACCGGATGTTGGGCCCGGGAGAGGTCACCCCCGCCCGTTCGAGCTCCATCTCGAGGATGTGGTAGCTCCTGTTCGAACAAAGGAGCGTCTTCACATTGAGCCCTTCGCGCGCCTCTGTCCAGAGCGACTGTACGGTGTAGAGGGCGCTCCCGTCAGCCTGGAAATTGATGACGGGCCTGTCCGGGCAGGCAAGGGCCGCACCGACAGCGCAGGGCATACCGTAGCCTATCGAGCCGCCGGTAATGGTCAGCAGCGTATGCGGAGGAGCGCCCGCCGAGATCTGATAATAGGGGAAACCCGTGGTGAGCCCTTCATCGACAATGATCGCTCCTTCGGGCTGCAGCGCCGCAAGGACGAAGCTGACCTTTTCGCCTGTCAATCCTCCCTCAGGAAGGTCAGGGCGTTTCAATGAAGCGAAGATGTGTTCATCGGCGGTTATGTCCTTTGCTGCGCGGAGGGAGCCGGCGAGATCTTCAAGCACGGCGATCATGTCCTGACCGCCCGTACCGATCGGAATCTTTTCCCGGTCCCGCGGGATAATAAAGCTGTCGATGCCTTCATAGCCAAAAAACGTTACCGGGTCATGCGCCCCCGCTATTACCACCGTCTCATATTCAGAAAGCATGGCGACCGCGTCTTCAGGAAAATAGGGGAGACGGCTCACGCGGGGCAGCCCTGCGCCGCGCTCCATGTACCCCGGGAAGGTCTCTGTGACAATATCGCAGCCCGTTGCGGCCTTGATCCTTGCCGCAGCCTCCAGGCCCCTTTTCCGCAGTGCCCTCCTGCCCAGCATGAGGGCGGCCTTTTTGCCTGAACGCAGAGCCTGCACCGCCTTTTCCACCTCGCGGCCATCTACAGGGGCAAAGGAAGGCCGGGCTTTGATGATCTCTGCTCCGGGACATTCCCGCAACTGGTTATCGTGGGGAACGATCAGGCTCGCTATCCGGCCCGTAAGCGACTCTGCTATGGCGCCCGCAACGTCGGCCGCGATGCCTTCGGCGGACTCGTTCGTCCTGTGCCATTCCGAGACAGTGGCGGCGAGGGCCTCGATGTCCATGGTCAGCGGAGCGTCCGCAGAGCGGTGCCACGTCGCGTGCTCTCCGATGACGTTCAGCAAAGGCGTGCCCGCGCGCCTTGCGTTGTGAAGATTGGCAATGCCGTTCGCAAAACCTGGGCCCAGATGAAGGAGGGCCATCGCCGGCTTCCCGGTCATTCTGCCATAACCGTCGGCTGCGCCGGTGCAGACGCCCTCAAAAACGCCGAGGACCGCTCTGATGCCCGGCGTTGAATCGAGGGCGATGACGATGGGGAGCTCGGTGGTGCCTGCATTTGCGAAACAGACCTCAATGCCGCTCCCCACAGCCGTTCTCAAGAGTACTTCCGCGCCATTCATCCACTTCCTTCCTTTCAGCGGCATGCCGTTCCCGCTACTTTTATGGAGATATTTTACAATTATACCATTCCAAAACACCAAAAATATTTTATAATAATTATCTAAAGAACACTTTATGGGAAGAAAAGAAAAAACGAGGGACGAGCTGTTCAAGGAGATATCCGATCTTCGCGAGTGCGTAGTGCAGTTCGAAAAGGTGGATGCGGAGCGGAAGAATGCCGAAGCTGCCCTGCGGCAGACAGAAGAAAAATACCGCAAAATGTTCGAGAACGCGACGGAGGGGATATTCCAGACAAGCGTTGACGGGAAGTTCCTGAGTGCCAACCCGTCGCTTGCCCGCATCCACGGGTACGACTCCCCGGAAGACCTGATGCGCTCCATAACGAACATCAACCGGCAGCTTTACGTGAACCCCTCGGACCGCCTCACGATGGTAAACCTCCTGAAAAGGCACGGGGTGGCGCAGAATTTCGAAGTGCAGATGTACCGCAAGGACGGAAACCTTCAATGGATAATGATGAATGTCCGGGAGGTCCGCGATGACAAGGGCAACACCCTTTATTACGAAGGGACGATGCAGGATATTACGCGGCGGAAGAAAGCGGAAGCGGCCCTCATGGAAAGCGAAGAGAGATACAGGACCGCCATCGAACACTCCAACGACGGCGTGGCAATTATCCACGAAAACAAGCATCAGTATGTGAACAAGAGATTTGTCGACATGTTCGAATACGATTCCGCCGACGAGATCATAGCGAAGCCGGTTACCATTGTAGCCCATCCCGACGACGTGGAAAAGCTCATCAGCATAAACAACAGGCGTCAAAGAAATGAACCGGTGCCATCGCGGTATGAGTTCAAGGGCATCACGAAGAAAGGAAAGACCATCTACGTTGAAGTGTCCGCCGCCGTTATTCCTTCGCGCGGCATATTCGTTTACCTGGTGTATCTCAGGGACATCACCGGGCGCAAGCAAGCAGAAGAGACGTTGCGGAATGAACGCAACCGGTTCAGGGCCCTTTCCGACAACGCCCCCTTCGGAATAATCATGATCGACCCTGACGGAACGTTTACCTATCTTAATCCAAAATTTAAAGAGCTTTTCGGGTATGACCTCAACGATGTGCCCAGCGGGAGCCAATGGATAAAGAAAGCATTTCCCGATCCCGTCTACAGAAAAAATGTCATTATAGCCTGGATAAATGACATGAAATATTCGAAGCCCGGGCACAAACTCTTCTCCAGGACCTTCGACGTAGCCTGCAAAGATCAGACATCAAAAACCGTTAATTTTATCCCCGTACAGCTTGCCACCGGTGAGTATATCCTTACCTGCGAGGATATCACCGAACGGATCCAGGCCCATGAGGCGCTGATCCAGTCGCGCAACGAGCTGGAAAGACTGAACAGGGCAAAAACAAAGGCCGTGAACCATGTCTCCCACGAATTAAAAACCCCCCTGTCGGTCATACAGGGCAATATAAGAATCCTGAAGCGCAAGCTTGAGAATACCCAACTGCCGTACCAGACCATAAAAGGGCTCCTAGAATCCCTTGAGAGGAACCTGGAACGGCTCCTCAACATCTCAAAGGAGACAGATAAGATCTTCAGCGTCTCTCAGGAGCTCGAGGCAGGGGCAACCCTCGACGAGCTGGACAGAATCTGGCAAAGGATAGAAGGGCTGTCAGATATCCCCCGGGATATACGCACCCACTGGAACATCGTGAAGGAGTGGATGAACCAGTACATGGCCGGAAGCACTCTCTCTTTCCAATTGATCGATCTCTATTCGTTCATCCTCCCCATCATTGAAAAGGCGAAACATGCGGCAAAGCACAGGGTCATAGATTTTGAGGTCGAGGGACACAACGACCTTTTTGTCTTCATGGATCCTGTCATCCTGAAGGATGTCGGCGAAGGCCTCATCAAGAATGCCATAGAGAATACCCCTGACGGAGGAAGAATAAGGGTCAGCGTCGAACAGCGGAGCGACAGGGTGCTCCTGCACGTCGCTGATACCGGAGTAGGGATAACCGATGATAACCGGCAGTACCTCTTCGACGGGCTTTTCCATACCAAAGATACGGAGATGTATTCCTCTAAAAGGCCTTATGATTTCGGCGCCGGAGGAAAGGGGCTTGAGCTTCTCCGGATGAAGTTCTACGGAAAACGTTTCGGGTTCGACGTCTCCCTTGCGAGCACCCGGTGCGGCTTCATCCCCACAGATCAGGACCTCTGTCCCGGCGCCATCACGCAATGCCCTTATTGCAAGACGGAAGAAGATTGCTTCAACTCGGGAGGCACTACATTCACAGTATCATTTCCCGTTGGGCAAAAAGCAAGGCCTTGATGCCTTTTGCCGGATGCCGGTTTAAACAAGGACCCGGCATCAAGGAACGAGGTTTTGTATCGTCATCGCGATGCGACGAGGAGGAGGCTACGGAGGCGACGAAGCAATATGAATGAAGGCAACTCGGTATCGGTTGAGATAACAGATATCGCATTCCCCAACGACTACGGCGTTGCCAAGAAGGACGGCAAGGTGATCTTCGTGCCAGGCGGCGTCGTAGGCGACATAGCCTGCATTGTAATTGCAAAAGAGGGCAAAGGCTATGCCTATGGCCTGATTGAGGCCATCAAAGAACCTTCGCCCTTCAGAACGGCTCCGGCATGCCCGCACTTTGGCGCTTGCGGCGGGTGCACCCTGCAAAATCTTGCCTACGAAAAACAACTTGAGCTGAAAGCAAATTATCTCACGCAGACACTGAGGAGGATAGGCGGGATAGAAGTTGATTCCATAACAACACTGCCGATCGAGCCCTCGCCGGATAAGTATTTCTACAGGAATAAAGTAGAGCTCGCTTTTGGAGTAAAGGACGGTAAAACCATCCTCGGAATGAGGGAGCGCGCCTCTTCTTTCCAAAAAGACGGCGCTACCGTGGTCCCTGTCGAGATATGTCCTCTATTCAGCCCCGTTGTTAAAGACATCGTACCTGTTGTGAACGAATTCGCCGGCAGGGAGGGGCTCGTTCCGTACAATTCCGCCACAGGCAAAGGGGTCCTGCGGCACCTTATCGTCAGAGAATCGAAAACCACCGGGGAAATAATGGTCACGCTGGAGACAGCTCAGAGAAAGGTTAAAGTTTTGAGCCTGCTTTTTGATGCATTAAACGAGGCTGCTCCCGGGGTAAAGAGCGTATACCTCGCCGTCAATAACAGGCACGGGGACGCTGTATGCTACAACCAGCTGCAGCGCATAGCAGGACAATCCTATATTACTGAAAATATCGCCGGTATGACGCTCAGGATCTATCCTCAGTCCTTCTTCCAGCCGAATACAAAGGCGGCAGAGATATTGTATGGCAAGATAGCCTGGGCTGCCTCTCTGTCGGGCAATGAAAACGTTCTGGGGCTCTATTGCGGCATGGGCCCTATCGAGCTTCATCTTTCGCGCTTCGCACAAACAGCAACGGGGATCGATTCGTTATCAGGAAATATCATCAACGCGAAAGAAAATTGCCAGATCAATAATATCGGAAACTGCGTCTTCTATGCGGGGACAGTCGAAAAAGTGCTCAGAGACATCGTGCCGCCAAAAACAGACCTTCTCGTTATCGACCCTCCGCGGAGCGGCATCAGCAGGGAAGGTATGGAGCACATCATCAAGCTTAAGCCCCTGCGAATAACCTATGTCTCATGCAGCCCCTCAACCCTCGCCCGCGATCTGAAGGCCTTTCTCCTTCACGGATACGCAATCAGCATGATAGCTCCTTTCGACTTTTTCCCCCACACCTCCCACCTGGAGACCCTGGTATATTTGACGCGAACGTAAACCGCGCAATCGGCCGGTCTTAAAATTTTACCCATTTTACGCTATGCACGAAATGGGTAAAATAAAAGCTAAATTAATGCTACAATATGCGCGCGATGAGAAAGCGATTGCGGGAGCCTGAGGCGCCCGTTGAACGGTACGAGACGATACGCCGTTTTATTACAGCGCTTCTTGAGGAGCAAACCCTCACGGCGCGCGAGATATCCGTTTATGCGAGGATCACCGAGAGGGACGTCAGCGGCCACCTGGAGCACATCAAAAAGACTGTCCAGAAGAACGGCCGGCGTTTCATCGTCGAGCCTGCATGCTGCGAACACTGCGGTTTTATATTCAGGAAAAGGGGGCGGCTGACCAAGCCGGGCAAATGCCCTTCCTGCCACAGCACCCTCATCCGTGCGCCGATGTTCCACATACAATAAGGCATCATTGATTTTTCGCGTACTTTTTGCTATATTTTTCGGTTGAATATGAGGGACACCATGGTAAGGGTGTGGCGTGGAGAGGCGCGAACCCTGAGGCTTATTCTCTATATCCCGCTTCTCATCCTGTCTGCCGTTTACCGGTTTTGCCTTTTTGTCAGAGACTGGTCATACAGGAAAGGTCTTTTGAGGATCGAAGAGGCAAGGATACCCGTCATCAGTGTCGGCAACATAACCCTCGGCGGAACAGGAAAAACGCCTGTCGTGGACGTCATCGCGCAGAGACTGAAAGAAAAGGGTTTTAACCCCGGGATCATAACAAGAGGCTATATGAGAAAAAGGCGGGGCGTCTTTCACGTTGATGTCGCAAAGGATACCGCAGAGGACGTCGGGGACGAGGCAATGATGCTTTCAAGGAGGTCGAAGGTCCCCGTCATCGTCGGCGCCGGCAGGGCGCAGGCAATTAACAAAGGGATAGAGATGTTCAATATCGATGCAGCGATTCTCGACGACGGGTTCCAGTTGAAGAATATCAGAAAGGATATGGACATACTTGTAGTGAACGGCAGGCAGGGGGCAGCGGCCAAAAACCTTTTTCCCCTTGGGCCATACCGGGAACCGGAAGAACGCGTCGGTGAAGCAGATGTAATCCTTGTCAACAAAGGCGAGCCAGACGGCAGGATGCAATTCCATGCCGGTCCGACACCGACATTCCGAGTTGCATACAAGCCTGCCCATCTTTACAACATGCAGAACGACCAATTTGCCCATTACAATTTCATTGCGGGAAAACGGGTTCTCGCCTTTTGCGGGCTCGGCGACAACCAATCATTCTTCGATCTCCTCAAAGACCTGGGTGCAGAGGTAGTCCATGCCATATCCTTTCCCGACCATCACGTTTACACGGAAAGGGACCTGTCGCAATGCGCGTCCTTCGGGGACGTCCACTGCATGGTAACGACCGAAAAGGATGCGGTGAAGCTGGTCCGGATGAAGCTTCCGGAGAACCTTTTCTACCTCTCAATAGACGTTGTCATCGAGGACGAAGAGAAACTGCTGGAGTTGATCACCGGCAGGATACTTTCATGCAGGAAGGCGTCTTTACGGGCAGGCGAAACAGCTGCTGCTCAGGGTTTATGAGGCTCCACGGACCGGGGTACCCACCCAGTGGGTGGGTCGCGTGGAGGGGGCGACGTGAGCCCCAGAATATTTTATAGCCCATTCTTGGGCGCGAGGGGGAGGCTCCACGGACTTTGTTCGTGGAGGGGGCGACGTGAGCCCCAGAAATAGCTAAAGGCTGAAAGCTGTTAGCTGACAGCCTGGCAATTATAAAAGAGGTGCCTATGTCAGACAGGGTCTATATCTTTGATACTACATTGAGGGACGGAGAGCAGTCGCCGG
>DIFC01000019.1:28926-37138 GCA_002418945.1 Deltaproteobacteria bacterium UBA5758 | reverse complement strand
CAACACCACGAGCACCATCAATCCCAAGGGCCTCACCGCCTCCTACACGGGGAGCAACAAGGTCTACGACGGAACCGCTGCGGCCACGGTCGCCGGCTCGTCGGGAGACATCGTCGGGGGCGACACGGTCACTTTCTCCGAAACGGCGAACTTCGTTGACAAGAACGCGGGCGTCAATAAGAAGATCAACGTCACGGACATCGCCTTAGGAGGGGCCGATTCCGGCAACTACGCACTCACCGGGACCACCGCAGCGACAGCGGCGGATATCACCCCCGCCCTCCTTACCATCACCGCCAACGACGACAACAGGATCTACAGCGGCGTCCCCTATTCAGGAGGGAACGGCGTCATCTATGCCGGGTTCGCCGGCGGCGAGACCCAGGCGGTCTTGGGAGGCACGCTCCAGTACGGCGGCGGAAGCCAGGGGGCGATCAATCCAGGAACATACGCCATCGATCCCTTTGGCCTGACCTCCGGCAACTATGCCATAAGCTTTGCAAACGGGATCCTCACCATTGGCGGCAGCTCCTGGGCATCCATGGAGTCTGTGAGCTCCGTATTGACGTGCACCCTGAACATGTCGAACGGCACCGCCACATTGATGAGCGCACTGAACACAACGGGCGGCACGCAGGAAGGCCGGGGAGGCTATCCGGGGACGCATAACATATTGTTCATAGGCCCAGGCACAGGCAGCACCACCCTGACAAACTTTATCAACACCACCCTGGTGGGGCCTTAGACGGGCGCCGATTCTCTTTAGGACTATACCATCATGACTATTTTAACGTTGATTGAAGAATGGTCTTGACTATTTTTCAGTACCCGAATCGCATCTCGCACCTTCCGGAACCGATTCTATTTCAATCATGATATCCAGGAGCACAGAAAATGGCTTATAGAGAACACCTCTTTTTTTGAGACGATGGAGAGAAAAGACCCGTGCACGCCGCTCATAATATTTGGCTAAATCCCTTAACATGCCTGTGCGTTCCTGTAAAATTTAATGGCAAATTGCCCTCAATTCCCTTACACTAAGAGGGTCTCTTCTGCAAAACAATTCGATAAAGGGGTTTTTAGTGTTTGCCATATGCGAGAACGAAGGGTACCGGAGGCTGACATACAAGGCAGCCATGGTCGTCATCCCCGGACTCTTCGCGATCTTCCGCCCCGAATGGCTCGTCAGCTTTTTCACCTTCCCCATACTCTTCTTCCGCGTCTATCATGTTCTTTGGCTAATGGCGATTCTGATACTCTTCAAGAGGTTTATCCCCTGGCTCAATCCCAAGATGTCCCTGGGGAAGATCTATGCGAGGAATTTTCTCAGTGCAGGCGAGCTTACCCTGGGCCGCGAGGAGCGCTTCCGCGAATCGAAGAGGAAGGCCGACAGCGGCGCCATACGATCGGCCATCTACTGGATCCTCCTCGTCCTTACCATTGGCTTCTGGCGCAAGGCAGGCATGCTGAGCGACACCTGGATCTATATCATCGTCCTTTTCTTCGTTTTCATGGACCAGTTCTGCAGCACCGTGTTCTGCCCCTTCATGTGGCTCGCTCAGAGCAAGTGCTGCAATACCTGCAGGATCAACAACTGGGGTTATTTAATGGCCTTTTCGCCGATGATCTACATACCGTCGTTCTGGACCTATTCGATCCTTTTTATGTCGGCCGCGACCTTTATCCAGTGGGAGTATCTCTACTTCAGGCACCCGGAAAGGTTCTACGAGCAATGCAACGCGAACCTCATGTGCAGGAACTGCAAGAGAAGGGTCTGCAAAAGAACGGGGGAAAAGCTCATAGCTGAAGGCTCATAGCCCATGGCCGCAAGGGCTTGAAAAATCGTTTGAATATTCGGATCGGATTGCATATTATTTAAAAACAACTGTTTTAATCTCGACCCGTTCTTGCTATGGACTATGAGCTATCAGCTAAAAAAGGAGGTTTTAGTGTCTGAATTCCACGATGCGATCATAATCGGAGCCGGGCCTGCGGGCCTTACCGCAGGGATATATCTTATGAGGGCCGGCATTGAAGCGCTGCTCCTCGAGAAGACCCTCTCAGGAGGCATGCCTGTCAATACGGAGCGGGTGGAGAACTACCCCGGTTTTCCCGAGGGCATATCGGGCAGGGAACTGATGGAGAGGTTCGCCGCCCACGCAAAGGCCTTCGGTCTTCCCGTCAAAGAGTTCTCCGAGGTGTCCGGCGTCGATCACGATGGAAGGACGTTTACCGTAAGAACAACGGAGGGGGAATACAAATCCTCAGGCATCATCATCGCTGCCGGCACGGAGCCGGTCAAGATGGGAATCCCCGGCGAAGATGAACTTCTCGGAAGGGGTATCTCCTACTGCGCCACCTGCGACGGGATGTTCTTCAGGAATCTGGACGTTGCCGTCATCGGCGGAGGAGACTCTGCGATCGAGGAGGGGCTGTCGCTGGCGCATATTGTGAGAAAGGTCTATGTCGTCCACCGGAGAGATGCGTTGAGGGCCCAGAAAATACTCCAGGACAGGGCCTTCGGGAACGAGAAGATGGAATTTCTCTGGAATAAGAGGCCGGTCGAGATCGGCGGCACAGGCCAGGTGGAATATATCACGCTCGAGGACACGAAGACCCGTGAGCATTCCAGGGTCGATGTGAGCGGCGTCTTTATCTACGTGGGCTACAGTGCAAAGACGGCCTTTCTCGGCAATCTCGTAGAGAGGGACGCTTCGGGATTTATCGTCACCGACGAACACCTTGCATCAAAGACAAAAGGGTTGTATGCGGCCGGTGATGTGAGGAAAAAGACGCTGCGGCAGATCTCCACGGCGGTCGGGGACGGGGCGCTGGCAGCCGTGAACCTTGAAAAATACCTGCTGGAGATAAAACCCTGAATGGAAATTGTATGTGGGGCGCAGGAGGAAACCCTGTTCAACGTTCAATGTTCTACGTTCAAACCATGGGGGCAAAAGAACAAGAAAAGAAAGAGGGATGTCTTACTATATACGATATACTAACTACGATATACGGTTTTGATATGGGGATATAAGGATGGATGTTATCGGCATCGGTGCACTCAATCTCGACTTTATTTATGAGGTCCAGGACATGGGCTGCCTGAAGACGGCAGGGGCCGACGCCGAGGCGGGAAAGGAGATCGTCGGGGGCGATGATATGCTGGAAGGCCTACGCGATAAGCTAAACCGTTTCGGGACGTTGAAAAAGGTCGCGCCCGGCGGTTCGGCATCAAACACGTGCCACGTCCTGTCGCGGATGGGGTTCGATGTGGGGCTCATCGGCGTCCTCGGGGAGGACCGCGAAGGAGACTTCTATTTAAAGCAGCTGCCCTACGCGGACAAGGGAACAATCGTCAGGAGGGGCAGATCGGGCATGGCCTACATCGTCAACACCCCAAAAAGGGACCGTTCAATCATCGTCATTCCCAACAGCAACAGCGACCTTACAGTTCAGGACGTCGGGAAGTCAGACCTTTCGGGGTCGCGATGGGTCCATATGACCTCCTATGTCAAAGATCAGGCCATGGAGGCGCAGCTATATATAAAAAAACAGATATCAGGCAAGGTCCCTTTCAGCATAGACCCCGGAGAGATATACGCAGCAATGGGAGAAAAGATATATCCCCTCATTGACGGTGCAGAGATACTTTTTACAACGGAGAAGGAGCTGGTGATGCTCTTCGGCGATGACATTGACCAGGCAAGGCAGAAGGCGCTGGGGATGGTCAACATCGTTGTCATGAAAAAAGGGAAGAAAGGCGCATCCCTCTTCACGAATGATAACGGCATAGACTCGCAGGCCGGGAAGGTCCGCGTTGTTGACAATACCGGCGCCGGCGATGTCCTCAACGGCGTCTTCCTTGGCCTCTATATGCAGGGAAAGGAACCAGCCGCCGCATTGGGTGCAGCCGTTAAGGCGGCATCGATAAGCACCACCGGGTTCGGCAGAGACGCCTACCCCGATGCGAAAATGGTAGAAAAACTGCTGCACGGCAACGGAAATAGAAATTGACCGCAAAGTCACAACGGGGGACTGTATGAAGATATGCTGGTTCACTACGGGCAGGGACAAAGAGGCGCTGACCTTGCTGCGGGAAGTCAACGACGCCATTGGAAAGAGGGCGATCGAAGGCGAGATAGCCCTTTTATTCATGAACAGGGAAAGAGGGGAGTCGCCTGTGTCCGACGAGGTTATTGCCTACGCGGAAGAGAAGCATATCCCTGTCGAGCTTTTCAGCACCAAGCGTTTTCTCGAAGGCCGCGGCCTGAAGCTCAGCGAAGGGAGGGAGCTCTTCGACGCGGAGGTGCGTTCGAGGATCGCGCGCTATGATTTCGACATCATATTCCTTGCCGGATACATGCTCATCGTTTCGCAGGTTCTCTTTGAGCCCTATGTCGTCATCAATCTCCACCCTTCCCTGCCGAAGGCATACAAAGGGAAGTGGGAGGACGTTATCAGGAACACCATAGAAGACGGGGAGAGGAACTTTGGCGCGATGATCCACATGGTCGATGCATCACTCGATGAAGGGACGCCGGTAAGCTTTGTCAAGCTCGTCCTTGAAGGCTATGAGATTAACACCTATTACGACAATGCCTTCAGGGGGGACGCGACATCAAAGGAAAGGCTCTTCAATATCATGAGGGGCCAGGAGTTCGCCATCGAGACCCCCCTCATCATCCATACCCTGTCATTGCTCTCAACAGGGGAGATCACGATAGACGATAAAAAGGTGTACTATAAGGGCAAGGAGCTGAAAGGCGGCGTCGACATAACGGAGATTGTCTGCGCCTCGTTCAAATGCGCGTGAGAAAAAGCGCCGGCATGGAGCATAACGTTGGCGATAAACAGCCGGAAACTTGGAGAGGCATAATATGCGAAAAACCATATACGTCACAGATTGCGAAGGCCCTGTTACCAGGGATGACAACGCCTACGAGATAGCCGACGCCTTCCTGCGGGAAGGCGGGCGGCTTTTCATCCTCCTGAGCAAGTTTGACGACTATCTCGGCGATATAGAGAAGGTCGAGGGATACCGGTACGGAAGCACGCTCCGGTTCATCCTCCCTTTCCTGAAAACAGCTGATGTTACAGATCGGGAAATACAGGGGTTCTCGGGGCAGCACATAACCGTTATGAGCGGCGTCCGGGAAACCCTGCAGGCAATCAACAGATTGGCGCCCGTCTACGTCGTAAGCACCAGCTATGTCCATTATATGCAGGAGGTCAGCCAATACCTTGGTCTTAACATGGCAAACATATTCTGTACAAAAATGTCTTTTGATGATTACGTCATGAATGACGACGAGAAAAAGGTGATCGCGGACTATCACGAAGAGTTTCTCGGGCTTCCCCCCATCGCCTGGGACGACGACAACAAGATGGATCCCGATTCGCAGCGCACCATAGATGCACTGAAAGAGTTCTTTTCCGTCCGGCTGCCGTCTCTCCCCGTTTATCAATGGATGAAAGATGTCAACCCCATAGGGGGCAGCGGCAAGGCTGAGGCGATACTGCAGATATCGAAGCAGGCCGGCATCCCTCTTAAGGATATTCTCTACGTCGGGGATAGCATTACCGACGTTGACGCCTTCAGGCTTGTGAAAGACGGCGGGGGGCTCTCGGTCAGCTTCAACGGAAACCGTTATGCGGTCCAGTCGGCAGAATATATTGTCGTCAGCGAAGATACCGCTGTCCTCAGGGATATCGCAACAGGCTTTTGCCAACAAGGGAAGGATGCAATCAGCGAGGGAAAGGCAAGCGAAACGGCCCGGATATTCAAAGAGGGAGACTGCAGCATAAAAGACGTCATCGCTCTGAGCGAAAAGATGAGGAAAGAGGTCAGGGGACAGGCCATAGGTAGCCTTGGATGAGATATCTTTTTCTTATTGTCATATGTGTCGTTTCGTTCTCGTACGCTTATGCAGACGAGCATTTCGTTATCTACCGCATGGGAGAGAGAGATCAGGCCGCATGGGGCATGTTCAAGAAATATTTTAGTGCAAAGGGCTACAACATGAGTTACTATGATGGCGCGGACAGCATTGAGAAACATATTGAGAATGTCAACAAGATCAATACGTCAAATGGCACGGTCTTTCTTGCGATCGACCTGGCCTTCGGAGGAACAGGAAGCAGCGTTCTCGTCGCTGCCACAAACGCCCGACGGGGGAAAGGAAATATTCCTGACATTGATGAGGTCCCGGCCATGCATATTAACGATTCCATGGAGCTGGCTACCATGATAGCCGCTCCCTTCAACAAAAAGATAAAAAAGATGCCCCTCTTTATGGTGTTGGGCGTTGATATGCCCGGCATATTCCTGAGGCTGGAGTCGCCAAAGGACAAGGCGGGAGAGATCTTTGATCGATTGCACGAAGGTCTTCAGAAATACGCAAAACGAGGTATCAAGGATGAGAGATAACGGAAGATCAAACGACAAGATACGGGACATAAGGATTGAAAAAAGCTTTTTGCGGTATCCTGAGGGATCAGTCCTCGTAGAGATGGGGGCCACAAAGGTGATCTGCGGCGTGAGCGTTGAAGAGAAGGTCCCCCAGTTCTTAAAAAACAGCGGGAAGGGGTGGCTTACCGCTGAGTATTCGATGCTGCCGCGCTCAACCCATACGCGGTCGGTAAGAGAGGCCGTTACGGGCAGGGTTGGCGGCAGGACGCATGAGATACAGAGGCTTATCGGGAGAGCCCTTCGTGCCGTTATGAACCTCGATATCATTGGCGAGAGAACGATCTGGGTCGATTGTGATGTGATCCAGGCCGACGGAGGAACAAGGACGGCAAGCATAACAGGCGGTTACGTAGCCCTCGTAGAAGCGCTGTGGAACATGAAAAAAAGGGGGATGCTCGAAAAGATACCCCTTCGTGATTCTGTTGCCGCTGTCAGCGTAGGCATAGTCAACGGACAGGTCGTCACAGACCTTACCTATGAAGAGGACTCAAGGGCTGATGTAGATATGAATTTCGTGATGACCGGCAGGGGGCTCCTCATTGAGGTCCAGGGAACCGCCGAAAAGACCCCTTTCACGAAGGAGCAATTTGACCTCATGTACCAGTACGCATATAAAGGCATCGGAGAGATCACGCGGAGCCAGAAGGTAGCATTGGGGGCACATTTCCCCGTATGAAAGAAGTCATTATCGCAACGGAGAACATGGGAAAGTTCCGCGAGATCAAAACGCTCCTCGGCAGCGAGTTTGATCTCTTCCATTCCCTGAAGGATTTCAACGAAAAGGTGGAAGTAAGCGAGGACAGCGCCTTTTATATAGAAAACGCTATGAAAAAGGCGCGGAAGGTTGGCGACCGGTTCGGGCTGCATACCGTTGCTGATGATTCCGGTCTTGAGGTCGATGCCCTTGGCGGAAGACCGGGCGTCTATTCGTCACGATACGGCAAAGACGACGCCGACCGGATAGCAAAGCTGCTTGGCGAACTGGAAGGCGTGCCGTGGGAAAAAAGGCAGGCAGTCTTCAAGGCGTATCTCGCCCTTTACATGCCCGACAAGGAGAGATGTTACATTTTCTATGGGGACATCCACGGAAGGATCGGCTTTGAACAGCATGGAGACAGCGGTTTTGGATTCGATCCTGTTTTTTATATACCGGCATTAGAAAAATACGCCGCAGAATTGAGCATAGAAGAAAAAAACAGGTTAAGCCACAGGGGGAAGGCAGTTTTAGCCCTGAAGACCTTCCTAAATATGGACTTTTTTAAGAACTCCAGAGTTTTAAGCCTGTAACCTCGTCGAAGCGCCTTTCAAGCCTTTGACCTTCAAGGGCGATACCGAACAATTCTGAAGCGAAGATAGTAGTCCCTTCAAGGAGGTGGCCGCCTTTTGCGGTTCCGTCTTTCAACCCCAGCGTGATGTGTGCGTGGACGAATACGTCGCCGTCAACCTCGGAGATATTGCCTACGCAGGAGAGGATCTCTGCAGGCTCATCGATGACAAAATCGGTGTATGTCTTTGTCCCTTGGTCGTAAAAGGCAACGCAGGCCCTTTTCACCGCACCGATGGCAGTGAAAAAGCCCATCTGAATGCCGTTTTCTTTAAAGACGCTTTTTATTGACAGGAGCAGATCGCCGTCATGTGGAAGGCGCGCAAAAAATATTTTATCAGGTTTATAGAACCACGGGTTCATTTAGTCTATTTAGTCTATTTAGTCTATCTGGTCTATTTAGTCTATTTGGTCTATTT
>DIFC01000019.1:25733-28911 GCA_002418945.1 Deltaproteobacteria bacterium UBA5758 | reverse complement strand
AGTCCCACGGGGAGTTGAACCCCGGGTTCCGGCGTGAGAGGCCAGCGTCCTGGGCCACTAGACGATGGGACCGACGAGAAAGTATAGTATCAGAAAAGACAGGTCTTTTCCAGTAAAATATCTTCGATAGCCCTCAGCAGTTCAGTAATTATTCAATAATTGACTATTGTCCTTAAAGGGTGCTATTGTTACAGGAGGAGGAAGTTATGTTTGGTCTTGGCATGCCGGAACTCATAGTCATACTCGTCATAGTCCTTATCATCTTCGGCGCCGGCAGGATCTCTGAGATCGGAGGCGCAATCGGCAAAGGGATCAAGAGTTTCAAAAAGTCGGTGAACGAGCCAGATTCTATTGACGTGACGCCGAAGGACGAGAAAGGCAAGGAAGAACCAAGGCAGCAGTAAATACCCTTCCAATACATTCCGAATAATCTTGATATTGCAGCCGAACATACATAGAATTGTCACATGGAAATTCTGCGCGGCGACGAACCGGCATCGATCGAAAAGGCCCTGACAATACTGAAATCAGGGGATATTGTCGCCTTTCCCACTGAGACGGTCTATGGGCTCGGGGCAGACGCCTTAAACCCCTATGCAGTTGCAAAGATCTTCGAAGTGAAGAGGAGGCCCAGGTTCGACCCGCTTATCGTCCATATCGGCGACAGGCAGTGGCTGTCAGCCTTCGCGGAGCATGTTCCTTCTGAGATTATGCGGTTGACAGAGAGGTTCTGGCCCGGCCCTCTTACCGTGATCCTGCCAAAAACGCCTGTCATCCCTGACATTGTCACTGCAGGGCTCGCAACGGTCGGGATCAGGATGCCGTCGCATCCCGTTGCCTTACGCCTGATCAAGGCATTCAAAAATCCTATCGCCGCGCCCAGCGCGAACCCCTTTGGCTATATGAGCCCAACAAAGGCTGCTCATGTTGCGAAGATGCTTAAGGACCGGCTGCCTCTGATCCTTGATGGCGGAGACAGCGTCTTTGGCATAGAGTCGACCATCATTTCGTGCCAAGACGGCCGGATCTCTATACACCGGCACGGTGCGATAACCGTTGAAGAATTGGAGGAAGTTGTCGGCACAGTCTCTGAAAAAAGAGTCGACGGCACCTGTGAATCCCCCGGCGAGCTCCCGTTCCATTACGCACCATCGAGACCACTGAAGATCATCACCTCAGCAGATGAGATCAGGAACAAAAATGCCTCTTTCCTTGCATTCCGGAACCCGGTAGGAGAAACGGCCGCCAGATATACCAGGATCCTTTCCCCGGGTGGCGACCTTAGGGAGGCTGCCGCTAACTTTTTCTCATATCTCATCGATCTCGACTGTCACGATGTCGATGTGATCTACGCGGAAAAGATCCCTGAACAGGGCATCGGCAAAGCCATGATGGAAAGGCTCCGCAAGGCATCGAAAAAATACCATTCGGGGGGCAGCATATAACCCGTTGATAATTTTAATAATCCGTGATAAGGTAATGACTATGAAAAAAGCTATGCCAATGCCGCACCATGTTCTGAAAACAATTGAAATAATTGAGGAAAATTGTTGCTGAAAGACTGCGCAAACTAATAGTATGGCTAATAAAATCAAGGAGATGAGGGTGTCTTTTTACAACTTTTACACACGTTTTCCACAAAAATTGTGGAAAACCTCCAAGAGTTTTCCTGTTGACAAGGTCATAACGCTTGTCATGATCGCCGCCCTTCTTACGTCATGTACGATATTTAAAAGCTCCAAGGAAAAGACTCAGACCCCCATGGAAAATGCGATGATCTCCATGACGGAGGAGGAGGTACGGAAAAGACTCGGCGAACCGAATATAGTGAGCGTTACGCCCGAGAACAGGATCATCTGGACCTACCGGCCTTCCTGGAAGATCATGCCCGACAATAAAGATACCGTTTATGTTGAGTTTGAGAACGGCAAGGTCGTAAAAATCATAAAGGTAAGGTGAGCGTCATGTTATGTGAAAAATGCGCAGGCGAAGTAGAAAGCGTAGCCTGCACCCATTGCGGCAAGGAGATCTCCAAACTCGGACCCTATTGCTACCTCTGCGGCAACGAATTAACAGGCCCGGTTGATGAGCATCAGGAGCACGACGACTTCTCTGACAGAATCCTTTGCAGCGACGGCTCATGCATAGGCGTCATTGACGAAAGAGGGTTCTGCAAGGTATGCGGAAAACCGTATAAGCCGGAATCACAATAATCAGACTTATCTGAAAGATATTCAATGGGACTTTTCGAGAAGATAAAGAACGGCCTTGCAAAGACGAGGGACCAGCTCGTAACGCAGATCGAATGGGTCATATCAGGAAAGCCCGTTGACGAAAGCGTCTTTGATGAGATCGAAGAGGCGATAATTCTCTCTGATGCTGGTCTTGAAACCACCGAGATTCTCATGACCTCGTTGAAGGAGAGATGGAAAAGAGGGCAGGTAAAGACCTCGGAGGACGTAAAGAAGGTCATGAGTGAAGAGGTGGAAAGGATGCTGTCAGGCGTTGAAGTTCCTGCCACGGCAAACAGCGGCAAACCTTTCGTGATCCTCTGCATCGGCGTAAACGGCGTCGGCAAGACCACCACGATAGCAAAGATAGCCAACATATACGCTGCAGCCGGGAAGAAGGTGCTTCTCGGCGCCTGCGACACCTTCAGGGCCGCGGCAATTGAGCAGCTTCAGACATGGGCGGACAGGCTGCGCATAGACGTCGTAAAGCACGCCGAAGGGTCGGACCCCGCAGCGGTAGCCTTTGACGCGACAAAGGCGGCCAAGGCACGCGGCATTGATGTCCTCATTCTCGACACCGCCGGGAGGCTCCACACAAAGGCAAATCTCATGGAAGAGATGAAAAAGGTCAAGAGGGTCGTCGGCAAGGAGCTTGAAGGGGCTCCCCACGAAACGCTGCTTGTCGTCGATGCTACGAACGGACAGAATGCCATCGCCCAGGCAAAGACCTTCAACGAAGCCCTTTCGATCACAGGCATCGTCATCACAAAGCTTGACGGGACCGCCAAAGGAGGCTTCCTGCTTCCTATCGCCCATTCCCTGAAGATACCGGTACGATATGTAGGGGTTGGCGAAAAGATCGATGACCTGATCCCCTTCAGCGCCAAAGAGTTCTCAAGGGCCCTCTTTGAATAAAAGCAAGAAAAGGCAGGCTAAGGCTGAGGTTA
>DIFC01000019.1:0-25715 GCA_002418945.1 Deltaproteobacteria bacterium UBA5758 | reverse complement strand
TAACCTCAGCCTTAGCCTGCCTTTTAAGGACAAAGCCCCGCCAGGAGTTCTTTCTCTCCTCTCTCTCCAGTGTCAAAGACGGAAAAAGAGAGATGGCGCGCCGGGCGTCCCTGCCAAGAATGCCGGAGATGATGAGGCAGCCGCCGCGCTTCAGCCGCTTCACGATATGCTGCGCATGGCCCGAGAATGTCCTGATATCGAGGTTTGCCAGAACGACATCGTACCTGCTTTTCACATCTTCAAGCCCTGCCCGGGCAAAACGGATGTTCGCAATATCGTTAAGGGAGGCGTTCTTTTTCGCCGACGCTATCGCGTCTTCGTCATTGTCCACGGCAACGACCCTTTTCGCTCCTTTGAGGGCCGCATAGAGGGAGAGTATTGCAGAGCCGCACCCGAGGTCAATGACCTCTTTCCCGTTTATGTCCACCCCTTTCATCAGCTTTATCATGATCCTGGTGGATTCGTGCCTTCCTGTTCCGAAGGCCATGCCCGGCTCGATAATGATCGCCTTCTTATTTCCCCTGCGCCTGTTCCATGGCGCAGCAACAACGACATCCTCTATCTTGATGGGTCGAAAATATCTTTTTGTCAACCCTATATAATCCCTGTCCTTCTCCTTTACAATCCTTATTTTGTATATCATGATGCCTGACCTTCTGAGGAGATCCTGGAAGGCGCCCACATCTTTCGGATAGGCTTTGATGACGGACCTGTTCCTTGTTCCCTCGATCCAGAGGCCGCCCGACAGGCAGGGGTCGTAGATCTCTTCGGGGAACAGCTCTTCAGCCCCCTTCTTCACAGATATCTCCACGCGCTGCCTGTACTGTTGATCCTTTGATTTCATTCGATCTTTTTCAGATATTGGGGTAGAGGATGCCGCCGGTGTTGCTCACATCATAGCCTGTGAAATCGTTTATGCTGTGCACAAGGCGCTGCTGTTCAAAAAAGGCGAGGAAAGACTTCACCTGAACGCTGTGAAAATGGTCTTCAGGGATGACCATGTCAAAGCGTTCGTTGAAAAGGGGGACGAAATCAAGGCCAAGGATATTGGCGATGTACCGTATGCCCAAGGCGCAATCCCCTTCGCCCCCGAGGACCTGCAGTCCGGCCTCGATGTGCGAGCCGACCTCCCGGGCATACCCCTTGATCCGGTCCTGCGCGATCTTTTCTTCTCCTATAAGGAAATCAAAGAGCAGCCTCGTCCCTGAACCCTGGTTCCTGTTTATAAACACTGTGTCGTTGCCGGCGATATCCTTCAGCGAGCCTATCCCTTTGGGGTTCCCTTTCTTTACAAAAAGCCCCTGCTCCCTGAAGAAGAGCTGGACCACCACATAGCCCTCTGCCGAGAGGTAGCGGTCCATGTACGAAAGGGTGTAGGCCCTTTTTTCTACATCGAGGATATGTACGCAGGACATGGTTGCCGCGTTTTTTTTCAGTATCCTCAAGCCGTTGATGCTGCCCACGGGGGCGTAAAATATAACCCCAGTCTTTTCATTGTTGTAGGTGTCGATGATCTTCCGAAGGAGCAGGTCGTCGCTCCCGGCGATGAGGACCACCTTCTCTCTCTCGGTGTTCTCAAGGATCCACCGGTCGATCAGTTCCTTTGTAAATGCAACCTTGCCGCCGATCTTCAGGTGAGGTATCTTCGATTCCTGCGCCAGCTTATAGATCTTTTTTTCGTTGATCCTAAGGTAGCCCGCCAGGTCCCTTGCCGAAAGAATCTCCATATGTTCTTCTCAGTATATAGGAAAGGTGAAGGATTTTCAAATCTTATTTGTTGTTATTATCAGTAATGATTAGTTATTATTACAGTACTTTACTATTGATTATTTTGATCTCTTTGTTTATCTTAATGGTGATTTTCGCAATTCATAAGGAGGTGCTCATGAAATTTAAGAAAAACTGGCTTGGTATCGTTCTGTTAATCCTTTTATTAACAAGCCCCGTGCTTTGTCAGGCTGAGGCCGGCAATTTTGTCTTGCTGTCGAGCACGATCGGTCCCATAGATTCAGGGATCGTAGGTCTACTGGAGGACCGGTTCGAACAGGAGACCGGGATACGGGTGCGGCATGTCGGTGCAGGGACAGGGGCGGCGATGAATATTGCGCGGAAGGGCCACATCGATCTGGTTATGGTCCACGCCAAGTCTCTTGAGGAAAAGTTCGTCAACGAAGGATTCGGGACAGAGAGGATCGACCTGATGTACAACGATTTTGTCATCGTCGGCCCTGCCAATGACCCTGCAGGCATCAAAGGTATGAAAGATGCCGCGGTTGCACTGCAGAAGATCTCAGGAAAGGGGGCGCTCTTTGTGTCAAGGGGAGATAAATCGGGGACGCATGTGGCTGAAATGGTCTTGTGGGAAAAGGCAAACGTAAAGCCTTCCGGTAGTTGGTATGTCGTATATGAAAAAGGCTTCGAAGGGAATGTGCCTACTCTTCGCTACACCAACGAGCGAGGCGCCTATACCGTTATCGACAGGGCTACCTACCTCGGACTGAAAAACGAGATTAAGCTCGCTATACTCGTTGAAGGGGACACGGCACTGCTTAACTATATCACCCTCATACCGGTGAATCCCAAAAAGATCAGCAAGGCGAACTATGAAGGCGCTATGGCGTTCGTAAAGTGGCTTACCGCGCCGGACAAGGGACAGGCGATCATAAGGGATTTCGGCAAGGATAAATACGGAAGCCCGCTCTTTTTCCCGAACTCGAAGGAGTGGAGAGGGTCGCAGGGCATGAATAAATAATAGAATAAAAAAGGAGAACTATTATGAAAAAAATAACACACACCCTGATAACCGTCATTGCGTTGGTTTTCTTATCATCGGTCCTCGTTGTACCGGCCGTCTATGCGCAGCAGAAGAATATCATCCTGGCGACGACGACAAGCACCCAGGACTCGGGGCTCCTCGATGTGCTCATCCCCATCTTCGAGAAGAAGACCGGTTATTTCGTGAAGACCATCGCCGTCGGTTCGGGACAGGCCATGGCAATGGGACAGAAGGGCGAGGCAGACGTTCTGCTCGTCCATTCACCCGCTGCGGAAAAAAAATTCATAGAAGACGGATACGGCATTAACAGGCAGCTTATCATGCACAACGACTTTATCGTTGTCGGGTCGCCGGCAGACCCCGCAAAGATCAAGGGAATAAAGGCCACCACAGAGGTCTTCAAGAAGATCGCCACAACGGGGAGCCTCTTTCTTTCAAGAGGGGACAACTCCGGGACCCACGCGAAGGAGAAGACAATATGGAAGGCGGCTGCCGTAAAATATGAAGGAGAGAAGTGGTATCAGCAGACCGGGCTCGGCATGGGGCAGACCCTCAACGTTGCCTCTGAGAAAAAGGCCTATACGCTCGCCGACCGCGGCACATACCTTGCCCTGAAGAAAAACCTTGACCTCAATATATTGGCGGAAGGCGATGCGATCCTTCTCAACATCTACCATGTGATCGAAGCGAACCCCGCAAAGTTCCCCAAGGTCAACGCTCCCGGTGGAAAGGCATTTGCAGGTTTCATGGTCTCCAAGGAAGCTCAGGAGATCATCAAGACCTTTGGTGTAGACAAGTTCGGCTCGCCGCTCTTCTTCCCCGACGCCGGGAAGAAGGTGGAGGACTTGGGAAAATAGAGGGGAAGGGGGAATCAGCTGTAAGCTGACGGCTGACGGCTGAATATGTGAGGTGTTAAGGTGGACCTGATCCTTGAAGGGATAAAAAAGGCGTTTCTCCTTCTTTTTACCCTCGACCGTGAAGTGCTGGATATTACCATCCTGTCCCTCAAGGTATCCGGCCTTGCAACCATTATCAGTATCTTTATCGGCGTTTCGACGGGGACAATGATCGCCCTCAATGAGTTCCCCGGCAAAAGGATCGTGGTGAGCCTCGTGAATACCGGCATGGGGCTCCCCCCTGTTGTTGTGGGCCTTTTCGTGACCATCTTTCTCTGGCGGAGCGGCCCCTTCGGATTCCTTGGCATCCTCTACACGCCCCTGGCCATCATCATCGCCCAGTCCATCATCGCGACGCCGATCGTGATGGGCATCACCGTTGCGGCCATGCAGCAGCTCCCCAGGAAGCTCCGCCTTCAGATCCTGGCCCTCGGCGCGACGCGTCTCCAGATGGTCTGGACGCTCATCAAAGAGGCCCGGCTTTCCCTGCTTGCGGCAGTGATGGCAGGGTTCGGAGGGGTCATATCGGAGATCGGCGCCTCAATCATGGTCGGCGGCAACATCAAGGGATACTCGCGGGTACTCACAACGGCAACCGTCATGGAGACAAGCAGGGGGAATTTCGACGTTGCGATCGCGCTGAGCATCATCCTGCTTTTGCTTGCCTATTTCATTAATCTCATTCTCACTCACATCCAGCAGAAAGAGAGGCAAAGGTAGGGCATGACATCAATACTGGAAGCGAAAGGCCTCCGCGTCGAGAGGGCCGGGGCACAGCTGCTTGACGTCCTCCATCTCAATATTGAGGAGAGTGAGGTGCTTGCCCTCATAGGACCCAACGGGGCGGGAAAGTCAACGCTCCTTGTCACCCTCTGCCACCTCTTCAAATCTTTCTCGGGGGCCATCATATTCAAGGGAAAACAGGTGGGCCGCGAACTTCCCGTCAGTCAATACAGAAGAAGGATCTCCATGGTCTTCCAGGAACCCCTTCTGTTCAATGCCACTGTTTTCGAAAATGTAGCAGCCGGGTTGCGGTTCCGCAGCATCGGCAGGCAGGAGATCGAAGGATCCGTGAAGGAGAACCTCGAAAGGTTCGGGATCGGCCATCTCAGCGACCGGTCCGCGAGGACGCTTTCTGGAGGTGAAGCGCAGAGAACAAGCCTTGCCAGGGCATTCGCGGTAAAACCTGACATGCTTTTTCTCGACGAGCCTTTTTCTGCCCTTGACCCGCCTACCCGCGAATCGCTGATCGAAGACCTTGAGCGGATATTGGACGAATCGGGAACGACCGCTATATTCGCCACCCACGACAGGATCGAGGCGCTCCGCCTCTCGGACAGGATCGCGGTGATGAATCAAGGAAGGATACTCCAGATAGGCGCGCCTGACGATGTGATGAACCACCCTGCGGACGAGTTCGTCGCCTCTTTTGTGGGAGTGGAGACCATCCTGAAGGGAAAGGTTACAGGGAAAAAGTTAGGGATCGTGACGGTCTCCGTATTGGGGCATGAGGTTGCGGTCATAGGAGATTACGGCATCGGCGAGAACCTCATCCTCTGCATCCGCCCAGAGAACGTCACTCTCTCCATAAACCCTTCAGAAACAACCAGCGCAAGGAATACATTCCGGGGGACGATCGAAAGGATAGTCCCCATGGGGCTCTTCCACAAAGTGGAGCTCGATTGCGGCTTTCCCCTTGTTGCCTATATTACGCAGGATGCCGTCGATGCCTTATCGCTCTGTGAAGGATCCGATGTCGCGGCCTCTCTCAAGGCCACAGCAATACATGTGGTGAGGAAATAGCACCAAAGGCACCAAAGGGACCACCAAAGGGACGTTGGTAACTTCTGTAACTTACTCATGATATGTTCTTCCTTTTTATCATCTTTGATACCTCAACATTCAATTCGACATACTGACGCACCATTTAGGCGGCAAACATATATCTCCGGTGGCGGTAAGTTAGTTACAAAAATTACCAACGTCCCTGAACACGTCCCTGAACAAATTCATTTGTTTTCGACGCCTTTGTCCTGTTAGAATAGTGCGATGAAAAACACGACGAAGATACTTGTCGTCGAGGACAACATCCGCATCCTGAAGGAGGTCGTACGCCTCCTCGGATCGTCCGGCTACGAGGTGAAAGAGGCGACGACGGGCAATGAGTGCCTGCAGATGATCGCCGCCGACAAGCCTGACATCGTTCTTCTTGACGTCTATCTCCCCGATACGTTCGGGTACGATGTGTGCAGGCACATCAAGTCAACGCCTGGCTTCGATGATGTGTCCGTGATCTACCTTTCATCCACGCCCGCGACGGATGAAATGAAGACGACCGGCTTTGACGTGGGCGCCGACGATTATATCGTCCGGCCCGTAAGCGACAAAGAGCTCCTCGCCCGCATCAGGGCAATGGAGCGTATGCACAGAACGGAAAAGAGGCTCAGGGAATCGGAAGAGCGATACAGGATCGCCATCGAATGCTCCAACGACGGCGTTGCCATCATCAAAAACGATCTATACCGCTATGTCAATCAGCGCTTTGTGAGGATGTTCGGATTCGCAGGTGCTGAGGATGTCGTGGGGAACCACGTCAATTGCATTGCCCACGATGAGGACAGGGAAAGGCTGACCGGGGAGATAGGGAACTGGGAATCTGCGCTCCAGGAACCCCGTTTGCATGAGTTCAAGGTAGTACGCAAGGACGGGGTGTCGCTCTACATAGAGGTCTCCATGACCCATATGACCTACGATGGCGAGCTTGTCGTCCTCGCACTGCTCCGCGATGTCACCGAACGCAAACAGGCGGAGGAGACGATACGGCAGCTTGCCTACTACGACGCCCTGACGGGGTTGCCGAACAGGATACTCCTCAATGACCGTCTCACCATGGCCCTGGCGCAGGCACAGCGTGCGGGCAGGAAGCTGGCCGTTATGATGCTTGACCTCGATAAGTTCAAGGAGGTCAACGACACTCTGGGGCATGCAGCGGGTGATACCTTATTGAAGGCGGTAGCCGACAGGCTCACGGGCGCTCTCCGCAAACACGATACCGTATCCCGTCTCGGCGGGGACGAGTTCATTGTCGTCATCCCCGAGGTTATGAACAAAGATGATCTGGCAATACTCGCAGGGAAGATCCTGGACGTCATCCGGTCGCCCGTTACGATAGACGGGCACAGGGTCGCTGTCGGCTCAAGCATGGGGATTGCCATTTACCCGGACAACGGCGTAGATATTGAGACATTGATGCAGCATGCCGACTACGCAATGTACAGGGCCAAGCAGTCCGGCCGCAATCAATACCGCATTTTCACGGAAGATCTTTCCTGAGCTCGGCGTCGGGCTATTGCTTTGCCGGATCGCGCTCGTAGACGACCTTGCCGCCGACCATTGTCAGGAGGGCCTTTGCGTCCTTTATCTCATTGATGGGTATCGTATAAAAATTCCTGTCCCATACGACCAGGTCCGCCTTCTTCCCTTTTTCGATGGAGCCGATCTCCTTTTCCTGAAACGCCGCATAGGCGCTGCCCATGGTCTGCATCCACAAGGCGTCTTTTATTGATATCGATTCCTCTGGGGTAAAATGATATCCGCCCTTCGTGGTCCTTGCCACCGCATTCCAGAGGGCGTATTGCGGCTGCCACAGGGAAAATGCCGGCGGGTCCGCCCCGATGGCGACGGGGATACCCTGCCCCATGTATGACCTCAGCGGGAAAACCCTTTGGCCCTTCAGACCCCCCATCTTCTCTCCCCACAGGTACATCCACTGGGGGTGTGTGCAAATGATAATGCCGAGACGTCTGATGCGATCAAGAGCGGTTGTTTGCGGGCATATGGCATGTTCGATGCGGTGGCGGCAATCCCCCCTTGGCGGTGCCTTGAGCACCTCCTCGAAGGCATCAAGCATGATATCGACCGCCTTGTCCCCGACGGCGTGAACGCTTATCTGCTGGCCCGCCTGGTGGAAGAGCTTCACCATCGAATGGAGGTCTTCCGTTGAATGCAGCGTGATGCCCCGCTCGCCCCTGTACCACAAAGAGGTCGGGCCCCCGCCGTCAATGGCAAACTTCATGCCGCCCCACACCCTGGCAAATCCTTCAGGATTGTCGTTTTTATATCTGATCACATCGGCAAAGGGCGAGTCAGGCCTCGGGGTCTGCGATTGCAGCAGTTCCCGCACCGCAAAGGACGCCTCGCGGATGCTCGGTATGTAGGGCCAAATCTTGACGCGTACCGGCAGGCTTCCCGATAATGCCTGTCCGAGATAAACGCCCGCATGCCTGTTTGCGCTCACCTCCGACATATCAAAAAAGTTGTCCTGCACCGTTGTAACGCCGTCGCCGGCATAGAGCATGGCGGAATGCCGGATATTTTTGTCGATCTCCTCATCGCTCAAGGGAGGGGCGATCCTCCGTACAAGGTAGAGCGCCGGGTAGTGGATGAGAAGCCCTGTTGGTTCTCCGTTCGGAGCCTTCCTTACCAGCCCTCCCGGCGGGTTTGGCGTGGACCTGTCGATGCCGGCTGCCTTCAGGGCATAGCTGTTAGCAAATCCCCATTGGCCCCCGGTGTGAACAGCGAGCACAGGATGCTCAGTTGTTATCCTGTCAAGGTCGCGGCGGTTCAGAAATGCGAGGTCGTTGCTCTCAATACCCCAGCCTGAGATAAATCTTCCCGGCGGCGTCTTCTTCGCCCTTTCCGCAAGCCTTTCGAGGACCTCCTCTTTGGTCTCCAGACCCTGAAGTTTGACCATGTTGCGTTCCCTGGCGCCGAAATGTGGAAGGTGCGCGTGGGAGTCGATGAGGCCCGGCGTCATGGTTCTGCCGGCGAGGTCTATCACCTTCGTGGTGTTCCCGATATAGTGCGAGACCGCCTCCCTTGTTCCTGCATCGAGGATCGTCCCGTTCCTCACCGCCACGGCCTGAACGATCGCGTCGGACCTGTCCACGGTGATCACCGCGCCGTTCACGAATACCGTATCGGCGGTAGGCACCGAGGACTCGATGCGCGCAACCCCCATCAGCACGCCGGCTGTAGCAACAGCGCCGATCTTTATGAAATCCCTCCTGCTGACCCCTTTTCGCAGTTTTTCCTTCACAGCATCCTTATCCTAACATAATACAACGTAGTACACAATGCGGTTGACAATTCCCAACTGATGATTACTTTGTGTCTGTAGATGAAAAGTGGAGGTGGCCTCTGAAGCAGACAACGGTTTTACTACTGATCCTGGCGGCAATAACAATAGCAAGCCTTCATCAGGTCAAAGGCTTGGTTCACTCAATGGAGGGCAGGATGGACGAAGAACCACGGAAAACAAAAACAGCCGTTTTTGCCGGAGGCTGTTTCTGGTGTATGGAATCGGATTTTGAAAAGGTCGATGGCGTCATAGAGGCCATATCAGGTTATACCGGAGGCAGTGTTCCGAATCCAACCTATGAGCAGGTTTGCGACGGTAATACGGGGCATGTAGAGGCAGTGAAGGTCATTTATGACCCTGAGAAGATCACCTACGAGAAACTGCTGGACGTATTTTGGCGTCATATAGACCCCACGGATGCGGGCGGTCAGTTTGCAGACCGGGGCGCCCAGTATCGCACTGCCGTTTTTTATGAAACCGAAGAAGAGCGTCAAACGGCTGAACGTTCAAAGAAAAATCTGGCCGCTACCGGACCCTTTACAAGACCGGTTTGTACCGAAATCCTCCCGTTAGGCTCCTTCTATCCGGCCGAAGCATATCACCAGGATTATTACAAAAAGGATCTGGCCCGTTACCAGTGGTATCGCTCGGGATCGGGACGCGACCGGTTCCTGAAAGACGTCTGGGAGGAGACGAAAGCGATCCCCGATGACGCGGAGCTGCGCAAGCGCCTGACTCCCTTGCAATACCAGGTCACCAGGCGGAATGGCACTGAACCGCCTTTTGAAAATGAATATTGGGATAATCACGAAGAGGGCATTTACGTTGACATCATATCGGGCGAACCGCTCTTCAGCTCCACCGACAAGTTTGATTCCGGGACCGGCTGGCCAAGCTTCGCCCGCCCGCTGGAGCCGGGAAATATCGTTGAAAAAACCGACCGCAGCCTTCTCATGGTACGGACCGAGGTTCGCAGCAAACACGCGGACTCGCATCTGGGCCATGTGTTCAAGGACGGACCTAGGTCTACCGGGCTGCGTTATTGCATCAATTCAGCGGCGTTGCGGTTTATTCCCAGGGACAGCCTGGAAAAAGAAGGGTACAGCAAATATCGGAACCTTTTCAAAACAAAATCAAAACAAAAGGGACGTTCTTAAGAAATTAAATAACTATTGGGCTGATAAAAAAGGGGTTATCATGCAACATAATATTCCATTATGTTTATTCGCAGAGTGCTTTCTAATGTAACTATTAGCAGAGTATATTGTGTTGCCTTTTAAATGAATGGCTATGGATAACCAATTACAAAAGCTTTGGGAAGAAAGGAAAAGTTATTTAATTTCTTAAGAACGTCCCTTTTACTCTCTGTCAAAAACCCTTGATTAACCGCCTATTATGAAGTAATTTTAAGCTGCCGCTAACAGCTATCTTTCTACAAGGAGCTACCAATGTTATTCTCAAGGATGTTCATCCCCACGGTAAAGGAAGACCCCAAGGAGGCTGAAGTTGTAAGCCATAGGCTCATGCTCCGCGGCGGGTTCATCAGGCGCCTTTCGTCGGGCATCTACACCTGGCTCCCTCTCGGCCTCAGGTCTCTGCGCAAGGTGGAGCGCATCATACGGGAGGAGATGAACAAGAAGGGCGCCCAGGAGATACTCATGCCTGGCGTCCAGCCTAAGGAGCTCTGGGTGGAAAGCACGCGGTGGGACAAATATGGAAAGGAACTGCTCCGTTTCAGAGACAGGAACGACAGGGAGCTTTGCCTCGGACCCACGCACGAGGAGGTCGTCACCGACCTCGTGAGGCGCGAAGTAAGGTCCTACAGGGAGCTTCCCGTTACCCTCTACCAGATACAGACAAAGTTCAGGGATGAGATGCGCCCGCGCTTCGGCGTCATGCGCTCCCGCGAATTCTCCATGAAGGATGCATACAGCTTCGATGCCGACGAGGCGGGCGCCGAAAAGAGCTACATGGACATGTACGACGCCTACATGAACATCTTCAGGCGGTGCGGCTTCCGGTTCAGGGTCGTGGAGGCCGATACGGGACAGATTGGCGGCAGCTTCAGCCACGAGTTCATGGTCCTCGCGGAGACCGGCGAGGACGTCATCATCTCCTGCGACACCTGCGGATATGCGGCAAACCTCGAACGCGCCGAGGTGGGGGCTGCGGAACAGCCCGTCTCAACCAGGAAGGGCGGTTATAAGCGCGTTGAAACGCCGAACCAGAAGAGGATCGAAGAGGTTGCGTCGTTCCTCGGCGTAACCGCACAGCAGCTTCTAAAAACGATCATCTACAAAACGGATAAAGGAACGCTCGGCGTACTTATTCGGGGCGACAGGGAGATAAACGAGACGAAGCTCAGGAACATCCTCGGCCTTGAATATTGCGATCTCGCCGACGAACATACCATCCAGGACGCTACGGGGGGGGCCCTCGGATTCTCGGGGCCGATCGGGTTGTCCATTCCCCTCTATGCAGATAAGGACGTGGCATACATGGAGGATTTCGTCGTCGGCGGAAACGAGAAGGACGTGCACGTTACCGGCATAAACACCGGCGACTTCACGGTAAAAGGCTTTTACGACATCAAGGTCGCCGTTGCCGGCGACAGATGCCCGCGGTGCAGCGGCACGCTGACATCCACAAGGGGCATCGAGGTGGGACACATCTTCAAGCTGGGCCTGAAATACAGCAAGGCGATGAACGCGGCCTTTCTCGACAAGGACGGGAAGGAGCAGTTGATGGTCATGGGCTGTTACGGCATCGGCGTCGGCAGGACACTCGCCGCGGCGATCGAGCAGGGCAACGACGGCAACGGCATGATCCTGCCCATGGCGATCGCGCCCTTTGAGGTCGATGTCCTGCCCGTCAACAGCTCCCACCAGGAGAGTATGGAAGTCGCGGACAGCATCTACAGGGAACTTCTCGGCAAGGGGATCGACGCCGTGATGGATGACAGGAACGAGAGGCCCGGTGTGAAGTTCAAGGACTGCGACCTCATCGGCATACCGCTCCGCGTAACGATCGGGGAGAAGAACCTGAAAGAAGGCCTCATCGAGATAAAGCTAAGAAATGAAAAAGATTCTCAGAAGATCAGAAAAGAGGAAGTCGCAGGGAGGGTCATCAACTATGTTGAAGAGCTT
Organism: Deltaproteobacteria bacterium UBA5758; assembly: GCA_002418945.1. Taxonomy (GTDB): domain Bacteria; phylum Desulfobacterota; class Syntrophorhabdia; order Syntrophorhabdales; family Syntrophorhabdaceae; genus UBA5609. The sequence continues at coordinate 13,757 of DIFC01000019.1, read as the reverse complement.
AAACGTCGCTGAGCTGACGCCGAAAGAAGAGATACAGGGGCGGATCGATAAGCTGAAAAAGAGGATGGAAAAACAGGGGATCGATCTCGCGATCATCCTCCAGAACGTTGACCTCTTTTATTTCACCGGCACCCTGCAGAAAGGTGTCCTTGCCGTGTCCGTCGACAGGGATCCGGTGTTCTTTGTGGAGAAGAGCCTCGCGAGGGCCGAGGCCGAGACACCCCTTGAGATCACCCCGATAAAGAGGGACAAGGACATAAAGAATATACTCGGCGATCTCGGGATGCTGGGCGGAAGGTGCGGCATGGAGCTTGATGTCCTGCCGGTGCTCGTATTCGAGCGATGGAAGAACATCCTGGGCTACGATAACGCCGTCGATGCCTGGCCGCTGATACGGGACCTGCGGCTGATCAAGAGCCCTTTCGAGATACGGCAGATCAAGCGATCAGGAGAGATTGTCTCCCACGTTTTTGAGAAGGCAAAAGAGATCATCCAGGAAGGCATGCGGGAGGTTGACATAGCCGCGATGCTTGAATCTGAAGGCAGGATGCATGGCCACCAGGGGTTTCTGCGGATGCGGGGGCTTAACCAGGAGATGATGAATATGTACATTACCCACGGCCTTTCAGGCACCGTCGTATCGGGCGCCGACGTCCCCATCTCCGGGGCCGGCACCACCCATGCCATTGCCCAGGGACCTTCTGTCAACAAGGTTCAGAAGGGTATCCCGCTTCTTATCGATTACGGCGGAGGCTACAACGGCTACATTACTGACGAAACCCGTGCCTACGCAATAGGAGAATTAAAGGACATCTATCTGAAAGGACATGCCGTGGCCAGGGAGATCATCGAAGAAACAATCGATATTGCAAAGGAAGGCGTAGACGGGACCGAGGTCTTCATGAAGGCCCTCCACAGGACAAAGCATGAAGGGCTCTACGAATATTTCATGGGCTACGGCGAGGGAAAGGTAGGCTTCATCGGCCACGGGCTGGGCCTTGAGATAAACGAACTCCCCGTGATCACCCCGCGGCACAAGATCATCCTCCAGGAAGGCATGGTCTTCGCCTTCGAGCCGAAATTCATCTTCCCGGGGGAAGGCTCCGTCGGCATCGAGGTTGACTTTATCGTGAGAAAGAACGGGCTTGAGCGCGTGACGGACTCTCCGACAGACATTACATACGTTTAGAGGGCTGACAGTTGTCAGCTTTCATCGATCAGCACGATCATACATCTGATGATTTATTTGGAGGTGCTCCATAGCAATAGATCTAACGAAGATTAAGCCCTTTGAGATATGTTCAATACGGCCGCCTACAGAGAATTTCAGCCTCACCTTCCGGCTCACGCGGAACTGCGGATGGAACCGGTGCATGTTCTGCCCGGTCTACAAAGAAGGGGTGACGTTCAGCAGGAGAAGCATCGAAGGGGTGAAACAGGATGTCGACAGGGCAAAAGAGATCGACGACCTGCTGACACGTTACACCTCCGGTATGCCTTCACCAGAAGACGGCAATTATCGGGAAGCGGAAAGGCTGATCGCTGAGATAAAGATCGCGCAGGCAAAGGCGGGGAAGAAAGGTACGGTGCACGAGAAAAGAAGCTTGAAGACGGAAAAGAAGAGGGGAGCCGCCGGGCCCGGTGATGAAGATGAACACTCCACGTGGTTCTCAGCCTGGTTCAAAAACGAGCCCACGCTGGAAGATAGCATATACCACCTCCTTGCCTGGAGGATGAATGGCGCACAGACATGCTTTCTCGGTGATTCAGACTCCCTCTTCCTCTCTCCTGATTTCTTTGCAGAGGCGTTAAGCTATATCAAAGAAAGGTTCCCCACGCTCAACCGCTTTACCGTCTATGGCAGGACGCAATCAGCGGTAAAGAGGAAGGAGGAGGAGATGAAGGCCTTCCGGGAGGCAGGGCTGGACCGTATCCACTTCGGCGTTGAAAGCGGGAACGACAGGGTGCTTGAGTTCGTGAAAAAAGGGGTTACCGGCGAAGAGCACGTGATCGCATGTCGCAAGACAAGGGAGGCAGGCATATCTCCCTCGGTATACATAATGCCCGGACTGGGCGGCGCGCAATGGTCTGCGGAGCATGCCGCGGATACGGCGCGGGTGCTCACCGAGGCGAGGCCGGATTATGTGCGCATACGGAGCCTCGAGATCTTTCCCAGAACAGGTCTCGCAGAGGCGGCAGCGAAGGGGGAATTCACCGAGGCCACGGAAGAGCAGGTTGTTATGGAGATACGGGTGCTCGTTGAAAATATCAGAACCGATACGGTAATGATAAGCGACAGCGCATCAAACCTGCTGGATGTGAGCGGAAGACTGCCGGAAGACAGGGCAAAGATGCTGAAGGTCATCGATGAATACCTCGCCCTTTCGCCGAAAGGCAAGCTCGCCTTCAGCCTCTCATCGAGACTCCGTTCCTTCATAGGCCAGTACGGCGGGCTGACGCAGGACATCGTCGCAGCTTTGCAGCCATATATTCAAGGAAACCAGGTCAATGTCTCCGGGGCCTCCGAGGAAGAGATCGGGAGGATCATCAGGCTCATCCGCTCAAAACTGATGCCGTAAAAATAAACTACCCCGCCACAAGCAGCGTGGGGTATCAGAGGGTAGAAACAGCGTGATTATGCCCCCTCACCCTGACCCTCTCCCGCGAAGGGNNAACGTTGTTGCTATGACCCTCTCCCTCCAGGAGAGGGAATTCCTATAATCCTGACATAGATGTGGCGGGATATACCCCTTTCCTTCGAGGGAAGAGTGGGCAGATAAACACTATTAACCCGGATAAGTCATTAGCACAGTGTCGGGCTTGTTGCTCGAAACTGATCTCGCAATGAAACCGTTCCTTTAGCAAACCGTCGTGAGGCGAGGAAGCTTGGTCTTTTGCGAAGCAAAAGTTCCAAAGCGGACACAGCGAGCGACCATATACCAGCACACAGTGGGCGAGAAGGGGGTGGCTCCGGCAGCTTTGCTNNGCTGGAGGGGGCGACGTGAGCCCCGAAAGAAAAGCAGCAGAGGGCTGAGAGTAGAATATAAGTCTTATATGACCTATCGGACCTATATTATTTTGTAGCGAATTCTTGAGCGCGAGGGGGTGGCTCCGGCAGCTTTGCTGCTGGAGGGGGCGACGTGAGCCCCGGTAATTGAAGATCCCGGTTGAAAGTTGCGTATTGCTTGGTTATAATTGTGCGATGGATCTTGATTCATTTGCCGCCGGCCTCCGGACATTCTTAAAAGACGATCAGATCATCCTCGACAAGGAAGGGCTTTCCCATTTCTCCTATGATGCGACGGAAAGACAGTCCATGCCGCAGGTAGTCCTTCTGCCTGAAACGACCGAAGAAGTCTCGAAGATCATGAAGCTCGCCTGGGAGTTCGACGTTCCCGTCACCCCCCAGGGCGGCAGGACAGGGCTCTCCGGGGGCGGGATCCCGCTTTTGGGCGGAGCGGTGCTTTCCCTGCTCCGGTTCAAAAGGATCGTCGAGATCGACGAGAAAAATATGCTGGCAGTGGTAGAGCCGGGCGTGATCTCCAGCGACTTCCAGCAGGAACTGCGCAGGCACAACCTCTTTTTTCCGCCTGATCCTTCAAGCACCGTCGAGAGCACCCTGGGCGGGAATGTGGCAGAGAACGCCGGATACACACGCGCCGTGAAGTACGGCGTAACGCGTGATTACGTCCTCGGCCTTGAGGCCGTACTTCCTGAAGGCGAAGTGATAGAGGTCGGCCGCAGGACCGTCAAGAACGTTACCGGATACGACATGACGGCCATACTCGTCGGCTCCGAGGGGACTCTCGCGATCATCACGAAGATCATCTTCAAACTCCTTCCCAGGCCAAAGGTAAGAAAGACCATCATCCTCTACCTCGACAACCTCGTCCACGCCGCGGACCTTGTTGTAGAAGTCTTCAGGGCCGGCATCATTCCCTGCGCCATGGAGCTTGTCGACAACATGACGATCAACGCCATCGCCGACTACATCAACACGCCCTTGAAGCGCGATGCCGACGCACTGGTCCTCATTGAGGTGGACGGCCACCACGAAGGCGCTGCGGGCGACGAGGCGCAGGAGATCCTCGGGTTGTGCGGCAGCTTCGAGGGCGTCACAGAGGCACGGCTCGCGGCAACCGAGGAGGAGGCTGAGCGGTTCTGGATCACGAGGCGTGAGGCGCTCCCTGCCCTGAAGGCAAAGAAGAAAGATCACCTCGAGGCAGATGTGGTGGTGCCCCGCTATAAGCTGCCTTTTCTCGTAAAGGCTATCGGGGAGATCGAACATGACCCTGCGATCAGCATCGCCACCTTCGGGCACGCGGGGGACGGGAACCTCCACGTAACGATAATGCACCGCCGCCGAAACTTCGCCGAACTGGACGAGGCGTACAATATTTTGGAGAAGGTCTATAAAAAGACCATAGAGATGGGCGGCAGCCTGACGGGCGAGCACGGCGTCGGCATCACCGTCAAGGACTACCTGGGCCTTCAGATGAGCAACGCAGAGATAGCGCTGATGAAAAGGATAAAAAAGGCCTTTGACCCAAAGGGCATCCTCAACCCCGGTAAGATATTCGCCGATAACGGGAACACCTCCTGCACAGCGGATCAAACCGGCATAGGAGAGGAAAAATACCGCTTCATCGTGGAGTCAACGGATGATGCCGTCTATATGGTCAATGCGGATTGTATGTATGTCTTTGTCAATGAAAAGGCCCTGGCAGGCCTCGGCCTGCCTCAGGACGCCATCATCGGGAAGCACTATGACAATTTCCATACCTTCGAGGGCTCCAGGGAGTTTCGCAATGTTGTGACAAGGGTCTTTGAAACAGGAGAATCTCACCAATATGAACATAGAAACAACAATTCAGACCGTTATTTTCTGAGGACGCTGAGCCCGGTGAAGGACCCGCTCACAGGAAAGACAAGGTACGTGACCGTCGTCTCGAAGGAGATAACGGAACTGAAAAAGACAGAGGAGAAACTAAAATATCTCAGCCTCCACGATGTGCTGACCGGTCTTTACAACCGCGCCTATTTCGAAGAGGAGATGCACCGCATCGATACCGGCCGTTTCGATCTCGTCGGCCTTATCCTCTGCGACATCGACGGATTGAAGCTTGTCAATGACACGCTGGGGCATGACAGGGGGGATGAGCTTATCAGGACCGCGGCAAGGATACTCAGGGGATCCTTTCGTGAAAGCGACGTTGTAGCGAGGGTTGGCGGCGACGAATTTGCCATACTCCTTCCAAACAGCCCCCGGTCAAAGGTGGAAAGCATCTGCGCAAGGATCAAGCATGCGATCGCCTCGTACAACTCGACAAACCCGAAGCTGCCTTTAAGCGTCTCCACAGGATACGCGGTGCGGGAAGGCTATACAAAGAGCGTCTCAGATCTTTACAGGGAAGCCGACAACAACATGTATAAAGAAAAGCTCTCCGGCAGCGTAAGCGCCAAGAACGTGATCATCCGGAACCTTATCGATACGGTTGAGGAAAAAGGCAGGATGACGAGGGAAGCGCGTGAACGCTTTCTGGAAATGGTCATTGCCCTCGCAACCGTCCTCGGTCTGCCGGAAGAACGGATCAAAGACCTTCGTCTCCTCGCACAGTTTCATGATATCGGCAATGCCGGCATCCACGAGCAGATTCTTTTAAAGCCTGAATGCCTCACCCAGGATGAGATCCTCGAGGTCCATAAACATACCGATATCGGCCACCGGATTGCCCAGGCGGTGCCGGAGCTTGCCCATATTGCCGACTTTATCCTCAAGCACCACGAGTGGTGGAACGGCAACGGCTACCCCCTTGGCCTGAAGGGCGAAGAGATTCCCCTGGAGAGCAGGATCATAGCGCTTGTTAGCGCCTATGACGCCATGACAAATCCCCGCCCGCACAGAGGGGCAATGATGCGAGAGGAGGCAATCGCAGAATTGCGGAAATGTTCAGGAACCCAGTTCGACCCTCTTCTTGTCGAGAAATTCATTGAAATAATAAAACGGTAGATAGCCGCCAGCAGTCAGCACACAGCCACCAGCGTCGATTATCGATAATCGACCATCGAGTATCGTGTAACCAGTATCCAGCATCAGGTATCTGTTTTTTTAACCTTGAACGTTGAACGGGTCTTGCTATGAGCCATGAGCTATTATATCAAAGTCTGTGAACGTAAACGTCTCGCCGTCGAAAAGACCCCTGTCGCTCAGCTTGAGCTTCGGTATGACAAGCAGGGCCATAAACGAAAGCGTCATGAACGGCGCGTGGAGAGATGACCCCAGTTGTTTCGCAAGACCGCTCAGCCTTGAATATTGTTCTGCGACCTTAAAGCCGTCGTCATCGGTCATGAGCCCCGCAACCGGCAGCGGCAGCGTCTTCGTGACGTCATCGTGCACAATCGACAGGCCTCCCTTGTTCCTGATGACCGCATTCACTGCGCTGCATATATCTTCGTCTGAAACCCCTACGGCAACGATATTGTGGGAATCGTGGGCAACAGACGCCGCGAGCGCCCCTCTTTTCAACCCGAAATTTCTGACAAAGGCAACGGCAGGAGACGCGTCGCTATAGCGGTTCACAACGGTCAGCTTGAGGATGTCCTGCCTGGCGTCCGATGTAATGAACCCGTTCTTAGGATTGAGCCTCGCCTCGGCCCTGCCGGTTACCACCTGGCCGTCGATCGCTTCTATGACATTGATCCTCCCCTCCCGGCTGCGAACCGCAAAGTCTCCGGTTCTTTTCACTACGGCGCTGAAGTTATTGACGTGAGAGGAGTCTGCCTGAGAGATAAGCGATACCCCATTTTCAGCAACAAGCTGTCCCCTGATATAGGTCTTCAGCACGTTCATATCGCTTAAGTTGTCGATTTCAATAAGATCTGCATCGTCCCCTTCTCTGAGAAGCCCCACATCCAGGTTATAATGCAGGACAGGGTTCAGGCAGGCGCACCGCAGGATCGTCATCGTATCGATGCCCATACCGCAAGCCCTTTTGACAAGCCGGTTGATATGCCCTCCGACAAGGTCATCAGGATGCAGGTCATCGGTGCAGAACATGCACTGCGAAGGGTATTGCGTAATAAGCGGGCTCAGGGCGTCAAAGTTCTTCGCCGCTGAGCCTTCCCGGATCAGGATGTTCATGCCGAGAGAGAGTTTCTCTTTTGCTTCATCATACATGAACGACTCGTGGTCGGTCGATATTCCGGCGCGGATATATTTCTCCAGCCCCGCGCCCCTGAGGCCGGGCGCATGACCATCAACAGGCTTTTTGTTTTTTTTGGCAAGCGCTATCTTTGCCATTACATCCGGGTCATCGTTGATGACGCCGGGGAAGTTCATCATTTCACTCAGATAACGGATCTCTTTTCTTTGCAGCAAGGCCTCTACGGCGCCCGGATCGAGCGTTGCGCCTGACGTCTCAAACTGCGTAGCGGGAACACAGGGGGGCGCCCCGAAAAAGAATTTGAAAGGGATAGACCTTCCATTTTCGATCATGTAGTGAACGCCTTCGATGCCAAGGACGTTTGCTATCTCATGGGGGTCGGAGACCGTCGCGACGGTGCCGTGCCGCACCGCGAGCCGTGCGAAGCCGGAGGGAACCAGCATTGAACTTTCAATGTGTACGTGCGCATCGATAAAGCCGGGCATGATATAACTATCGTATTTCCCGCCGTCTCTCACGATGCGCGAGATGATCCCATTTTTTGTCTCTACTGTTCCAGGAAATATAGTGCCGTTGAGAATATCAACTATGTTGGCGGAAATTTCCATGAAAGGCTGTGTGTAAAAGCTTAAAGAGGCGGGCCTTTACTTGCCTTGCTTTGCCTTTACTATCTTTGTCTCTTTGTACGCCCGCGTATAGGCGTTGATGTTCTTCTGGGCCACAATGCCAAAACGCGCGCGGACAGGCCCCTCAAGGGCATCCAGCGCCACAATGCCCGTCGCCTTGACAAGCGCACCGAGCATGGTCGTATTTGTGATCGGCACGCCGAGCTCTTCCTTTGCAATATGCGACGCATCAACAATGGCAATGTTGTAGCCGGGGAATATCTTTTTCAACTCATCGCCCGATTTGTTCGAGTTTATGACGACAAATCCATTCTGTTTCAGTCCCTCCGCGGGGTTCACAGAGCCCAGCAGCGTGGGGTCGAGGATTATAATGTTATCCGGTTTGTATATCTTTGACCGGAGCCTTATCGGCTTTTCCGAAATCCTCAGGAATGCCTGCACCGGAGCCCCTCTCCGTTCAGGACCGAAACTGGGAAATGCCTGGGCGTACTGTCCTATTCCTATCGCCGCCTGGGCAAGCAGTTCTGCAGAGGTTACTGCCCCCTGGCCCCCTCTTCCGTGCAATCTCACCTCTATCATCTATTTTTCTCCTTTCGTAATAGATATGTTCTTTACCCGCCAGTCCGTGCCTTTTTGCGAATCAAGCAGTATAATTCCCTTCTCCAGAAGCATCTTCCGGATCTCATCCGCCTTCTGATAGTCCTTATTCTTCCTCGCCTCTGTCCTTTCCCGTATGCTTTCTTCCAATAAAGACAATTGGAGTCCCTCACGGGTAAGATGCCGCATCTTTTCCTGCGATTCGAATGTATTCAGGTCATCGTTCAGCAGGCCGAGCAGGTTCGCAAGGGAAAGAAAAAGGTTATTCACATATGCGATGTGAGGGGCGCTGCTTTCATCACCTTCGTCGACCATTTTATTGATCATCTTGGAAAGCTCAAACACATGGGCAAGGGCAAGGGCTGTGTTGCAGTCATCGTCCATCGCCTCATAGAATGCCTTTTCAAGTACATCTGCATCGGAATGCGGCAGGGGGCTCACGTCCCTTGTTTTAATCCTCTCGAGGGCCCGCTCAACGGTGTAGTAGAGCCGATGAAGGGCGCTGTTCGTGTCCTCGATCGATTTCTCATTGTAATCGATAGGGCTTCGGTAATGGGTCGACAGGAAAAAGAGCCGCAGCACCTCGGGGTGATATTCACGGAGGAAATCCCTTATTTGCAATGTGTTTCCGATGGATTTGGACATCTTTTCCTTGTCTATGTTGACGAAGCCGTTATGCATCCAGTATTTTACGAACGTCGTGTCCGTTGCAGCCTCTGTCTGGGCCCGCTCGTTCTCGTGGTGGGGAAATATCAGGTCCTTCCCGCCGCCGTGGATGTCGAAAGGGTTGCCGAGGAATTTCATGCTCATGGCAGAGCATTCAATATGCCAGCCCGGCCTTCCCCTCCCGAAGGGCGCATCCCATGACGGCTCATCAGGCTTTGATGCCTTCCACAGCACAAAGTCAAGAGGGTTCTTCTTCTTGTCGTCAACCTCGACCCGCGCACCGGCTATCATTTCGTCAAGCGGCCTTTTCGATAACCGACCGTAGCCCTTGTAGCTCTCGATAGAGAAATAGACGTCGCCGCCCGCCTGGTATGCGTGGCCTTTCTTGAGGAGCATCTCCACAAGCTCGATCATATCGTCTATGTGTTCCGTCGCTCGAGGCTCATGGGTGGGCCTCAGGATGCGGAGGGCATCCATGTCTTCGTAGAAGGCGCTTATATATTTTTCCCCTACCTCTTTCCAGGGAATCTTCTCTTCCAGCGACCTTCGGATGATCTTATCGTCAATATCGGTAAAATTCCTCACGTAGGTGACGTCGTATCCCTTTGCCCTCAGATACCTGAAGAGTGTGTCGAAAACGACGGCGCTTCTCGCGTGGCCGATGTGACAATAGTCGTAGACTGTAACGCCGCATGCGTAGAATTTGACCTTTCCGTCCGTTACCGGCTGAAAATCCTCTTTTTTGCCCGAAATAGTGTTGTAAACCTGAAGACCCATAGACCGTATTTTTAACATAGGCCCGGTATATTGTCAAAATTTATCTTTCCCCCTGCCTCGCCTCACACTTCCCCTTATTTATTGACATTTCCGGCATAATAGTTCAATATCTTGTGCGAAATGAAAAAAGAACTGTTACGGCTTTCGAAAATAAGGAACATCGGGATCGCCGCACACATTGACGCCGGCAAGACCACGGTAACAGAGCGCATACTCTATTATACCGGAAAAACACACAAGATCGGCGAGGTTCACGAGGGCACGGCGATCATGGATTACATGCCCCAGGAGCAGGAAAGGGGGATCACGATCACCTCCGCGGTAACAACGCTCTACTGGAACGATAATGAGATCCAGCTCATCGATACTCCCGGCCATGTCGATTTTACCATTGAGGTAGAACGGTCCCTTCGTGTCCTTGACGGGATGGTAGCCGTCTTCTGCGGCGTAGGCGGGGTGGAGCCTCAGTCTGAGACCGTATGGCACCAGGCAGATAAGTACCATGTGCCCCGGATCGTCTTTATCAATAAACTCGACCGGATCGGGTCTGATTTTTTTCGTGCCGTCGATATGATCGTTGAAAAATTCGGCGCGAATCCCCTTCTCCTCCAGATCCCTCTCGGCAGGGAAGACGGCTTTTACGGGGTCGTAGACCTTATTACCATGCAAGGCATTGCCTGGAATGAGGACGACCTCGGCGCTACATACAGCTACATATCGATCCCCCAGGAATACCGGCAGGCTGCCCATGCCTGGAGGGAAAAGCTGCTCGAAAAATTATCCATGCTTGACGATCATATCATGGAGCTTTACCTTGAAGGCAAAGACATCGATGAGCAGATCGTCCGCAGCGTCATACGAAAGGCCACCATTTCGCTGAATTGCGTGCCCGTCCTGTGCGGCGCGGCGCTCAGGAACAAAGGCATACAGCCGCTCCTTGATGCAGTGGTAGCATATCTCCCTTCACCCCTTGATGTTCCGCCTGTGAAGGGTGCAAATCCCGAAACGGGCCAAATAGAGGAAAGGAGCGCCAGCGACAGCGAGGACCTCGCGGCCCTCGCGTTCAAGATCGTCATCGAGGAGGGGAGGAAGCTTACCTATATCAGGATATACTCCGGCGTGCTGAAGGTTGGCGAAGATGTCTATAACGTAAATATCCGCAAGAGGGAGAAGATCTCCAGGATATACAGGATCCACGCGAATCACAAGGACCGCATTGAAGAGGCAAGGGCCGGGGCAATCGTGGGGATCGTCGGCCTCAAAGAGACATCGACCGGCCAAACCCTGACGAAGACAAGGCCGATCCTTCTGGAGCCCATTGAGATATATCAGCCCGTTATCTCCGTTGCCGTGGAGCCGAAAAGGAATATCGACCAGGACAAGCTCCTCATAGCGCTGCAGAAGATATCAGACGAAGATCCGACCTTCGTCCTCAAAACAGATGAAGACGCTTATCAGACCGTTGTTTCCGGGATGGGAGAGCTTCACCTTGATGTCATCATCAGAAGGATCAAGGACGAATTCGGCATAGAGCTTCTCGTCGGCAAGCCGCAGGTTGTTTATAAAGAGAGCATCGAAAGGGCTCTCACGAAAGAGCATACCTTTGAAAAACTTATAAATAACATTCAGTGCAAAGGATGGGTATCCTTGCAGATCGGACCCAACGGGCGCGGCCAAGGCATCATCGTCACATCTCGCATCAATGAAGAACACCCGGCGTTCCCCCTTGCCGGCGCTATTGAGGAGGGCATTATGGAGGCCTCCAATATGGGGGTTCTCAAGGGCTACCCGTTAACGGACATCAAGGTTGCTATCAATGACGCGACCTTCAATAATCCGGAATTTGCCAGGCTGACGCTCAAGATAGCGGCCTACGACGCCTTTCGGGAGGCCTGCGGCGAGGCTTCGCCTATCCTCCTTGTTCCCGTCATGTCGCTTACGATAACGACACCGAACGAGTTCATGGGCGACATCATAAGCGATCTGAACAGCAGAAAATGCCAGATCACGAATGTTTCCTCGAAAGACAAGATAACGGTCATCGAGGCACATGCGCCGCTGACAAAGATGTTCGGATATTCAACGGACGTAAGATCCCTCTCACAGGGGAGAGCGTCCTTCACCATGTTTTTTTCGCATTACGACAAGATCGACAATGGATAAGATCGGAGAAGTACTAATACTCCTCAGAGAGAGCGGAGACTATGTGTCCGGAGATTTTATCGCGTCAAGGCTCCATGTATCGAGGACCGCTGTCTGGAAATATATCAACCACCTCGAGCGCCTCGGCTACCTGTTTCAGAAGTCGAAAGGAAAGGGGTACCGTATTACAGGAACACCCGATAAGCTCTATTCCTGGGAGATCCACAGGCATCTCATCACAGATGTGACGGGCAGGAGGGTGGTCCACAAGGAAACTGTTGACTCGACGAATGCCTTTGCCTTTAAGCTTGCCCTCTCAGGAGAACCGGAAGGCACCTGTGTTGTGGCAGAATCACAGGGCGCGGGGAAGGGAAGGCTTGGAAGAAAGTGGTTTTCGCCGGCTGGGAAAAACCTCTATATCTCTCTTCTCCTGAGGCCCCACATCCACCCTTCCTTGGTATACCCCATAACCTTCCTGTCGTCCCTCGCCGTGTATGATACGATCAAAGAGCTGTCAGGCATAACTCCTTCGCTGAAATGGCCTAACGATGTCCTCATAAACGGGAAAAAGGTTTGCGGCACCCTTATAGAGCTCTCCACTGAGGCGGATATGGTCAAGTTCGTTGTCGTGGGCATCGGGCTCAACATCAATATGCGGTCCGAAGAGGTGGATAAAGAGATAAAAAACAAGGCCACTTCCCTCTCAATAGAGACAAAAAAAATATATGAAAGGGCCCTCGTGTGTGGTATTCTACTGAACCACTTGGAAAAACATTATCGCTACTTCAGTCAGCACGGCGCCGGGGGAACATGCGGCGTCTGGGAAGAGAGGGCAGCGATAAAAGGAAAGGCCCTTGAGATCAACCAGATGGGGGAATCTTTCAGGGGGATCGTCGAGGGGATCGACCGTGACGGAGCAATGCTCCTCAATATAGATGGTGAAACAAAAAAGATCATTGCGGGAGATGTGAACTTCTAATGCTGCTTGTCATCGATATCGGGAATACCAATATTGTCTTCGGCGTGTATGATAACGGCACGCTCGTCAACCACTGGAGGTTAAGCACCGCCATCCAGAAGACCGTCGATGAGTATGCGATCCTCCTGAACAGCCTCCTCTATATCGAGAAGATAAAGCTGAGCCAGATAGACAGCGCCATCGTTTCCTGCGTCGTACCGCCCCTTTTGATCCCTTTTGAGATCGTCTGCAGAAAATATATCGGCATAAGGCCGATCATCGTCGAGCCGGGCATAAAGACAGGGATGCCCATTTCATACGAAAACCCCTCTGAGCTTGGCGCCGACAGGATCGTCAATGCAATCGCGGGATATGAGAAGTATAAAAAGGCGCTTATTATAGTAGATTTCGGCACTGCAACGACCTTCGACTATATAACGCCGAAGGGTGAGTATGCCGGCGGCTCTATAGCTCCGGGGATTATGATCTCACTTGAGGCGCTTTTCGAAAGGGCATCGAAACTCCCGAGGGTTGAGCTTGTACAGCCGAAGATGCTTGTGGGAAAGAACACCGTCCACGCAATGCAGGCGGGGATCACATACGGGTATATAAGCCTCGTTGACGGCATCGTAAGGCGGATAAAGGACGAAGTAAAGACCAACCCATACGTTATCGCTACCGGAGGGCTCGCCGGCCTTATCTACAGGGGGTCGGAAACGATCGATGAGGTGGACGAATTTCTTACGCTCAAGGGGTTGAAGATCCTCTATGAGAAGAACAAAGAACACCATAAGTTCAAATAACCCAGTTGCCTCATAATTAATTCTT
>DIFC01000022.1:15485-34996 GCA_002418945.1 Deltaproteobacteria bacterium UBA5758 | reverse complement strand
TCCCAAGCAAAGGGGCTTTCCCAACGGAATACCCCGGATGCCATATCATAAGATCAAGGGCGCCCTGGCGTAAAGCATCCGGCTGGGTTTTTGGATTCATAAGCGTGCCGCCGGCATGCACGCGGCAGGCTAAAGTGCCGTTGCTGTGCTTTCCGAGCAATGTACAGAAATCTGACGCCCACTTATCTCTTGTATCTCCCTGTGGCCACTGGTGCGCAAGCTTCAAGACCGTCTGCTGTGCATGGCAGACCGTGAATCCTCCCAGCAAAAACCCCAGAGATACTGCAGCAATGATCGCCATTCCCAAAAAGATTTTGTTTTTCTCCATTTTTTCTTCCCTCCTATTTTTGATATTTATTCAAAGTTGCTTCTAATGCCCTGCAAAGATGTTCCTCCTGTTGTGACCTGATTACCTCCTTGTGTCTGTACACTCTATTCTGGCATCGACTGCCAGGCACCCCCGGCCTGAGGGCAAGGCTATAAGAGGGTTGATGTCAAGCGCCGTGATCTCCGGATGCCCCTGAAGCAAGCGTGATACAGCGACCAGGCAGGACGCAAGGGCATCCACATCGGCCGGCTCGCTCCCCCGAAAACCCTGCAGAAGCTTCGACCCCCTGATCTCATTGATCATCTCAAGGGCATCGGGCCGCCCGATGGGCAGCAGACGTATCGTGGTGTCCCGCAGCACCTCGGTGAATATACCTCCCATGCCGAAGAGGATCACCTGTCCGAACTCCGGGTCGTTCCTGCATCCCACTATCGTCTCGTAGCTGCCGTGAACCATCCGCTGCACGAGGTATTCGTCAGCATGCAATGCCTTGAATGCCTGCCTCAGCGCGGCCTCATCGGCAAGGCCGAGGATTACGGCATTTTGATCGCTCTTGTGCACGACATATGGAGATGTCTTCTTGAGCGCCACCGGGTAGCCGATCTTTCGCGCCGCTTCAATGCCTTCTTCGGCGTTACGGACCAGTGCATACTCAGGCAGCGGTACATTATATTGCGCAAGGAGTTCCAGGGTGGCACGAACATCCACGATGCCTGAGGTGCCGGACTTCTCAAGACCCCCGGCCCGCGCCCCCTTCTGTTCCTCTTTCCCTGAGCGGGCATCCTGTGCGGAATGACGCCGTGATCCTGCGTGCTCTTTTCCGGACGTGCGCGAGAAGTGATGCAGTGACGCGGCCAATGCCTGTGTCGCTGTGTCGGCATCGGGAAAGATCGGGAACGGTGCGACATCTCTCATTGCAAAGTAGCTCTCCCTGTCAGGCACCATGCAGACGGCAACGGGTTTTCCATGCCGCTCGCTTAACTCCCTGGCGTTATGGATCAGTTGCCTCGCCCAGGATTCTCCCGGTCCTCCTTCAAACTCGTGGTAAAAGATCAATCCGTCAACGCCCTGCCTTGAGAGCGAAAGATCGATCAGGTCTCTATACAGGCCGAGATCGAAGATGTCGCCGACGTCGAGAGGGTTGCCGAGACGGATCACACCTGCCCGTACGTTCTTGCGGATCATGCCGACAATCCCCTCAGGCAGGTTCACATACCTCAGCCCGTAACGGGCAGCGGCATCGACGAGCAGCACGCATTGTCCGCCGGAGCGTGCCATGGCCATCAGGTTAGGCCCTCTCATCAGTGGCAGGGTAAAGATCTTGCACCAATTGATCATCTCCTCGGTTGTCGATGCCCGCAGCACACCCGCCCGCCGGAGGGCCGCATCTGCCACCTCGTCGTTTCCCGCAAGGGCTGAGGTATGAAAACGGCCCGCTTCACTGCCCGGCCCTGTACGGTTTGCCTTCAGCACGATCACCGGCTTCTCTGTGGACCCTGCAAGCTCCAGGAGCCTCCTTCCGCTGCCGAAGCTCTCCAGGTAGATACCGATGATAAGCGTCCCCGGATCATCGATCAGGTATTCGAGGACATCGCTCTCATCGAGCATCAATTTGTTCCCGATGCTCACAACCTTGTTAAGGGCAAGATTCTCCAGGTCGGAACGCTTGAGGATGTCCCGTATAATGCCGCCGCTCTGAGAGATCACCGATACAGAACCGACAGGGCCCTTCTGCTTATCGAGGGGCACAAAGGGGAGTGCAAGGCCGGTTTCCATATTGATAACGCCTATGCAATTGGGCCCCATGACGGACATACCCCATTCCCCGGCAATGCGGACAATCTCCGCCTCAAGGGATCTTTTGTCGTCGCCAAACTCCGAGAAGCCGGCGGTTTCGATCACCACGCTTTTGATCCCTATCCTCCCGCAGGCCGTCATTGTTGCCGGTATGCTTTTGGCAGGGATAAGAAGCACGGCAAGGTCGGGGACAACCCCGATATCCTCTATGTTCCGGTATATTGGACGATCGCCGATATGCCCGCCGCTCTGGCCTGCTAAGTAGATCTCGCCCTTGAACCCGTAATTGTCACAGTTCCGGGGGATGACCCCGGCCAGATTTTTGGGATTCTGGGAGGTGCCGAAGATCACGATCCTACGTGGAAAGAAAAAATTTCTGAGATCACGGGAAATCATAAAATCCTTATCCTTGTCGTTCTCCTTAAAGGTCCTTGATAAGGTCTTCGAGGCCCATTTCTTTTAATGTTTCCGGAAGAGGTTTGCCTGTTTTAATGTCCCAGCCCATCAGCCTGTAATGGTTCTCCACGATGTAATCCCATTTCTCCATGATGTTTCTGCCCGCTGCAGGTCCGTCCGTAGGGATGGAGCCGTAGCGTTTCGACGGTCTTTCATCCTCCTTTTTCATTCCGTGACGAAAATTGAACATCCGCAACTGGTTGATCACCCTGCGACCTATGGTAAAAATGTCCTGGAAACTCAGAGACCACCCCGTCACAGCATTCAGGCATTCGAGCAACAGTTTTGGGTCCGGAGATGCAAGTCGACAGATCCCCAGACAATCCTCAAACTGTGCGATTCCGTTGAGCTTCGCATTGACCGTTGACATCTCCTCATGGGAAAAAACGTCTTTCACAGGTGGGAGCCCCGCGATCTCCGGCTGAAGCGGCCCCCTGATAGATTCAAGGGTGCTCGTGTTCGTGAGACAGGTGTCGATGAGCTCCGCCCACCTTCCTCCACCCCGGTGGTCGTGACCTCTCGGGGTACAGCCCTTCATGGTGTATATTGCGCAGTCTGCAGCCTCTCCTCCGATCTTTCTGGAGGCGCGCATAACACCCTGAGAAAGGAGATCTCCAATCCCTTCCCGCGCGGCAATCTTCCTGAGCATTGCCTTTACCGCCTCTACGTTGCCCCATGTCATATCGATCCCATCAAGGTCATCCTTCGAAAAGATCCCTTTTTCATAGCATTCCATTACCCAGCCTATGACCCAGCCGGACTCATTGCAGTCTATACCCAGGTTGTCCACCTCATTTGCCAGCACGACTACCCCGCCAAGCTCTGTGTTGCCAATCTGAGGGCCCCATGCAGCGAGCTGCTCGTATTCCGGCTCCTCTGCGGTAAACCCCTTGTAAGGACCCTCCGTCACCGTGACCTCCTTACAGTGTGCCACAGGACACATGTAGCATGGCTTGTTGCGGATCTCAAAGTGAGTCCTCATGTATTGGCCGCCCATCCGCTCATGCTCGGGATAGATGTTTGTCGTGTAATTCTTTACGGGAAGGGCGCCGCCGTTGTATACGAATGAGAATCCTCCGCCGGTTCCCCACTTGTAAATGGGTCCGGCAACCTTTGCGATCTCAAAAAGCGCTTCGTTCTTCTCTTTCATTCGTTCCTGGTCTATAATGGCAAAGTTCCGTTTCCCGCGATAGGCAACCACCGCCTTCAGGTTCTTCGAACCCATAACCGCACCGAGCCCGTTGTGTGCGGCCGCATGGCCACGGTCCCCGATGATCGATGCAAAAAGCACACAGCTCTCGCCCCCTGGCCCTATCCCGTAGATGCTCACATCCTTTTCACCGGCAGCCAGCTCTTTTCGCAGCAGGTCCTCCATCTCTCCCGTACCCTTTCTTGCCAGAAAACCTGCATCCCTGATCTCGGCCTTCCCCTCCCTCAGGACAAGGTAGACAAGGGAAGGCGCCTTCCCTTGAAAGATGATGGCATCGTATCCCGAAAACTTCAGGTATGCGCCGAAATAGCCGTTTGCCTGGGACGAACCCGCTATGTTCGTCATGGGGCCTTTGGTGACTATGCAGAACGTGCCTGCACCGTAAACACCGCTTCCGGCGAGAGGGCCAGAGGCCCAGATCATGCGGTTCTCCGGGTCTGACCATTCGACTCCCGGAGGGACCTCATCGTACAGAAATTTCGCTCCAAAACCGACGCCGCCTACCCATTTCTCTATGAAGGACCGATCCAATTCTTCAACGGAAGTGCTGCCCTTTGAAAGGTCGACCCTCAGAATCTTCCCGAGATACCCTCCAATATTCATATTGTCTCCTTTTTTATTGTTGTCTATCGCAACCAATGCCTTGTCAAGTTGCGATCGTTCCTGTCAAAACTCATTTAGCGGGCCGCAAAAGCGGATGGGAGCCACAGTGCCAGTTGAGGGAACAAAAACATCAGAACGGCAGCAGCGACCATGGCGGTCAAAAAGGGGTATACCCCCTTGTAGACCTCGTTGAATCCCATCTTCGTCAGGTTCTTCACCACAAAGACATTGAGGGCCACCGGGGGGATTATCATCCCTATCATCACAAAGATATGAAGGATGATGCCGAACCATAGCGGATCATAGCCGATCTTCAGCACGGCCGGATAAAGTATCGGCGTCGCCAGCACCATGAATGCCATGTCGTCGATAAAGGAACCGCCGACGAGATAAAACATGAGTATCATCAGCATGATCATTGAAGGAGGCATGGGAAGGTGCGAAAGCCAGTCAGCCGCAAGCATAGGTATCTTGGTGATTGTCAGGAAATGACCGAAAACAGTGGAGCCTGCAATAAGCATGAGGGTCATGCATGCCATCATCATCGACTCCACAACCGATTTTGTGAAGCCTTTAAAATTGATGTCTCTCTGAAGCAGAGCCAGAAGAAGTATGGCACATGTGCCCACGCTCCCTCCCTCTGTGGGCGTAAACAGGCCTATTGTCATCCCCCCTATCATGACCAGGAAGATAAGGAGCACCCATATGACTCTTGATAAGGATCGGATTCGCTCCCCCCACGTGGCCGCAGGGCCCGCCGGCCCCCAGGAGGGATTGATCTTGCAGGAGACATAGATAACAACCGCGAACAATACTGCAACTATTATTCCCGGGATGATGCTTGCCGTGAAAAGCTTGCCGATGGAGAGTTCCGTGATCATCCCGAATACGATGAGGGTTACGCTCGGCGGAATAAGGCTACCGAGGGTACCGGAGGATGCACAGACCCCCGCGGAGAGGCTCCTGTTGTATTTATAGCGGTCCATCTCCGGAACGGCTATGCTCGCAAAGGTTGCCGCCGTAGCGCTTGAGGAGCCGGTGATCGTCCCGAAGGCAGCGGCGCCCCCGACGGTGGCCATAGCGAGGCCTCCCGGGATATGCCCGATGAACTTGTAGGCGGTGCTGTAAAGCCCCTTGGCTATCCCCGCGTTGTATGCGATCTGTCCCATGAGGATAAACAGGGGAACAACCGTGAAGCTGTAAGAACTAAAAACGCTGAATACATCCTTTGCCAGGACGTTCAGGGCGGCCGGGAGAGAAACCAGGTATGCAAAACCGGCAACTCCAACCAGCGCCATGGCAAAAGCCAGCTCGATCCCCGTCAGAAATAAAGCCAGCACTACAACCAGCCCGATGATCCCTACCATTACCTCATTCATGGTTCTCTCCTATGATCCGAAAAATATCCGCCACAAATACAAAGCATTGAATCAATGCAGAGATGCCTATCCCATAGGCAATCGGATAAAACGGTATTGCCAGGGTAAAAGATACCTCCGAGGCCTCCTTCAGGTGCCCGCCGAAAGTCATGAGGTTCCATCCGATCATGACGAATAGGAATATTGCCAGGCACCGTGTACAGATCCTGAAGGCTTTGTTTGTCTTCCTGGGGAACCTGTCGATGAGAAAATCGGCAAAGATATGATTTCTCATCCATGACGTCAAGGGATTTACAAGTCCCATAACCACCGCTCCCGAAAAGGAGACTATCTCATAGGTCCCCATAATAGGCCTGTTCCCCGCCCTCATGATCACGTCAGCGACAGTCAAAAGCATCATAAATACCAGGACGGTGCCGGCAATTGCGCTCAAAAAACGGCAAACCTTGTCGATAGTCCGCAAAAAGGTGTTCATAACCATTCTCCTCTGAGCCCGATCTTGTTCTTCAAATAGGGAACCGAGGGGGAAAACTGGAGGAGGGTTAAAGACAACCCCCGGTTCCCTGTTGCTATTTCTGAAGCTATTTCAGCCGGTCAAGGCAGAACTTCATCGCCTCGGTCCCGGGCAATCCCTTTGCATTGGTAGCCTTCACGTAGTCGTCAAGGATAGGTCTGACCTTGTCTGCCCATCTTTTGTTTTCCGCGTCAGAGAGGGTGATGATCTTGTTCCCCAATTTTATTGCAAAATCCTTTCCCTGTTTATCGATGTTGTCCCAGACCTTCCCTGTCTTGTCTATCCATTCCTTGTTAACCTGCTCTATGATCTTCTGGACATCGGGCGGCAGGGAGTTCCATTTTTCCTTGTTCATGGCGACAACAAACCCGGAGGTGTAGCCGACGCCCCAGCATTCCGTTGTGTACTTCACGACCTCCCCCTGTTTGTAACCGTACAGGACTTCGTAAGGCGCGATCGCGCCGTCAACGACGCCCCTGCTCAGCGCATCGTATGCCTCGCCCTGGGTCATCGATACGGGCGTCGCCCCAAGGGCTATTACTGTTTTGGTGATCAGGCCGCCGCACCGAAGCTTCATGCCTTTCAGGTCCTCAAGCTTATTTACCGGTTTTTTTGTATGGATGATCCCCGGGCCGTGGGCGTGGAAGTACATGGGCTTCACATTATCAAACTCCTTTGGCTTGAACTTCTCGTAAAATTCGTTTATGAGCCTCGTAGCCTGAAGACCGCTCTTATATCCCAAGGGGAGGTCTATGACCTCTGAAAGGGGAAACCGCCCCCTCGAATATCCAAAGACACATAGCGCAAAGTCTGATACACCCCGCACCACTCCGTCGTATGCCTGGTCTGCAGGGGTCAACGTGCCGCCGGGAAAAACAGTGATAACAACCTTGCCGTTGGTCCTTTTCTCGACCTCCTTGGCCCACTCGTTCACTGCGATCGTGTGTGCATGCTGGGCAGGGAAAAACATTGAGTAATTCAGTTTCACCTGGGCGGCAGCAGGTTTGGCAGAGAGAAAGGCCAGTAAAAACAAACCAACCAAACAAATAATAAATACCCGTATTAAATGTTTCATTTCTTCCTCCTTTCTAAGATTTGATTTTGTTATAAGACACATGAAGCATGTTCCCACCTCATTACAGCTTCATTTTGATGTTCAAAAGGTCCTCGAATGTTTTGACGGTTATCGAAAAGTCCTTTTTTCCGAGACCCTCAGCCATTATGCGCGTGAACATCTGGTATGTAAGGGCTCCCATAAGCAGCGGCACATCTTTTTCTTTGGCCAGCGTGACCGCCAGCCCAAGGTCCTTGTGCATGAGTTCGGCCATGAATCCGGGCTCGAAATCTCCCTTGAAGGCCTTTATCGGGCAATAATTTTTCATAAAGTTCGTTACCCCTGTACCGACGCTGATCACGTCATAAAGCACCTTGAAGTCAACCCCCGCCTTTACGCCCAGCGCCAGTGCTTCAGCAGTCGACATGGCGTGAATGCCCCCGAAAAGGTTGTTGATCACCTTTACAATGTCTCCATTTCCGCTGGGACCGCAATAGAAGATGTTTTTCCCCATAGCATTGAAGATATCGAGACACTGTTTATAGGCATCCTCGTCGCCTCCGACCATAATCGTAAGGGTGGCTGCCTGAGCGCCGGTTTCTCCTCCGGTTACCGGCGCGTCCAGCATTTTTACGCCCTGCGAGTCCAGTATCCCGGCTATTCTTTTTGCCACGCTGGGGTCTATGGTGCTCATATCGATCACTATCGTGCCGGGCTTTACCCCCTTGATAACCCCGTTCTCTCCCAGGACCGCCGCTTCGACGTGCTCAGACTTGGGGAGCATGGTGATCACCACGTCTGCCTTGCTTGCCGCCTCCGCACCGGACTTTGCAACGGATGCGCCTCCCTGCTTTAATTCCTCCAAAGGCTTCGGGTTGATATCATAAACTACCAGTTGATACCCTGCCTTCATCAGGTTGAACACCATCGGCTTCCCCATTGTTCCAACGCCAACAAAACCAATTGTCTTTTTCATGAAGCCCTCCTTTAACATATCGATGAAGGGTGATTAGCTGATCGCCTTCGCCCTTTACATCCATCCCTGCTATACGGGCTGCATTAGTGCAGCCCTTTTGCCATCCCGCCATCTACAAGGATCGCCGTTCCTACAATGTAGCTCGAGCATTCAGAGGCAAGAAAGGCCACTAAATTTGCAACCTCTTCAGGCTCGCCAAACCTTCCTGCCGGAATATTGGCGGATGCAATACGTTCCCTCTCTTCCGGGGACTGAAGCCTCAAAGCCTGGGCCGAGAGGATCCGGCCCGGACACACACAATTGACAAGTATCCCATCCCTTGCCACTTCTATTGCGAGGGTCTTTGAGAGGCTTATTAATGCCGATTTGGCGCTGTTCGATGAGATGGTGCCGACAGTCGGTTCTTTACCTGACATCGAAGCAACGTTGATAATTCTTCCCCATCGCTGTTTCTTCATATAAGGAAGCGATGCCTTGGTACAATAGATCGCAGCTGCAAGGTTGGCACCGAATGCTGCACGCCAATCTTCTTCCGACAGATCGTTGAATAGACCTAGCTGTGCGCGACCTACATTATTTACGAGTATATGAACGGTCTTAAACCGTTCTATTGCCTGTTCCATAAAGGTCCGGACATCGTTCTTATCAGACATGTCTCCGCTGAAACTAATGACATCGTTGGTGTTCGCACTCTCTCGTATCTCATCAGCGGCGCGATCGATCTCAATCCGGCGTCGTCCGCAGATCGCCACTTTTGCCCCTTCCAACGCTATCTTCGCCGCAATCGCCTTTCCTATACCTTCGCTGGCCCCGGTAATGACGGCAACCTTGCCTCTAATGCCTAAGTCCATATCATCTCCCCAGGAACTTCAAAGCAGCACCTCTGCTATGGAAAGATATCGCTCCTTCGCATGGTGAAGATGCACGCTTATCTCTTCCTTCAATTTCTCCGTATCTCTTTTTCTGATAGCGTCTACTATCCTTCTGTGATCATCCAATGCCTCTGCCGGACCCAGCCGGGAGGCAACGGCCATGGCGAGAAGCCATCTGATCCTGTCGATCAATTGAAAGATGAGCTCGACAAACACCTCTGAATCCGTTGAGCTGTAAAGCAGTTTATGAAATTCCGTGTTGGATTCAGCTACTCCCCGGACATCATTTTTCTCGGCAAGCTTCACCGAATCCGCAAGGATCGCTTCGAGCCTCTCTATGGTTTCCGGCGTGATCCTTTCTATGATCAGGGGCGCTGCAAAGAGCTCAAGGGTCTCCCGCAGTGCATAGTAATCGTCAGCCTCTTTCTTTGTGAGCTTTCGAACCACATATCCCATGTTCGCCCTGCATTCAACCAGCTTCTCATTTTCCAGCATGAGCAGGGCTTCCCTTACCGGGGTCCTCCCAATGCCCATCTCCTTGGCAATAGCATTTTCGCGCAGCACATCGCCGGGTCTGAATTCAAAGGTGATTATCTTGCTCTTGATACTCTCGTGGGCTTTATGGCGAAGACTAATGTTCATGGGTCCTCCCATGCGTATTAAGTCCTGTGACAAATATTAACTTCTGATATGTTAACTGATATATCAGTAACCATATCATGAGTCAAGTATTTTTTAAGGATTTTTTATAATATAAATTTACGGCCTTTTGTATGCAGAAAAACCTATTGGCTGTAAATTATTGATGCAGTATCTCTTTTTTGTATTGCCGCAAGGCGCCTGCGATTAATGGGCCTTATGAGTCAAAGACACAGGCGCTGCTGTCAGTCTCGTCGCCAGCCCCTCCGCATGAGGCAGGCCTCTGTTTCGTCGCAGACCCTGGTGCCCTTGAGGGCCGCCTCTTTCTCGGCAACAGCCTGGCAATATTGCTTGTCGCGATTAAAATCGGCAGTGGTCTTGCCCTTCTGGGTATAGTAATGTGTACAGCCGGTCAGGACAACCATCAAAAACATGAGCAGCAGTATTCTTCTCATTTTTCTTTTCCCCCCTTTCACGATCTTTCTGCGCGCACCATCAACGATGCTTGTTACTGGCTCATGGGCACGATCTTTGTCGTCACTATCGTATCGTTGACAAGGTTCCGGATATCACACTTGATAAAATTCACCCCGGCCTTCCAGCCTGCCTCTCGAGGTATCTCCTGGCTGGATGTGTAGTTGCCCGGCAGCCTGATCGGTCCTCCACCCAAGCCTCCTGTCGTCGGCCCGCCCTGCTCGGCCATTTTATAACACTGCCTGCCCAGGAAGCACTGCGCTGCCACGCCGTTGTTCCTGATATTTATCTTGAACCCCGCATCGGTGATGTTGTAGATCCCCGTGATCTCGACGTTCGGTGCGGGCAATGCAGGGAGGGTTATCTCATGTTCCTTGTAGGGCGTGAGGGCACGCTTTATGGACAATTTTAATTTCCGCGCGTGCATCCTCCTCTCCCACTGGCCCTTGAGCGACTTCTGCTCGTTCTTCGCGAGCTGCACCGATTGCGCCGGCCCTACCGAATGCCACTGTCCCGACTGGGCGTCGAACTGAAAGACCTCTACGGCGAAGGTGAGGTCGGCATTGTTCGGGTTGACGAGAGCGGCGTTCCACTCGCCGATGCATTGCGGCTGCGGGTCCTGCACCGAGAGGCTTGCGACCTTGATGCTCCCGAGCATCTTGCCTTCCATTACGGCACGGGTCTGCTGCGGGTCTATCTTTGGCTGCGGAATATCCCTTTTCATGATCTTCCCTGCCGGCTGCTGGGCAAAGACCGTGCAGGCAAGTCCGGCCAGCAGGAATACGGCCAAAAACGCACCGGTTGTAATTCCTGCAAAAGAACGAGTCCTCATATTTATGTTCCTCCTTATGGTTTGCGATTTTGACCTTTCTATCATACAACCTTCGCCAAAGTCAATGAGGCGCGTCACAATCTACGGCGAGGACGCAAACGGTCGGGAAATAGGGGCGGGGATCACCATACAATCGGGAATGGAAGCAAAAAAAATAAGACCTAAGGAGCGTTGCTTAGCGAAGTGGGGCGCATGTCAAAGGCCGGCCCTCATGCCTTCCTTCTTCGTGCGGAAGTTTTTTTCCATATTGTTCAGTCTTTCGCCGAATTCCATGGCATGCTTTCTCATCGCATTCCAGGCGCGATCGGGGTCGCCTGCAAGGACCGCCTCTACCACCTCGTCGTGCATCCCTGCCGTGTGTATAAAAGGCGTTTCAGGCTCAACCGCCTGGATGGCCTGCCTTGTCAGGACCATCAAAGACCGTTCCAGGGCCTCAAAGAAATGGTTTCCGCACATCTCGGCCAGGATATGATGTACTATCGTCTTTATGTCGAAATCCTCTGCAAAGCTCCGGATAGGCAGAGTTTCCTGTTCAAGGGCATCTTTAAGACGGGCAGCGCTTTCCGCATCTTTATGCAGGGTCGCCAGCCTCGCTATCTCGGGCTCCAGGAGCACCCTCATCTGTACAAGCTCCGGAATGGAGAGCTTCTCCGCCATGAAGAGGTCCACGAATGCGTTGCTCAGATGCTCGAAGGTCAGCTCTGTGACGAACGTACCACCCGTCACTCCCTGGCGGGTTTCTATGAACCCTTTGTTTTCCAGCGCACGTAGGGATTCGCGGATGGCAATGCGGCTTACCCTGAACTGCTCTGCAAGATCCCGTTCTGAAGGAAGCTTGTCGCCTGCCTTGAAATAGCCGAGCAGTATGGATCGCTTCAGCTGATCGGCGACCTCATCGGATACCCTTGACTGTTTTACGGGTTTAAAGCTTCGCATTGAGCATATCCATTTGGATCAACATTTCACTGCTCATTATTATATCAATATACCAAATATACATTATACATGAAAAAGATCGCCTTGCAAATATATATATAATTTTTTTACTTGACAAAATTTTTTAATGTTTATAAATATTATACCAATCAATGAACGAATAAATTCAT
Organism: Deltaproteobacteria bacterium UBA5758; assembly: GCA_002418945.1. Lineage (GTDB taxonomy): Bacteria > Desulfobacterota > Syntrophorhabdia > Syntrophorhabdales > Syntrophorhabdaceae > UBA5609. The sequence goes on along the minus strand of DIFC01000022.1, from coordinate 22,756 downwards.
ACAGCGCCGTATCATTGATGGCGGGTTGTGTTTGGGGATTTATAAAAAGGGGTGTTATGATGAATCTTGCGCATAATCTGGAACTTTCAGCCTTCTTTTTCCCTGACCGTCCTGCCCTCCGTCAGAACGGTCATCAGCTTACGTACAGAGAATTGAACGATCGTGCGAGCCGGGTGGCAACGGGCCTCGCGAAGCTCGGCATTAGACCCGGAGACCATGTGGCGCTTTGCGCGCCCAACTCCATCGAATGGATCACCTTCTATTTCGGGGCCCTGAAGGCCGGCGCAGTGGCTGTCACGCTGTCCGGGGTGCTCACCGGCGATGAGCTCACCACCCTTGTGAATCATGCGAAGCCGCGGATCATCTTCACCGTTGAATCAAAGCTTGAGAGCCTGGAGGGCCTGAGAGGGCCCGACGGGCTCGAGCAGGTGGTCTGCCTGGGCGGCGACATGGACCTTGAGCGCCTTATCAAAACAGGCTCCGGGCCGTTCAAGGCGATAGAGAGGGACCGTGGGGACACCGCCGCGATCCTTTACACCGGCGGCACCACGGGCATCCCGAAGGGTGTCATGCTCAGTCACGAAGGCATGGTCTTTTCAAGCAACAGCATCGCTGGTTATGAAAGATCCACCCAGAACGACCTTTCTCTCTGCTTTCTCCCCTTCAATCACGTCTTCGGACAGATCCACATCATGAACACCTCGATCCACTGTGCCGGCTGCCTGGAGCTTCTTCCGGCCTTTGACATGGATCAGGTCCTGGAATTGATGGAGCAAGGAAGGGTGACAAAGTTCTTCGCCGTGCCCACCGTCTTTATCCGCCTCCTGAGACAGAAGGACCTTGAAAAAAGGCTCGGGCAGCTCCGGTACTGCTTTTCGGCGGCTGCCAGCCTGGCAAAGGAGATCGTCAGGGAATGGAAGGAGCGAACCGGAATAACCATCTCGGAATCCTACGGGATGACAGAGGTAATGCCCGTGACATTTAATCATTATTATCCGGAAAGGCACGTTATCGGGTCCGTAGGCCATCCCATCCCCGGGGTGGAGGTTCAGATCAGGGATCTCTCGGGGAACCTGTTGGAAGACGGGCTGGACGGAGAAATCTGCATCCGTGGACGAAACGTCATGAAGGCCTACCTTGATAACCCTGCGGCTACGCAGGAGGCTCTATCGGATAATGGCTGGCTCCGTTCCGGCGATATAGGCTACATCGATCCCGATGGGTATCTCTTCATCGTGGACCGCCTGAAGGACCTCATCATCACCGGCGGCGAGAACGTCTATCCCAGGGAGGTCGAGGAGGTCCTGTACGCGTGGCCCGAGGTGGAGGAGTGCGCCATCGTAGGGATACCGGACAAGGAGTGGGGCGAGCGTGTCTGCGCCTGCATAGTCCCCAAGGCCGGGCACGAGCTGTCAACTGCGGAACTGAAGGACTTTCTAAGGTGTCGCCTGTCCGGGTTCAAGGTACCCAAGGAGTATATCGTCAAAGAAGAACTGCCGAAAAGCCCCACAGGAAAGATACTGAAAAGAGAGATAAGAAAGCAGCTGCTCAAGGCTAATAAGCAATAAGGAAAATGCTTTAATCAAAAAATGACCAAAGGAGGGTCCGTTATGAGAAAACATTGTGTAATCTGGTGCATCGTATGCGTGGTAGCCGTCGTATTCCTCGCGTCAGCCATCCCGGTGTCCGCGCAGGAGAAAGTCGTCAAGCTGAGATATTCAAACTTCTTCCCGCCTGTCCACCCTATCAGCAAGCTCGCCGAGGAATGGATCAAAGAGGTGGAGAAGAGGACCAACGGCCGCGTGAAGGTCTCCTATTTCCCCGGCAACACGCTCGCCCCTCCGGGACAGGCCTATGACGCCGTGGTAAAGGGGATCGCGGACATGGCGCAGAACCTTCTTGCATATTCGCCGGGCAGGCTCCCCCTCAGCGAGGTTCTCCAGCAGCCACTGGGCTATAAGAGCGGCTACCAGGGAACGAGACTGGCAAACGAGTACTATAAAAAGTTCAAGCCGAAAGAGTTCGACGACGTCAAGGTGATGTACCTTCATGGCGTTGCCCCCGGTACCTTCCATACAAAGAAGGAGATAAGGTCCTTCGACGACGTCAAGGGCCTCAGGATCAAGGCCAACGCCGAGAACGCGGACATTGTGAAGGCGCTCGGCGGAGCGCCGGTGACGATGCCCATCACGGAGACCTACGACGCCCTGCAGAAGGGGCTTGCCGAAGGCATCCTCCTCCCCAACGAGGCCCTGAAGGGCTGGCGGTTCGCGGAGGTCGTAAAGTCGAGCCTCGACAGCAATGCCGTCTCCTACCTTACATCGATGTATGTCATCATGAGCAAGGACAAGTGGAATCAGATCTCCAAGGAAGACCAGGCAACGATCGAGAAGATCAACGAAGAATGGATCGAGAAGCAGGGCAACCTGTGGAACAAGCTGGACAGTGAAGGCAAGGAGTATGCCATTCAGAAAGGCGTAAAGTTCGTAAAGGTGTCCAAGGAAGAGGAGGCGAAGGTCGTCTCGAAGATGAAGCCGATACTCGATGGATACGTGAAGGCAATGCAGGGAAAGAATCTGCCCGGCGACCAGGCATTACAGTTCTGCCTCGACTATATCAAGTCGCATCCATAACCCTCACAACCCCCAAAATTTCCCTATCCCCCGGCAGCACAGGGGGATAGGGAAGCATTAAGGAGGAAGAATGAAGAATATCTTTTTGAGTACCGTGTTCAAGATCGATGTGACCTTCCATGCTATTGCCGGTTCGGTGCTGGCCTTCATGATGGTCATTACCCTTCTCGACATAATCATGAGAAACCTGGGGAGCCCGATCGTGGGGACCGTGGAGATCATCTCATTCTGCGGTTCCGTGGTGATCGGCTTCGCCATCCCCTACACGTCATGGAAAAAGGCCCACGTTTATGTAGATTTTCTTATCGAGAAGCTGAGCCCGGCAAGCAAAAAGAGCATGGCCGTCATCACGCGGTGCATGGGCATCCTTCTGTTCGCCTTTATCGGATATAATTTTATCATCTATGGATTAGACCTTATAAGAACAAAGGAAGTGAGCCCGAGCTTCAAGCTTCCTTACTATCCCATCCCCTTCGGCCTGAGCCTCAGCTGTTTCCTCCAATGTCTCACGCTCATCGCCGACCTTGTGAAGACGATCCATCCGGGAGGTGACAGATGAACGAGGTGATGGTAGGACTTATCGGGCTTGCTGTCTTGCTGGGGCTTTTTCTCACCGGTATCGAGCTTTCGTTCTGCATGACCCTGGTAGGCTTTATCGGGTTTGCCTACCTCAACTCCTTCTCTTCCGCTGCCAATCTCGTCGTGAAAGATTTCTTTGATACCTTCACCTCCTACGGCTATACGGTCATTCCCCTCTTTGTGCTCATGGGACAGATCGCATCGAATTCTGATATCGCGAAAAGGCTCTACATGGCGGCCCACAAATGGGTAGGTCATGTCCCCGGAGGGCTTGCCATGACCACTATAGCCGGCGCCACGATCTTCAAGGCCATGTGCGGCTCAACGCTCGCTACCGTTGCCACCTTTTCCGGCATTGCCATCCCAGAGATGGAGCGCTACGGATACGACAAGAGGCTGTCTGCCGGCGTCGTGGCGTCCGTCGGAACCATCGGCATGCTCATCCCGCCCAGCATAGTGCTCATCATCTACGGAATAATCGTTGAGCAGTCCATAGGGCGGCTTTTTCTCGCCGGGATCGTTCCCGGTCTCATCATCTCTCTGTTCTTCATGTGCATCGCCTATGCGTGGGTGACGATCAAGCCGGCAATGGCACCCCGTGCAGAAAAAGAGCCGTGGCACGAAAGATGGCGCGTACTGCCCGACTTCATCTGGGTAGCGATCATCTTTATCGTGGTGATCGGAGGCCTCATGACTGGCAAGTTCAGCCCCACCGAGGCAGGGACCATCGGCACCATAGCGGTCCTCATCCTGGCCGCCGTCAAGAGGCAGGCGGGATTCAAGATGCTCGTTAAATCATGGGACGAATCCCTGCGTACCGCGGTCATGACGCTTCTGCTCATCGCCGGCTCCGTTGTTCTGGGCCACTTCCTCGCCATTACCGAGATCCCCTTCATAGCAGCCGACTGGACCACCGGCCTACCGCTTCCTCGCTGGCTCATCATGGTGCTCATCATCATCGTATACCTGATCGGCGGGTCATTCATCGACGACCTCGCCTTCATGATCCTCGCCACGCCCATCTTCTATCCCGCGGTCTTAAAGCTGGGATACGACCCTATCTGGTTCGGCATCATGATCGGGATCACCATCATGATCGGGGTGCTTATCCCCCCTGTGGCAATCTGCGTCTTCATCGTGAAAAACATCACCGGTATCCCTTTCAACATCATCTACAAAGGTGTGCTGCCCTTCCTGCTGAGCCTCATCGCCTGCGCAATGCTGCTTTTCCTTTTTCCCGAGATCGCCACCTTCCTCCCGGACCTCCTGATGGGAAAATAGACGACAACAGCGTCTGCCATGATAACGTTGAACGTAGAACCTTGAACAGTAGTTTTCTTCTTGACAACTCATTGCAACAGCAAGAAAATGAACAATATTGAAAAAGGCTGTCCTCATTGTCGTTGCCGCACTTCTCATTCCCTGCCCTTCATTATTGTTCGGCATACAGGATGTCTTCGATACATGGCAGGACAAGCATCTATTGTCGGACGGAAAAAACACGATCCTCGATGTGCCCTATGTACAGACCGAGAGCTACATTGTGCAGGAGATGCTCAGTCTCCTCGACCTTCAAGGCAGTGATGTCTTGTACGATCTCGGCTGCGGGGACGGGAGGATCGTCATAGAGGCGGTGAAGAAGAAAGGCGTCCGCGGGGTCGGCATTGATATCGACCCCAGGAGGATCGCGGAGAGCAGGGCAAACGCAAACGCGGCAAGGGTTGACGACAGGACCCTTTTCCTGCAGCAGGACCTCTTCATATCGGACTTCGGAGACGCCACCGCTCTTACGCTCTTTCTTCTGCCGGAGCTCAACCTTCGGCTCCGGCCAAAGCTCTTCCGCGACCTGAAGCCCGGCACGCGGATCGTGTCCCACAACTTCAACATGGGCGATTGGGAGCCGGACAGAACGGCCTTCGCCGGGGTCTGGGAAGACGGTCCTCGCTATATCTATTTCTGGGTTCTCCCCGCGAACATATCGGGCCGATGGCAAGGAAGCTATAAGAACGACGAATGGATGCTCACGATCAGGCAAAGATTTAGAAGGTCGATGGGAGCCTGCTCGTCAACGGACAGGCCCTCCTCCCCCTTTTGAACATGACCCTTAAGGGCAATATCGTCCGCTTTGCGGCACGAAGCAAAGACCAGGACAGGATGGTCGCCTTCGAGGGGAAGGTTTCGGGCGATATAATGGAAGGCATGGCAAAAGAAGGGGATGCGTCAGGCGCCGCATGGAAGGCAAGGCGGGACCCTGCAACGATGGTGTCTATAGAATAAACCCGGGCAAAATGAAACGCCGAGAAAACCTGGAGGATAGGTGTGCTCAATAAAAATCAACTGCAAAAAGGAGGTTGCGTATGAAAGTGGTCAGATTCAAAAGCGCCGAAAGCTATGAGCCGGAGAAGGATTGGAAACGGGTAAGTCTCTGTGGTGAAAAGGACATATCCATCGAACACTTCGTGAAGCCGCCACGCCATGCGTCACCGGACCACAACCATCCAAACGCGCAGGTGATGATAGTCTTTAAGGGCAAGCTCACCATCACCACTGATAAGGAGGAGCAGATTCTTGATGAGGGCGATGCGGTCTACATACCAGGGGATGAGATGCATATCGTTACGAACCCTCTCGATGTGCCGTCCGTGGGCATCGATATTTTTGTCCCCGGCCGATCATTCGATTTCTGGTTGAAGCGGAAAAATCCCTGATACGGTGCAGGGAGAAGGCGGTCATGAGCAGCGACCAAAGACCACACAGGGCGGGAAAGAACACATTCGAGCTTGTCGACATCAGCCGCGTCTTTGAAAGTCTGCGGCTCGCACCTTCAACAGCCTTTCTACCGCCGTGATTCTTTCCCTCCCTGTTCATTCTGCTGTATAATGGGATATGGTCGTCAGGGAGATCAGGGCAAAGGCCATCCTTTCAAAATCGCAGATATACGACTATACGCTGAATGCCTGCGTGGGGTGCGGGCACAACTGTGCTTACTGCTACGCGAAGTTCATGAAGAGGTTCACCGGCCACAGTGAACAATGGGGAAGGTTCAAGGGCGAGGAATTGAAGACTACGTTCGAGAGGGCGGGCATCCCCTGCCAGAAGCTCTACTGAAACTCAAGCAGCGGTGCAACCCGCACAAGACCCCTGTTGTTCTCTGCCGGATGCGTCAAAAGGGTTTGTCTTCGCGACCCAGTATCGGCATCATCGCCTCTGGCTTTAAAACAGCAGTTAACCATTCGGCGATCTCATCAACCGGTACGTCATCGTAGCAGCCACGGAACAGCACATATTCTATATGCGGGCGGCCGTCCCTGGTAAGGGGATGAAACAGGGCGTCCCTTCGCCCGTCAAATTCGACGGGGAGAATAAAATCCCTGCATGTCCCGATATCGAATGCGGGGTTCGCCTTTATCCATCTCCCCTCAATATACAATTCCACAAAACCGTGATCGGGCAGCTCATCTCCCGTGAGAAGATCCGAAAGCTTCGGGGGGAGCAGATGGTTCCTGATAACGGCAAACCGCAAACGCGCAGGTATCTGCGCCGCCCTTGACAGCGCTGTGAGAAGTACAGCCTTCTGGATGCAAAACCCCTTCCCGCCCGCCAGAGTACCGCTGGCCTTGAAATGCTCCGGAAGGAAGCGGGGCATAAAGGGGTTGTAGCGTATCTGGTCACGGACAAAATAGAAGAGCGCTACGGCCTTTTCCTGATCTGTTGTGAACCGGCCCGACAGCTCCTCTGCCTTTTGTCGTATCGCCGGGTGCCCCGAATCAATGAGTCCTGTGGCCCGCAGGTACCTTTGCATCTTTTCTTCCTTCATGGCGGCGGCCTCTCTCTGTGCGCCTTTAGCGGTCTAAGCGTAAAACAACAATAATTAAGCTATCGGTTTGCTGCCGTTTATACGGTCTTTATTATTCATTTCTCTCATAAATGTCAATTAATATATGAATATAATCTATTTGCGTATACAAAACTTACCATAATATAATAATGTCATGGAACCGCTCGACCTCAGAGGAAAGACATGCCCCATGCCCGTCATCGAAACAAAAAGGTTTCTCG
>DIFC01000022.1:15000-15464 GCA_002418945.1 Deltaproteobacteria bacterium UBA5758 | reverse complement strand
GATAACCCTACATCCTGCGAGAACGTGAAGAGGTTTCTCGAAAACGCCGGTTATGCGGTAAGCATTGCGCAGAAGGGCAGCGAATTCCTTCTTTCAGGCCTGAGGGAAAGAGGGGCAACCGGTCGGGTTTCGCAGGTTGGGGAAAAGGTGCTTGTATATATCGACGGCACAACCATGGGCAGAGGCAACGACGACCTGGGCACGATACTTATGCGGTCCTTCCTCAATACCCTCAAGGAACTCGACCCGAAACCGTGGAGGATCATCTTTGTCAATACCGGCGTCTATCTCGCAGTCGACAGCTCGGATTACATCAACATCCTGAAGGAGATAGAATCTCTCGGGACAGAGATCCTTGCCTGCGGAACATGCCTCGACTTCTTCAATGTGAAAACCCGTCTTGCGGTGGGAAAGATCAGCAACATGTTCGACATCGCATCCTCTTTCCTTGCCGCAACCCACGT
>DIFC01000022.1:0-14927 GCA_002418945.1 Deltaproteobacteria bacterium UBA5758 | reverse complement strand
GCCGCAGGAGCGGAATGAGCGTGTTTGCGGGGAAAGCCTGACGCCGATGCTCATCCTTAATTAAATTTAATTAAAGAGATTATGTTGCCCCTTTTTCCCAATCGGCCTCAATGAATTCCAGGATCTTCTTTGCCCGCTCAGAAAAGAGATGGATCCCTTCCCAGCTGGGTCGGGCGAGGACCTTCTGCATGAAGAGCCCGTCCTCGCCGAACCACTGCGGGAATACCCCTCCGAAGAAGTAGGCCTTCTTTTTCAATAACGCGGCAGCTTCGCCGATCCACGGCCATGACAATCTCAACCACACCTGGATCACATTCACATTGCCGCTCAAAATCCTGTCCTCCTCGGCAGTGAAAACCTTTTCAAAATCCTGTCCTGCTTCGCTCACTGAAAGTCGCGCCACCTGCGCAAAGTCGAATATCTTCGTATCGATCAGGGTCTGTTGTTCAGGGGGAAGGCTGTCCTCTGATGGCAAAAAAGACCGCTCGTCGTCAAGGCCGTCGTAGATATACCCCAGATGCCCGGCATATACAGGGGGGATATGGACCGTGTGGGGCTTTGGGACCACAGTGATGAACATGGGGAGCGTCGATACCCGTCCTGACGCGCTTTTCTCCTTCTCGTACGCCTCGGCGGGCATCAGGTCAACCTCAATGGCCGTTTCCACAAAAGGCAGGTTCGCAAGGGCGGCCTTCTGTATATATATGTGATTGCAGACAGGCTCTCCGAAAAAGACCTTTATGTCCGGCAGGTCCTGCATCACCTCTTTGACAAACCGAAAGATCATGCCCATAACGCCCGCATTCCTGTAATCCATTGCAACAGCCCCGTTACCCTTCTCATAGACCCCTTTATCGGGGGCTGCCCGGAAAAATGAGCTGTATCCCACAACTCTGTTCTCGGGCGTACGAACGACGACCGGGATGTTGTCCCCGTTCTCATATGCAGCGATCAGCTTATCGGGATGATAGACGATCTTTGCCGGGTAGCCGTCGCCGTATATCTCTGTAAAAAGCCCGGCTATGCCTTCTGCATCCTCAGGCCGGAAAAATCCGACGGTCAATCCCCTTTCTTCCATACCAACCCCTTTCACGCCCTCCGCCGCCGCCGGCGGCACATCGTTTTTCCTTCGCCTTTGATTCTACCATTTTCCTGCCTCGGCAGGCAATGATCAATGTGGGAGCAAAAAACCTGCCTTTTTTCTTGACAAGCCCCTCCATTTCCTATAGTTTTGTATATAGAACTTAGGTTCTATTAATAAAACCAATGGACAATGCGGTGGAGAACAGGAGAAAGGATGCCAGCGAACGGTATGTGTCGCCTGCCGTAGAGCAGGCATCGCTCATACTTTTCAGCCTCGCCGGGGCCCGATCTACGTACATGAGCCTCACGGAGATCTGCGCCAACGTGGGTATCCACAAGAGCAAGGCCTTCACCATCCTGGAGACCCTTCAGCGGTTCGGGCTTGTCCGAAAAAATACTGATGCCAGGGGCTATGCCCTTGGGCCCGGCCTCATCTCTCTTTCCCGCAAGGTCCTCGACGACATGAACGCCCCGATCCTTGCAGAGCCGATCCTGGAGGAGCTCGCAAGAAAGACAGGGACCACGGCTGCCCTGGGGTTGATAGCCGACCGCAACGTATTCGTCGCCGCCAAGCGTGAAGGCGGGGGATCGATCGTGGTCACGATGCGGGTCGGACATCGTTTCCCCCTTACCTATGGCTGCCACGGCAAGGCAATAGCGGCCTTCCTCCCCGAAAAGGAGCTCGCAGTCCTCTTGAAGGACAAAAAACTCTATTTTCAGGGGGACCCGGCGAAGCTTGATAAAGATAAGATCATAAAAGATATAGAGCGATGCCGCAAGGATTGGTTCGCCGAGGACCTCGAGGAAACGGCCCCCGGGCTTAATGCGGTGGCATCGCCGGTGCTTGGCCCCAACAGCCGTCCAACGGGATACATCGTTCTGCTGGGCCTTGCCTCTGCGGATACGGCCCATCGATACGGGCCTCTCGTCGCCGAGGCAGGAAAGGCCCTGTCGCTGAAGCTGGGCGCAAACATTGTCGGAGAACCGGGCAACCGGGCAAGATCGTAAGAAGCAAAAAAGGAGGTAAAAGTATGACAATAAAGAAAAAAAACCAAAAAAGAAAGCCTGTCAGCAATAGCAGCACTATTCACCTTACGGTGAACGGACAGGCGTATTCCCTCAACATCGGCAGCAGGCCTGGCGAGGTTGAGACGTGCCACACGCTGTCCCACACGCTCAGAGAGACCCTCGGTTTGACGGGTACAAAGATATCCTGCGACAACGGCGCCTGCGGGGCCTGTACGGTGATAATGGACGGCAAGGCCATCCTGTCGTGCAAGACCCTCACCGTTGAGTGCGACGGGAAGAGCATTACCACCATCGAAGGATTGAGAGACGCCGAAACAGGCGGGCTCGACCCCCTGCAGCAGGCCTTCATTGACAACACGGCCTTTCAATGCGGCTTCTGCACGCCGGGCATGATCATGACTTCAAAGGCGCTGCTGAACGAAAACCCGCATCCCACCGAGGAAGAGGTAAAAGAAGCGCTTTCAGGCAACTTCTGCCGATGCGTGAGCCACTACCAGGTGGTGCGGTCTGTCATGTCCGTTGCGGACAAAGGGAGGCAACAATGACTGAGACATACCGATACATAGGAAAACCGATCCCCAGGAGAGATGCCGTCGACATCGTCACCGGGGCCGCCGAGTACATGGACGACAGGAAATTTCCGGGCCTTCTTCACGGAAAGGTTCTGAGGAGCCCTTACGCCCATGCGCGGATCAAAAAGATCGACAAGAGCAAAGCCGAGGCCCTGCCGGGTGTGAAGGCGATCCTCACGTGGCAGGACATCCCTGATTACCGGGGAGGCACGCCGCGGAACGTCCGCATCCTCGACAGTAAAGTCAGGTGCGTGGGAGATGCCGTCGCCCTCATAGCCGCCGAAACGGAAGAGATCGCAGAGGAGGCCCTCGAGCTTATCGATGTGGAATATGAGGTGCTGCCGGCCGTTTTCGATATCGATTCCGCACTGAAGCCCGGCGCACCGGCTGTATACGACGAATACCCTGACAACATCCTGCCGGGCGGCACGATCATCTACGGGCCTAACTGCCTGAAGGGCGTCGTGAGAGGCGACGTGGAGAAGGGGTTCGCCGAGGCCGAAGTCATCGCCGAAGGGACCTTCGGGTATGAGAATATACCCAACGCCATACCGCCCGAATCGGTCGGGGCGGTCGCCCAGTGGCAGGACCCCGACAAGGTAACCATCTGGGGGACCAGTCAGGCGCCCTACATGGACAAAGTCACGCTTTTTCACGTCTTCAACAGAGATGTGGATATACGAAGCATCGGCTCCCATGTGGGCGGCGGGTTTGGGACGAAGATCCAGTGCTGGCAGGTCGAGGCCTACGCGATTCTCTTAAGCAAAGCCGCGAAGAGGCCGGTAAAGGTTGCCTTCACAAAGGAAGAGCATATAGCCAACTTCGTCCTTAGGCTTGGCTCTCGCATCCACGCGAGGGTGGGAATGAAAAGGGACGGAACCCTGACCGCCATACAGGGAACGTGGTATGTGGACACCGGGTACTATTCCTTCACGACGCAGGCCCAGGTGGCGATCGGATCAGGTGAGCTCATGATCATGGCCCAGTGCCCCAACTGGGACCTGAAGAACCATATAGTAGTGACGAACAGGAACGCCTCTGGCTCCATGAGGGGGTTCGGCGGCCAGGAACTGAAGTGCTCCTTCATTCCGCTTCTCAGCCTTGCCATGGAAAAGGCCGGGCTCGACCCCTTCGAAGTCCTGAAAAAGAATTTCGTAAAACCCGGCGGGGGATACTACTGGCGGGATGGGGTATTTTACAACTTCCGGGGGATAGATTTTTCCAAGGCCATGGATAAGGGCGCAGAGACCTTCGGCTGGAAAGAAAAATGGAAAGGATGGCTGAAGCCGACGGCAGTGGACGGCGTAAAGCGGCGTGGCATCGGAGTCGGGGTACACGGAAATGCAGATATAGGCGAAGATGCGTCAGAGGCCTACGTGCAGCTCGGCTATAACGGAACCGCCACGATCTTCCTCTGTGTTGCCGAGCACGGCACCGGCCAGAAGAGCAACTATGTCAAGATGGCAGCCGAGGTGCTCAAGATACCGCCGGAGCGCATCTCCATGACGCCTGCCGACACGCTGGTAACTCCTTTCGAGTTTGGACCGGTCGGATCAAGGGGGACCTACGCCATCGGGAGCGCCGTCATCAACGCCGCTGAGAATGCAAGGCAGCAGCTCCTCGAAATGGCAGCGCCGAAGCTCGGCGTCACTGCCGACGAGCTTGATACCGCCGACGGTGTGGTTTTCGTAAAAAACGACCGGGCAAAAGGCATAAAGTGGAGAATGATGGGAAACGACCGCACCATCCTTGGATACGGACGCTTCGAGCCCGATTTCACCATGTGCAACATGATGATGAGCTTTGTGGAGGTCGAGATCGATACAGAAACAGGGAAAGTAGATCTCATCCGTGTGGTAAATGCCACCGACGTAGGCAAGATCATAGATCCACAGGGCCTTGAAGGCCAGCTCAATGCCTGTTTCGGCACCGCCGGCATTGACAGCGCGATATTCGAAGAGACGATCCTGGACCGCCGGACAGGGCATATTGTGAATGCAAACATGATCGACTACAAGTGGCGCACCTTCAGCGAGCTGCCCGTGATAGACCATGTAGTCCTGGAGACGCCCTTCCCCAGCCATCGCTTCCATGCCGTAGGTGTGGGGGAGATCGCTACCTCACCGGGGCCTTCTGCGGTGCTCATGGCCGTTTCCAATGCGCTAGGCACCTGGATGCACGAGTACCCAATGACACCAGACAGGGTACTGAAGGCCCTTGGAAAGATCGGTTCAAAAGCTTCAGGGAAAGGAGGCACGAAATGAAGCCGTTCAAACACTATAATGCGCAATCGGTTAGAGAAGCAACCGGGCTTCTTGCAAAATATAATGGAAAGGCAAGGGCCAATGCAGGAGGCACCGACCTCCTCGACGTCATGAAGGACAAATACCTGCCCTACTATCCGGAGGCAGTTATCAATATCAAGACCATCAACGGCCTGGAATACATCAAAAAGGATAAGAAGGGCCTCAGGATAGGGGCGCTCACGAAGCTTGCCGACATCGCAGGCTCACCGGAGGTAAAGGGAGATTACGAACTTCTCGCAAAGGCTGTTCACTCCGTCGCAAGCCCCCACGTAAGAAACATGGCAACCCTTGGGGGAAACCTCGCTCAGGACGTGCGCTGCTGGTACTACCGGTATCCTCAGCAGATCGGAGGACCTATTGCCTGCCTGCGCAAGGGCGGCAAGATCTGCAGCGCCCTCGTGGGCGATAATCGCTATCACTCGCTTTTCGGCGCCGCCCCTATCGATGAGTATCCCTGCTCGAGCCATTGCCCGGCCAGTACCGACATACCGGGGTATCTCAGCAGCGTCAGGAAGGGCGACCTCGCGGAGGCGGCAAGGATACTTCTTGAGTACAACCCAATCCCTGCCGTAACGGGCCGCATCTGCCCCGTCTTCTGCGAGCCCGAATGCAATCGCCGCGAGCTCGATGAGCCTGTGGCTATCCAATGCGTGGAACGCGGCGTCGGCGACTATGCCCTGGAAAACACCGATCAGTTCTATGCCCCGCCTGCAAAAGAATCCGGCAAGAAGGTCGCCGTCATAGGCTCAGGGCCCGCAGGGCTCGCTGCAGCCTTCTACCTGAGGCGCAGCGGCCACAAGGTCACCGTCTACGAAAAACTGCGGGAAGCGGGCGGCATGCTCCTTTACAGCATACCTCCTTTTCGCCTGCCGAAGGACGTGGTGAAGAAACAGATCCAGGCCCTTAAGAATATGGGCATCACCTTCAAGACGGGAGTTGACGTAGGCAAAGACATAGCCCTCAACGAGATCAAAAAACGTTTTGACGCTGTCTTTGCAGCAGGAGGAACATGGAGAAGCCTGAAGCTCGGTGTGCCGGGCGAAGGCGCCAGGGGCGTACACTTTGCGCTGGACTACCTGAAAAAGATCAACTCCGGGAAAATGGTCTCTCTGGCCGGTAAGGTAATCGTTATCGGCGGAGGGAGCGTCTCCATCGATGCGGCAAGAACCGCAAGGAGGCTTGGCGCTGAGGACGTAAGCGTGGTCTGCCTTGAGTGCCTCGATCCTGTCTCAAAAGACAGGATGCTTGCCCTGGATGAGGAGATCAAGGCGGCTGTTGAAGAAGGCATAACTATCCATCCTTCCCTGGGAGTGACGGAGATCGTGACAAAGGGCGGTAAGGTCTCGGGTATAAAGACCGTGGCATGCATTTCGGTGCGCGAGCCCGACGGCACCTTCAATCCGCAATACGACAACACGTGCGAAGCATTGAGCCTCGGGGCGGAGAGCATCATTATCGCCATCGGCCAGGCCGTCGAGCCCTCTCTCGCCGCAGCCTTCCGCAAAGGCGGGAAAGCAGTATTTACGGGAGGCGATATGGTCTCTGGCCCGTCAACGGTCATCCAGGCGGTGGCATCGGCGCGGGAAACGGTAAAGAAAATGGGGTCCGCTCTCGGAAGGCCTTCGCGGTCAGCCGCCAGGGCCGCTACGGGAAATGGCTTCGTCGAATCTTTATTCCGGGAGATCCCCCGCGTACAGGTGCATGAAGTTTCGCCGTTCCTGCGCATCAAAGGGATTGATATGGAGGATATTCAGGGCGCCAGCGGGGATGAAGTGGAGAAGGAGGCACAGCGATGCTTCAACTGCGGCTGCCTTGCCGTCGGACCATCCGATGTTGGTACAGCCCTCGTTGCGCTGAACGCCCAGATCGTCACAACGAAAAGGACCGTCGCCGCGGAGGATTTCTTCAGCGCGAGCGCGATGCGCTCTACCATACTCGATACCGATGAGCTGATAAAAGAGGTCCTGATCCCCAGGCCCGCTGAAGGGACACGGCAGAGATATGACAAGTTTACGCTGAGAAAGCCCATCGACTTCGCCATTGTGAGCGTGGCATCGGTAATGACCGTCGATGGCGGGATCTGTAAAGATGCCTGCATCGTTCTCGGTGGAGTAGCCCCCGAACCGGTCAGGGCAAAGAAGGCGGAGGACGCCATAATAGGACAATCAATCGACGGAAAGACAGCGTCTGAGGCAGCGGAAGCAGCCATGGAGGGCTCTATGCCGCTCTCTATGAACGAATACAAGGCAGAGATCGCCAAAGCGCTTGTGAGGAGGGCAATACTGGCCTAACGAACACAACAAACGCTGAATAGGCCTGTCGCACAACAAAACCGGTGGAGCAGGACGTGGAAACGCGGCAGGCCAAGCCAGGCATTATAAAAACTGTAGAGGAGCATGGTCATGATCATGGACTTTAATGGTATTCATCCAAGGATAGACCCGACGGCATTCATAGCTGACAACGCCGTGGTGATCGGCGACGTCGAGATAGGGCCGGGAGCGAATATCTGGTTCTACAGCATCGTCCGCGGCGACAAGCATTACATCCGGATCGGTGCAAACTGTAATATCCAGGATGCGTGCGTCCTTCATATTGCAAAAGGACTTCATCCGTTGATCCTCGAGGAAGGCGTCGTTCTCGGCCACCGGGTGGTCGTCCACGGATGTAGTATCGGCAGGGGATCTCTCATCGGGATCGGCGCTATCGTTCTGAACGGAGCGGAGATCGGCGAAGAATCTATTATCGGCGCGGGGTCGCTGGTCACTCCAAGGACGGTTATTCCGCCGCGCTCGCTTGCCATCGGGATTCCGGCAAAGGTGGTCCGCGCCCTCACAGATGAGGATGTCCGCATAGCCAGGGAAACGGCCGAGGATTACCGCGGGCTCGCCAAGGTCTACGCGAAGGGGAAATAAATCAGGAACGATATCGATGGGCCGAAGGATCTCATCATAGGTGCCCTTGCAGACTGATCCATAAAAAACCCGCTTATTTATCTTGACAATAAAGAGGGCTGTACAATATTATCTGTTAAGGTAGAAGTTTTTCCTCAAGATTATCACGTTGCAACAAACGTTCTTTATAGAGTTGCCTTTCTAAAAAAAGCTTTTTGCATACCGGAGGAATTGGGTAGTATCGAACCAATAAGATAACGGATGTACAAGCTGAGGAAGTTTACTCCTATACCCCCAAAGTTCTCACGATATCGGTCCCATACTGGAAAACGTCGTTGAAAGCAGCGATATAGGTATATTTCGGCTTCCCGAGCCGAAATGGCATGATCTTGATAGCGAAAGATATATTGGAGTTGGAGCTGCAACCATAACAAGGGGTCTGAAAAAAAGGGGGGTAATTTGGGAACCAGCAAATATTTCACAAAGACAACAGAATTACTGGTGATAGTACCAGAAAAACAAAAAAGGGAGGGTATTATGAAACGGGAAGGCAGCTTTATGCTCAGACATTCAAGAATGTTTGTTGTGTTGTCTGTTTTCATGGTCCTGTCAATAGTTATGACGTTTCCTGATATTGCACAGGCACAAGGCAAGTCTTCGACACAGTCTTCAGCGGTGAAGACCCCGGATATTGTCAAACTGGCAACTTATGACATCGGTGCAACCGGATATGTTATGTACGGTTTTCTGGGCGAAGCCATCAGCGAGAAGTTCAAAACGAAGTTGAGGGCTTTGCCTATCGGTACTGATATTGCCAGGATGATCCCTGTACAAAATAAACAGGTTGAGTTTTGCGGCCAGGGAGGAGATGTCTACTTTGCGGCAGAGGGACTGGACAGATATGCAGACAAAAAATGGGGCCCCCAGCCTCTAAGGGTAGCCTGGCTGGCCAGACAGCCGGGTCATGTAGGGATTGTGAGGGGCGATTCAGGAATAAAGAAATGTTCAGACCTTAAGGGAAAGAGGGTGCCTTGGATACCGGGCTCAGTGTTCAACACGTTCCACGAAGGCTTGTTGGCCTTCGGCAACCTTACCTGGAACGATGTGCAGAAGGTTCAGGTATCAGGGTTCGGCGCAATGCTGAAGGCCCTTGTGGATGGTAAGATCGATGTAGCGATGGCTGCCATTACTGTGCCGCCTGCCTACGAGCTGCAGGCAAGCCCCCACGGGGTTGGATATATAGAGCTTCCCGCTGCCGACAAGGCAGGTTGGGAAAGGCTGAATAAGCTTCTTCCGGCCCTTTCCCCCTATAAATCAAAATTTGGCGCCGGCGTTTCAGAAGAAAAGCCTGTTGAATGCTCGAGCTATCCTTACCCGGCTACAGTTGCCTATGATTTTCTGGACGATGACATGGCGTACTTCATGACAAAGGCAATAAACGAGTCTTATCCTATTATGGCAAAAAAATCAGACCTTATGAAACGTTTTTGGAGCATGGAAGAATGTCTTAACCTCTATGAAAACAGCAAAGGATATATATTCCATCCAGGTTCCGTACGGTACCTGAAGGAGATCGGAGTCTGGAAGGCACAGTGGGACCAAGTCCAGGAGAAAAGGCTTGCAAGGCAAAAAGCCCTGAAAGATCTGTGGAATAAAACTATATCTGAGGCCCAGTCTAAGGGGATAAAAGATGCAGACTTCCCCCAATTCTGGACAAAGAAGCATAATGAAATGCTTGGGGTCCTTGCAGATTAAACAGGCCCTGCGCGGTCAACTTGAGAGCGCTATATTTTAAAAAAGTGAGGCAGTGCGCATGGACCTAAGAAAATGGATAATTGTAGTGTTGTCTGCCTTTGGTATATTCCTGGCAATTGACCAGGTGTTCTATCTTTCCCTCCTCGGCAATCTCGACCTTGAGAATTCTTACAGCTACCTGCTCATGGCCCTTTTTCTTTCAACCGTATTCTTGACGTTCAAAGTAAATGGACAGGGAAAGTACAGGGTGGTGGCTATGTGGCTTGACGGCGCATTGTTTCTCGCGAGCTTTCTTATTAGCCTATACATGGCCGTGATGGGTTACGATATACTCATGAAAGGCTGGAGCGCCGCCGCTCCCACACACATGATCATCCTCAGCACCGTACTCTGGTTCCTTATATTGGAGGCAACACGACGTACCGGCGGACTTGCCCTGTCCATTGTGGTGGCTTGTTTCTCATTTTATCCAATGTTTGCTGAGCTTTTACCCGGGCTATTCAAGGGGGCCGGGCTCGATTTTCACTCGACAGTCGCCTATCATATTATGAGCCCTGATAGTGCCCTTGGTATACCGCTCAAAACGGTAGGCAACATCCTGATAGGATATCTTATCTTTGGCGTTTGTTTGGGCATTACCGGCGCAGGCGACTTTTTCCTGAAGCTTGCAATGGGTCTTTTCGGCCATGCACGGGGAGGTGTAGCAAAAGTGGCCCTCATAGCAAGCGCTCTTTTTGGCTCAGTCAACGGCAGCGCAGTGGCAAATGTGATGACCATCGGTTCCATAACGATCCCTCTGATGAAAAGGGTTGGTTATCCCGCCTATTTTGCTGCTGCCGTTGAGGCATGCGCGTCGAACGGGGGACAGCTTATGCCGCCTGTAATGGGTGCAGTGGCCTTTGTCATGGCATCTTTCCTGAACATTCCATATCTCCAGGTGGCATTTGCCGCTATCATTCCCTCTCTTCTCTATTATTTTGGGCTACTTGTCCAGATAGACGGCAGGGCAGTGTCGCTGGGGTTAAGAGGGCTGCCCAAATCCGAGCTTCCCCCATTGAGAGAAACAATAAAAGGAGGCTGGTTCTACATCTTTTCTTTAGTGATCCTTTTAACGGTTCTGTTTTATCGGATGGAGACGCAGGCACCTTTTTTTGCGTCGGCATTTCTTATCCTCATAACCAATCTGAAGAAGCAGACAAGGCTGAGCCCTAAGAAGGTCCAGAATTTTTTTTATGGTTTTGCCCAGACAATGATCCAGCTTGTAGCAATTCTCTGCGCCGTAGGGATGGTCATAGGATCGCTTGCCATTACCGGGGTTGCACATGCCTTCCCGAGCGAGATTCTACACCTTGCCGGCAAGAACCTCCCGTTTATGATATTTCTCACAGCAATGGCGAGCTTTATCCTGGGGATGGGCATGAGCGCAATAGCCGTATATATCTTTACTGCCGTAATACTGGCTCCGGCTCTTGTGGAAATTGGGCTGAATGTAATGGCAGTGCACATGTTTCTCCTCTATTGCGGCATACTGTCCTTTATCACTCCGCCCGTATGCATTGCCGTATATCCTGCGGCAGCCTTCGCTGAAGCCAGTGTGATGAAGACCGGGTGGACAGCGATGCGCCTGGGAGCAGTTTTATTCATAATTCCTTTCTTTTTCATTATAGAGCCGGCCCTAGTAATGCAAGGGTCTATCTTTGCTATACTTTATTCAAGCGGCACGGCCTTTTTTGGGGTATGGTTGCTGGCATCTTCCCTGGAAGGGTATCTTGTATTCGTTGGTCGTTTCGGCGCCCGCGAAGGCGATAACAGGTTCGAGTGGCTCTTCAATAATTTACTAAGATGCGGACTTTTCATTTCCGGCTTCTTGTTTATGATTCCAGGCGCCATAACCGATATTACAGGATTAATAATTGCAGCGTGCATAATACCTTTACAGTACAATTTGAATCGAAGAGCCTAGCAGCATATTGTTAAGATTTTTATAGGTGTTTTGCCTAAATCAAGCGGCTGTACACGTTTTCAGTTTTAGATCATGAGGCCTAATTTTTTTGCCAGATGTGTTACGCGGGTGGTAAGGTTAATAAGATAAGCCTGCTCAAGCTGCTTGGGGCCTGGATTTATATCATACTCCTCGTTTTTGATATAAGTGACTACTTGATCAATGACGCCATTTTCTTCTATTAACAACTTTTCTACTCTTTTTTTAAAGCGCTCAGCTTCTTTTAAAGATTGTGAGAAAAACTTCCCAACATCCGAATGCAAGACGACGAATTGATGACCGAGACACAAAATCTCAACATCAAGCATAGAAAGGCGTTTGATATTTGCTATGTACAATTCATAATCGACGAGGAATTCGGGAATAATTTGACCAATACGGTCAAGGTTGCCCACTGACTCGGTAGCAAAGAGAATCTTTCTTTCCGGTATATAGAAGCTCAACTGATCCCTTGTATGACCTGTAGTAGAGATGACCTCCACGTTAATATCCTCTGCAAGCTGAATAACCTGACCGTTTTCGAGAATTACATCTACTTCAAAGGGTTCAAAGGGTCCGTACAAAAGTTTGTTCGGGTTAATCCCCTTTACTGCAGCAACATGTGGAATAATATTGGAACTCAGATCTTTCATCAGCTTCTGAGCGCTTGGTTTCTTGATAATCCCGGCAGATTTCAATGATGCCGCAACCTTTATACCGGGAAAAACCTTCTTAAAATAGGCAACTGCGCCGCAATGGTCATAATGGACGTGTGTTAAAAAAAGCATCTCCGGCTTTCGTTCTTTTAGAACACCCCTGATGTCATCTTCGTATAGCCTTCCAAGACAGGAAAAGCCTGCCTCAAAGAGGACAGGCCGCGAGCAATCAAGAAGATAAGACGGCGCCCATGGGATACCTAAAACATAGAGACCTTTTTCCACATATCCGGTTTCACCGAAGATCATTTTCTATCCTCCGTTTCTCAAGAGCATAGATGTGATAGTTGTGCCCTTGCTTGGTTTAATCCCTAATTTGCCTCCCCCACCTTATTATGTATTGTTTAGAGACGTCAAGGCACCTTCTTGCCTGAGTTTATTCTCAACATCCTGCCTTAGCTGTTTTTTATCTACTTTTATACTTCCGGCAAGAGGAAAGTCGTCTAACAATTCAATTCTTTCCGGTATCTTAAATGCCGCTACCCCTTTTTCTTTGAAAAAATGTAAGATTTCGGCAAGATTCAATGTTTCCCCTTCTTTAAGCACCAAACAGCCGCATACTTTTTCTCCCATTTTAGGGTCGGGGATCCCGACGACAGCAGCCTTTAGTATCTTCGGATGTTGAAGAAGGATACCTTCAACCTCAAGAGGATAAATGTTCTGACCGCCCCGGAGGATCATATCCTTGCGCCTGCCCCTGATGGTTAACCTGCCCTCATCATCAAAGCTGCCAAGGTCGCCGGTATGAAACCACCCATCTGACCATGCATTCTGTGTCGCCTCAGGATCTCTGTAATATCCTGGCTGACAGTGTGGTCCATTCACAATAACCTCGCCTACTTCGCCCTTAGGGACTTCCTGGCCCCTCTCATCGACTAACTTGCACACATTACCGTCTAACGGGACGCCCACTGTGGTGAGCAGTTTTTCTTTTGTGTCATCGCAAAATGACGAGCTCATTGTTCCCGCATCAAGCGTGCCGTATGCGGGCAGACCCGGCCTTTTAAACCTCTCCCAAACCTTGAGCCCCTGATCGTAGGGGAGCGCGGCGCCACCGTATTTCACAATTCTAATAGAGCTGACGTCGTATTTTTCAAAATCAGGAAGCTCGAGGATCCTAATGAGGATAGTCGGTACTGTTGCAATCACAGTCACCTTTTCTTTTTCAATGAGTGTGAGTATCTCTTCAGGTGTAAAGTATTTTGCAAGAACGATTTTTGCACCAGCCATCGGGGATGCTCTGTAGACCTCATTATAGCATCCTCCCGCTATCGCAGGGGCAAATGCTCCAACAACATCGTTTTCGGTAATTTTTAATCTATTCTTTATTACCTTTCCAGTACATTGACGGACAGCGGAAACGAATTCAACGCATTTCGGCATTCCTGTTGTGCCCGTCGTGGTTGCTATTTGAAAGGTCTCAAAGGGGCTAAAACGGGTTTTCTCAAAATTATCTGGAGGATGCCCTACCTTTTGTGACGCCATCTCTTTCACTGAAATAGCTCCTTCAGGCACATCATCGCCTATAACGAAGACATGTCTGAGGGCTGGCAAGTCAGCGCTAAGCTTCTTTATCATATTTACATAATTGAACTGCCTGAATTCGTGAGGGATCACTATCCCTGCGGCCTCTGTGTATTTGAGGATAGCAGACACTTCAGCTTCACGGAAATTAGGGAGCAGGGTTACTGCAACTACGCCGGCCTTTTCACAGGCAAGACGAAAAGTAAAGAGCTCAATACAATTGTGTAATTGCACTGCGACCTTCTCATCCCTCTTAATGCCAAGCTCAATCAAGGAGGCGGCTATGTTGTCTATATGTTTTTTTGATTCAGCCCACGTGATTCTTACATCTTCTTCGACAAGAGCAACCATGTTAGGGAGGGATGCGGCATTTCTATCCCAGTAGTCGGATATCAAGTTGTCACCCCAGTACCCCATCCTTACATATTCATCGATCATATCCTGTGTAAATCGTGTTGGTTTCATTGCACCCCCCTTTTTTTAAACTATTATGTTAACATTGACCTGCATTCACTCTTTGTACCACCTTTTATATATTCCTATTTGCCAATGTATTTTTCCCTCAATTTCGGCTTCTCTATCTTTCCCGTCGGTTTTTTCGGCACAGCGTCAAAAATAATCTTGCGTCTGTACCCTATCTGTTGAACAATTTTGCATCTATTGAAAAAAAGATCGAGGGCCTTGACGATCGTCTGGTCAACGATATCCATGATTGTTTCCGGCAAATGGTAGAAGGGGGGAATCGGAGGCACAATAATGCCCCCGATTCTTGTCACCTTCAGCATGAGCTCAAGGTGACCTTCGTGGAGGGGGGTCTCGCACAAGCAACATGGGCCTTCTTCATTGGATACCGAATGCCCCTGAAATGCCCATAATGATCTTTTTCATGCAAATACTCCTTGCAGTTGCCTCTATAAAATCGCCGTCTTTCTTTCTCTGTCAACCTCCTGTATATTTCTTACAGCATAGCTTTACTTTTTCAGTTCCGGGGTCTTTCCTATGACCTTTCGCTCGATCAGATCCTGCAATTTTTCCTTGCTGTAGCCTAAAAGCCCGCAATAGATCTC
>DIFC01000005.1:56759-108660 GCA_002418945.1 Deltaproteobacteria bacterium UBA5758 | reverse complement strand
GCCCCGGTCAGACGGGAAAGAGAGGGAGCTGATAGCACAGAATAAAACATTAACCGCTTCGCGGAGTATTGCCTTGACAGAAGGGCGGGGTTCTATTATCTTTAATAAAATTGCATATTTGTTTTTGAGGTGCGCCTGTGGCTGCAAGTAAGGTCAAGTCCGTATTCGAGACAGTCCAAAGAGGGAGGCTCTCGGATAATGTCGTGTTTCAGATAAAAAAGAGCATTATAGACGGGGTATATAAACCAGGAGAAAAGCTGCCATCTGAAAAATATCTTCTGGAAATGTTCAATGTAAGCAGGGGATCTCTGAGAGAGGCCCTGAAATCACTGGAACGGCTCGGGTTTATTGTCATCAAAACGGGCGTATTCGGCGGCACGTATGTAACCGACAAGGCAATGCGTTCTTTCTCCAACACCCTTTATGATATAATCAAAATGAACAGGATTGGCTTTCATGAACTTCTGGAAACGAGAGAGATTATCGAGCCCGGGATCGCAGCCCTCGCGGCCGCAAAAAGAACCAAAGAAGACATACAGCAGTTAGAGGACCTGATCGCCCTGCGGGACAAATCAATACAGGCAAACAAGATCCCGATTATTGTGAATATTGACTGGCACCAGGCAGTTGCGGTAGCCTCTAAAAATCAATTGCTCTGTCTTGTTGTTGATGCCATTGCAATGACCCTGAACGATGAGTTCAAGAAGATCAGTTTAAGCCTTGAGGACCACCGCGTAATCCTCGATTACCATAAAAAGATAACTGCCTGTATTAAGGATGGAGACATAAGGGGCGCCTCAAAGCTTATGCGTGAGCATGTCGGCGACGTGCTGCAAAGATTGACGTAGCGAAATTCGCAATGTTTCGGGGAAATCTCAAATAAATTTCATGATATAAGAAGTAAGGAATGGCGTTCTATGAATACCATTAACGATAAATCCTTTATCCATGAAATAAAATCAAAGTATTATATTTTTGAATATATCGGCAATTCTGTTGACAAATTGATTCAGGTTTACTATAAAGTGTGTAAAATCTCATTATTCCAGGAGGGTTGTGTATGAAACATTCAGGGGTAAAGCTTTTTCTTTTGTTCTTTATCGTATCCATCTGCTTTGTCGCAATGCCTGATCTCGCTGCTGCACAGCAGAAGGTCATCACGCTCAATTACTCGAACTTCTTCCCGGCGCCGCACAAGAACAGCATCCTTGCCGACGCATGGTGCAAAGAGGTAGAAAAAAGGGCGCAGGGCAAGGTCAAGATCACCTACTTCCCGGGCGGCACACTGACACCGGCAGCACAGACCTACGACAACGTCGTGAAGGGTATAGCGGACATCGGCATGAGCGTCTTCGCGTACACAAGGGGCAAATTCCCTCTCATCGAGGTCTTCGACCTTCCTCTCGGCTACAAGAACGGCGTTCAGGCAACAGGCCTTGTCAATGCATTCTACGCA
This sequence comes from Deltaproteobacteria bacterium UBA5758, assembly GCA_002418945.1. GTDB lineage: Bacteria > Desulfobacterota > Syntrophorhabdia > Syntrophorhabdales > Syntrophorhabdaceae > UBA5609. The sequence goes on along the minus strand of DIFC01000005.1, from coordinate 107,204 downwards.
AAATTCAAACCGAAAGAACTTGACGATGTAAAGGTGCTCTTCCTCCATGCACACGGACCTGGCATTCTTCACTCAAAAGCTCCCATAGCAAAGATGGAAGATGTGAAGGGCAAGAAGATCAGGGCAACCGGCCTTGCCGCAAAGATCGTCCAGGCCCTGGGAGGAGCGCCTGTGGGCACCACCATGCCTGAGACCTATGATGCGCTCCGTACAGGCGTCGCAGAAGGCGCAATGGCTCCCATCGAGGCCCTCCAGGGCTGGAAATGGGGCGAGGTCGTCTCCTCTACGACACAGAACTTCGGTTCAGCCTACACGGCAAGCATGTTTGTCGTCATGAACAAGGCTAAATGGAACTCCCTGCCGCCGGACGTCCAGAAGGTCATGGAAGACGTGAGCAAGGAATGGACAGTGAAGCAGGGCCAGACCTGGGACGAGATCGACAAGGAAGGCTACGAATTTACCAAGAAGAGAGGCAACAAGATTATCGCCCTCTCCAAGGAAGAGGATGCCAGATGGGCACAAGCAGTGAGGCCGATCCTTGACGAATATGTAAAGAACATGAAGGCAAAAGGCCTTCCCGGTGACGAAGCCCTCAAGTTCTGCCTTGACTATCTGAAGACACACTAACAACAACACCTGACAGGTTACATTAAAAGGAGACGCCCAAGGGCGTCTCCTTTTTTTCTTTCCTTTACCCTATAACCAGACAACGCCTTGCCTTATTGCTCCCCTTCGGACATCCTGCCTTATTGGTGTTTTATGGAATGTCCTTGGTTTAAGCCTTTACTTTTTCGCTGGATTTGACTTATATAAAACAAGGCGTTATTGCGTTGGTATAAAAAATGAGCAAAAGATTCCTGGAAGAGTCGGTGCTTTTCGTCAGCATATTGAAATGGTCGCTGCTCGCTGCGCTTGTCGGCATCGTTGTCGGGTGTTCAACGGCCATATTCCTTAAGCTTCTTGATCTCAGCATATCGGTCACAGCCACATTTAAATATTATTTTCTTTTTTTGCCTCTGGCACTATTCCTGAGTACACTGCTGGTGCAATACCTCGCACCGGAGGCAAAAGGCCACGGAACAGAAAAGGTAATCGAGGCGATCCACAAGCGCTTCGGCAAAATAAAACCCGTTGTGGTCCCGGTAAAACTTGTTGCGACCATTATAACCCTCGCGATGGGGGGGTCGGCGGGCAAGGAGGGGCCGTGCGCGCAGATCGGGGCCGGGCTTTCATCAATCATCGCAAGCATCCTGAAATTTGGCAACAAGGACCGGAGAAAATTGGTTATATGCGGCATAAGCTCAGGATTCGCCGCTGTCTTCGGCACGCCGATAGCAGGTGCGATGTTCGGGCTTGAGGTACTGTTCGTCGGCGGCGTCCTCTATGATGTCCTGTTGCCGTCCTTTATAGCAGGCATTATAAGCTATCAGGTCACAACATATCTGGGTATCTCCTATTTTCATGAACCATTGCGTTTCGTGCCGGTCTTCAGCGGCTTCTTTTTTATTAAGGTTTGCCTGAGCGGCCTGTTTTTTGGTTTTTGTTCATTCCTGTTCATAGAGGTGTTGAGGTATTTCGAACAAATAAGCAGGAGGATACGGATATGGCAGCCGTTTAAAGGCCTTATAGGCGGGGCGGCCCTTGTACTCCTGTCGCTGGTATTCTCGGCAAAATATCTCGGGCTGGGCCTTGAAACCATCAAAACCTCGCTGGAAGGAAATTTTATCGAACGGGGCGCCTTTCTTTTAAAAATGCTTTTTACATCAATAACACTCAGTTTCGGCGGGAGCGGAGGGATTGTTACACCAATCTTTTTCATCGGCGCCACCTCAGGCAACTTTTTTGCCAACATTCTCGGGCTGGACCCTGCAATATTTTCCGCAATAGGCCTGGTAAGTCTTCTCGCAGGAGCTGCAAATACCCCCATCGCCGCAAGCATCCTCGCGATAGAGCTCTTCGGCCCATCGGTCGCACCCTACGCTGCCGTTTCTTGTGTCATAAGCTTCCTGATGACCGGTCACCGAAGCGTATACCCAAGCCAGATACTCGCCGTCTCCAAATCGCCTTCGATCAAGGTCCAGAGATTTAAAGAGCTTGATGAGAGCGAGGATATTTCAATAAGGCCAAGGCCAAAAAGCATTGTAGGGTTTCTGGTAAAGATGATGGAAAAGATCAGGAAAAAATAGAATGTGCGTCATGTAACGCCTGAGAGTATCCTGAGAACCGCCCTTCCCCATCCCGCCGGGCCGATCCCTTCCTGGAGAATCACATTGGGGACATTGTGTCCTTGAATGTGTCTCCCGTCGGTTCGCTGGACAAGCACCGGCACGTCTACCTTTGCCAGCATGGGGAAATCATTGGGACTGTCCCCAAGGGCTATGCTTTTTACATCGCCCAGGGCATTTTGATAAAGCTTTATTACGATCTCAACGGCCCTTCCCTTATCGCTGTTGCCAAGGATATGGTGGAAGGCTCCCCTGGTAAAATGAAAACCCATCTCCCGTATTTCAGAAAAGAGCTCATCCGTCATGCCTTCGTTGTCGTCAATCACAAAAGGCTCGTCAAAATCCCTTTTTTTAGCCATCCCGGCCTCATCCGGAGACAATCCTGTGAGCGCGGCCACCTCTTCAACGGTCATATCACCAAATCCCCTCACAGAAAACCCTTTATCCCTCAATTTCCCCAAGGCTCTCCTCAGATCACTGTACCTTGCGCCAAGCCTGAGCATATCGTATCCCTCTTCCGTTGTGACAGCATACCTCTCAACAATTTCCGCCTCGAGATCGAAATATCCCTCCGGGAGAAAGATCCCACCGCCGTTCTCTGAGATAAAGGGGTGCTTGTTGTCCAGACGTTCCCTGTAATGTTCGATCTCTGTCCTTGTCTTGCTTGAACAGATAATGAGGGGAATTCCTCGCTCCCTGGTCAGATCGAGGGCAGGCAGGGCCTCGTGAAACGAATATGATGAATCCAGAAGCGTTCCGTCAAGGTCTGTAAATATCAAAACACGTTTCATTCAGCCCCCTTGCCTTTTCCGTAATGTGGTAAAAAAGATAAGATTCGATACATTTTTTATACAGCGTGTGTTCTTGTCTATTATAAGAGATTGTGAAAAAATGTAAAGCATTTAACGGACATGGAAAAAGAAATACTATATACTGTAAAAGCTACATACTTCAGGAGGTGGAATATGGCTGATTTCTATCAAACGGGGGTTATTGCAACATTGCACCGGCTGGGAAAAGAAAAGCTCGAGTCCATCGAATCAAAGCTGAACAGGTATGCCCAGGAAAGACCGATCGCCCTCGTCCTGCCGTCACTATACAGCGAACTGAGCGGGGAGGCACTAAAGAAGATCGTCGGCGAGCTGAGGCAAGTCCGGTATATCAAGGAAGTGGTGGTCACCCTCGGCCCTGCATCAGAGAGCGAGTTTCGCAACGCGAAAGATTTTTTTTCTACCTTGCCGCAAAAAACAAAGGTCATTTGGAACAGCGGAAAGAAAATGAAAAGGATATACAAGGCAATCGAGGCAGAAGACCTCCCAACGGGCTTAGAGGGAAAGGGCAGGTCTGTATGGATGGCATACGGATATATCCTCTCGCGGCGGGAATTCAATGCAGTTGCGCTTCACGACTGTGATATTGTTACATACAGCAGGGATCTCCTTGCAAGGCTCTGTTACCCGGTAACAAACCCCAGCCTTGATTATGATTTCTGTAAAGGCTTTTACACAAGGGTAACCGACAAAATGCACGGAAGGGCGACAAGGCTCCTCGTGACGCCCCTCATCAGGGCGCTTGAGAAGCTAATCGGCTACCATCCGCTTCTGGTGTTTTTTGATAGTTTCCGCTATATCCTTGCCGGGGAATTTTCAATGGACATCAACCTCGCGAGAATGAACAGGATTCCTGGGGATTGGGGCCTCGAGGTCGGGACCCTTGCCGAGGTTTACCGCAATACATCAATAAACCGTGTCTGTCAGGTGGACATCTCCGACAATTACGAGCATAAGCACCAGACGCTCTCCCCGGAAGATGCGAGCAAGGGCCTTCATAAGATGTGCATAGACATCTCCAAATCAGTTTTCAGGACGCTGGCGTCGGAAGGAATAGTATTTTCAGATGGTTTTTTTAAGACGCTGGTGGCAACATATGTAAGGACGGCTCAGGATATGCTGAAAAGATATGAGGACGACGCGTCTATCAACGGCCTTTATTTTGACCGCCACGAGGAAAGCCTCGCTGTTGACACCTTTACCGGAGGCATCAGGAAGGCCGCCGAGGTTATCATGAAAGACCCCCTCGGCGTCCCGTTGATCGCAAGCTGGGACAGGGTGATAGCGGCGATACCGGATATAACCGACAGGATCAAAGAGGCCGTGGACGAGGATAATGCGTAGGATACGGCACGATCAACCTTCTGCCGTATGGGATGGAATGTTTTTAATGCATGAGGGGACAGCCGCATGAAGAAGGCGTTTGCAGCGACCGTCTTTCTGCTCGTTGTTTTGTTTGCCCTGGGGTTGCATTTCAATGCAACAAAAGAGCGGGAAAAGGTCAGGCGCGTACCCGAGCCATACAGGCAGATACAGGGCTCGGTGCGGGATGGCGATACCCTTTTTGCCATTTTCAAAAGGTATAAACTTGAACCAAAGGAACTTTTTCAGATCAAGGATTCATCCGCCGGGATTCACGACTTAGGTAAATTGTCCGCTGGGCGCCCTTACAGGCTGACGATAGATGATGATAATCAGATAAACGCCTTTGTCTACGAAATAGACGATGACACCTTGCTGAATGTTTTTCGTTCCGAATCCGGTTTCTACACGGAAAAGGTGCCGATCGATTACGAGAAGTGCGTCCATCACATAGGCGGCATAATAAGGGACAACCTTCTTGCATCTATCGGGGAAGACAGAGAAAGCGCTTTGCTGGCCATGGAGGTATCGGACATATTCTCCTGGGATATAGACTTTACTACCGACATCCAAAATGGGGATACTTTCAGGATAATCGCAGAGGGTCTTTACCTCGACGGGGAATTCAAAAGATATGGCAGGATACTTGCTGTTGAGTTTATCAATGGCGGGACTTCATATCATGCATACAGGTTTGAAGGCGGCGGGGCAGCCGGATATTACGACGCCCATGGAAGGTCCGTGAAAAAGGCTTTTCTTAAGGCCCCCCTTAGCTTCAAGAGGATAAGCTCCTATTTTTCAAAAAGACGTTTTCATCCCATATTAAAAACACACAGGCCCCACCATGGGGTAGATTATGCGGCGTCTCACGGAACCCCTGTCTCCGCAACAGGCGATGGGGCGGTGACTTATGCCGGTCGCAGGGGTGCTTACGGCAACCTTGTGATCCTTAAACATAGCAACGGCTATAGAACATACTACGGCCATTTATCGCGGATAGCGAAAGGTATAAAAAAAGGCGCCAGGGTAAACCAGGGGCAGCTTGTCGGCTATGTCGGCAAAACCGGGCTTGCGACGGGGCCTCATCTGCATTATGAAATGAGGGCGGGAGGCAGATACGTCAACCCCCTCAGCTTAAAACAGCCTTACGGGAAGGCTGTTCCAGAGGAGCGGGTCCAGGAATTCATGGATATCGCCGGGAAGCTGAACCAGATCCTCGCATCCATACCGGTTTCAAATCACCCTGCGCATGTACGAAGGGCATCACTGGCGGAAAAGGGTATGTAAAGAGGACGTTCTGTGTGAGGGAGGAAAAGCGTTGGGAAATATAATGGAAGGATTCGAATTTAAGCAGTGCATAAGCATACTAAAATCAACGGGGAAAAAGGCAGGGAACCTTAATGCGCTGAGAGATTGTATAGCCCAGGTCTCAGATGACTGCATATTCCACCATACCTACCAATACTTCCTGAAAGAGCACATCCTCGAATACACCAATGATTTTGCCCATTGGGCAGGCGAAAGCCTTGAGGAAAGATCCCTGGCAGAGCAGTTGTCCAACATTGATCCTTATGAATACGACAACATCGGCGATCTAAGGAAAGAGCTGCTGTCTGTCATAGGGAACTACATAGAAAGCTTTCCTGAGCCCAGAGAGGCAATGCCAAGGGACGAGTTCTTCTTCAATGAAACAATAACGCTCATCTTTCCCATCGGGATAAGGGTAAAAAACCTTGCAGAATTTCTCATGGCAATAAAATTTGTCGACGTTGGCTCCATCTACTACCATTTCTATGAGGCAAGAATGCGAGTGGGCAATGGGATTGACGACTTTTCCAAGTGGATCGAAGAATCTCTGCAAAAGAAAGAATTAGCGGGAAGGATCCGGGCGATCGACCCCTTTATGCACAATATAGAAGATATCAGGAGGCACATTACCGAACAAATAGAAATGGAGTTAAGAAGGGATATACAGGTCATGGGGGTGGAAGAATGATCAGCCAGTATGCCGGCATCTCTCCTAAAGGCGACCTGCAGCTCCTCCAGAGACTTACCAAGGTCCTTGGTGGAAGGTCTTTTCTTCATGTTAATTCCACTCGTGAAGGGGGCGGAGTAGCGGAGATACTGCAAAGGATGGTACCGATTCTCCAGGGTCTTGGCATCAATGCGCGGTGGGAGGTAATCAACGGTGATGAACAATTTTTCGAAATGACGAAAAAGGTTCATAATGCCCTTCAGGGCAACAAGGAGACTATCACTGACGCAATGTGGCAGCACCACTTCGAGATCAACCGGCAAAACGCGGCGAATATCGATCTTGATGCCGATGCCGTGATCATCCATGACCCTCAACCGGGCCCCCTTGTGGAGTTTAGAAAAAAGGGCGTCTGGATCTGGCGATGTCATATCGATATATCGAACCCGTTTAAAGATGTATATAAAGCCCTCGGGCGATACGCATTGCAGTATGACGCGATAATATTTTCCGTTGCAAGGTTCGCCCGGGCAATGAATATTGACGAGTTTATCATTCCACCCTCCATTGACCCCCTCAGCGAAAAAAACAGGGAACTTTCTGATGATGAAATAAATGAGACCGCAAAAAGATTGGGCATACCAATTGACAGGCCTATTATACTCCAGGTGTCGAGATTCGACAGGTTCAAAGACCCGCTGGGCGTTATAAAGTCATACAGGATGGTGAAGAGATACAATGACTGCATTCTTGTACTTGCCGGCAGCCCCGCCACCGATGACCCTGAGGGGGCAGCAGTGCTGAGCGAGGTGAAAGAGTTTGCAGCCAACGACCCCGATATACACATACTCCTCCTGCCGCCGTTCAGCGATAGGGACATCAACGCCTTGCAGCGCATGGCCTTCGTCGTCCTACAGAAATCCCTGAAGGAAGGTTTTGGCCTTACGGTAGCAGAGGCAATGTGGAAAGGAAGGCCGGTGATAGGCGGAGCGGTGGGCGGCATTCCCCTGCAGATAGTTCACGGGGTAACAGGTTTTCTCGTACACTCCATCGAAGGGACTGCCTTCAGAATCAGGCAGCTCCTCAATGCGCCCGAGATGGCTGGGGGAATGGGGAAAAGGGCCAGGGAATTTGTCAGGAAAAACTTTCTTATTACAAGACAGATACGGGACTACCTTTCCGTTTGGTACATCATGGAGAATAAGGGTAAAAGCACTATAGAGTTCTAGGGCGCACATAAAGTGTGACAAATTTTCTCAAGGGGGACATCGTGAGAACCGGTCCCACTCTCATTGCAGCATTGTTCTTAACGATAGTGTGCAGCAGTTCTCTTTACGCCCTCTGCGTAAAGGTGCCAAAGGCAAACCTCCGTACAGGGCCAGGGACAAACTATGAGATAGGCTGGACGGTATATAAATATATGCCCCTTGAAAAGGTCGGCGTGTCCCTGTCGGGCAACTGGTATGCAGTCAAGGACCTTGACAATACGGTGCTGTGGATACACAGGAATCTTGTAACGACTCAATACCGGTGTATCGTTGTAAACACCGAAAAAGTGAACGTGAGGAAAGGGCCAGACACCGGCTATCAAAAAAGGTTCGATACACCAATGGAAAAGTATTATTCTGCAAGGATACTTAATAGAAAAGGCAACTGGATCAAGATAATCGACGGTGATAATGATACCGGATGGATCCACAAAGATTACCTATGGATACGTTGACGCCGAGTGGTATAATTAATAATAGAAGTATCAACTGCTGCGAACGTTTAGTATTGTATCAATAGTCTTCGGCAATAGAGAGGTTTTTCGTCATGAAAGATGTCCTCGCTTTGATTCTTGCCGGCGGCAGGGTAGATGAACTGGGCGTGTTTACCCTTTATCGGCCGAAATCTATTCTGCCCTTTGGCGGACTATACCGTATCATTGATTTTCCCATGAGCAACCTTATGCATTCCGGCATAGGGCGCGTGGGGATATTTTCCCAATACAGGCCCTTTCACCTGATGGAGCATATCGCAAACGGAGCGCCATGGGACATGGTAGGCAGGAAGCGGTTTGCGACGGTTCTACCGCCCTTCAAGAGGGAAGGCGCATCAGACTGGTACCGGGGGACTGCCGATGCGGTCTACCAGAATCTTGATTTTATAAGGCTTAATAATCCTGATCTCGTCCTCATACTATCGGGGGACCATGTTTACAAAATGGATTACCGGAGCATTGTTGAATTTCATCGGGAAAAAAATGCCGACCTTACCGTAGCCTTCACGAAGGTCCCCCGCGAAGGCGCCCACCGTTTCGGCCTCGGTATGATAGCAAATGAAGAACCCCGCGGCGGGAGGCTGATGCAGTATGTTGAAAAACCCGATAGGCCCGCCTTTGACTGGGCGTCCCTTACCATATATGTCTTCAGGCCCTGGATCCTTATGGAAGCCCTCGAAGAGAACGCGCGGACAAACTCACATGAGTTCGGCAGGGATATTATCCCGGCATTGTTGAAAAACCGCAACGTATATGGCTTCAAACATTCCGGGTACTGGGGGTATACGCGCACACCGCAGGAATACTGGCAGACAAACATGGACCTGCTGGGGAGCAAGCCAAAACTGAACATAGATGCCTGGGCAGTTGTTACAAACCTTGCCCACCGGGACATCCAGGACAGGCAGCCCGCATTTATAGGCAGCTCCGCCGTGGTCAGGAATTCCCTCCTTTATTCAGGGTGCCGCGTAGAGGGTACGGTAACGAATTCTATACTTTTTCCAGGTGTTGAGATCGGCGATGGCGCGGTAGTAGAAGACTCGATACTCTGTTTCGACACAAAAATAGGAAAGAAGGCCAGGATCATGAAGACCATCATTGACAATGAGGTTCACGCGGAAAGGAATGTTGCCGTGGGCAATGCCCGCGACGGGAGGCTCTGCCTTATCGGGCGGGGTGCACATATACCGGAAGGTGTTGCAATACCCCAGGGTGTAACGGTATTCCCCAACCTCGGCCCTGCACATTTCACCGGGGGCCATTATAAGCCGGGAGATATCATCAAATGAGAAGAACCCTTACGATCCTGCTTGCCGGCGGCGTTGGCAGCCGGCTGAACATCCTGGTGCGCCTCAGGGCAAAACCCGCAGTCCCCTTCGGAGGGCAGTACAGGATCATCGATTTTACGTTGAGCAACATAGCGAACTCAGGTCTTACAAGGGTTGCTGTGCTGACACAGTACAAGCCCCTTTCCATGATGGACCATATCGGCGACGGCTCTTCCTGGGATATGTCGGGACGCACCAGGAGCGTGAATATCCTGCCCCCCAAAACAGGCGAAAAGGATTGGGACTGGTATCGGGGAACTGCCGATGCCGTGAGACAGAATCTGGATTTTATTACTTCTGCCGGGAATTGCACCGACGTCCTTGTCCTCTCAGGAGATCACGTCTACGCAATGGATTACCGCCCCCTGGTCGAGTTTCATCGAAGCTTCAGCGCAAAGGTTACGATAGGCATGATCCGGGTACCCCGCGAAGAAACACAGAATTTCGGCATCGGCATTGTTGACAATAAACACAGGATCATCGATTGGGAAGAAAAACCAAAAAAGGCAAGGTCCAATCTTGCCTCAATGGGCATCTATGTCTTCGACAGGGACTACCTTGTAACGATGCTGCGAAGGACAAAAGAAGAGGACTTCGGCCATCACATCATTCCCAAGGCCATGGAGGAAAAAAACGTATACGCTTATGACTTTAAGGGTTACTGGAAGGATGTAGGAACCATTCAGGCATACTGGGATGCCAACATGGACCTCCTTGATCCCGAATCGGACCTTAAACCTGAAGCGTGGGGAACGAAAACAAATGTTGTCGCCGAAGGTCCTCCTTATGACCGTCAGCCCATCCGCATTCATGATGAAGCAGAGGTATCCAATTCGGCCGTCTCGCCAGGCTGCGTTATCAAGGGCCAGGTTCGGCGCTCAGTTCTTTCTCCGGGTGTAATAGTAGAAAAAGGGGTTTCGATAAATGATTCGATCATCATGCATGATACCGTCATAAAGTCCGGCACATCGGTCAGCAAATGCATCATCGATAAGCGCGTGACAATAGGAAAAGGTTGCATCATTGGTACCGGCAACGCGGAGGCTGCAAATTACGAATTCCCGGAACAGCTTAATTCCGGCATAACCCTCATAGGAAAACGGGCAACGATCCCTGACGGCACAAAGATAGGCACGAACTGCATTGTCTATCCCATGATCACAAAATCCGACTTTCGCAGCCTGTCAATCAAGGACGGATCTACTCTGGAAAAACTTTAAAACTGCCTTTAAACATCCGGATTGTAGCCTGTTTAACAGAAAATCGTCGGTCTTTTCATTATAGTAAGATGGTGGTTTGTTCATATTCTGAAACGCTTATGACCAAAGATGCCTTTATGCGGGAATATGCCCCGCATATCGTTGGCCTGTAAATATCTCCTATGCCTGAAGATCATGGCAAATCTTTTGTATGCTATAATATTGTATGCTTATAACGCAATAAGGAGGTTGTCGATGGACAAAGACAAAAGAGAGGCATACATTGAAAGGCTTGCCGCTCAGTTAAAAGAGTGGAACTCGCAGATCGATGTGCTCATGTCAAAGGCTGAAAAGGTGAAAGCAGATGCCGGGGTTGAGTACGCCAGGCAGATTGAGAGCCTGAACCAGAAGAAAGAGACAGCCGCAAAAAGGCTGGAGGAGCTGAGGGGCAAAGGCGAAGGCGCGTGGGAGGATATTGCATTGGGTATGGAGAAGGTATTGGAAGACCTGAAGGCCACATTTGATCACGTGAAAACTAGATTTAAGCAAGACGAACCGTGATTGCCGGTGATATGATCGGTCCTTATTACCGGGGACAAGGTAAGGCTGGTTTTATTGTCTGGGCTCCCCTTGCGCAGGAAATTTCCGTAATGATACTTGGTTCAGAGACAGGGTTGGTGCCGATGAAGAAAGATCAAAGGGGTTACTGGGAAGCCATTGCTGAAAATACGTTCCCGGGGGCCCTCTATTATTACAGGATCAACAATATGATCGACAGGCCCGATCCTGCATCTCATTTTCAGCCGCAAGGCGTATATGGCCCATCCCGTTTAATTGACCACGGTTCATTCGTCTGGGAAGACCAGGACTGGAAGGGCATACCGCTTCATGATTACATAATATACGAACTTCATGTCGGCGCTTTCACCCGCGAAGGCACCTTCGAAGCGATCCTTTCCCACCTCCCTTACCTCACTGATCTCGGTATAACCGCGATAGAGATCATGCCTGTCGCACAATTTCCCGGCGAAAGGAATTGGGGGTATGACGGGGTCTACCCTTTTGCGCCTCAAAATTCCTACGGAGGGCCTGACAAGCTGAAAGTGCTGGTAAATGAATGCCACAAGGCCGGCATTGCGGTCATCCTCGACGTAGTCTACAACCATCTGGGACCTGAGGGAAATTATCTCCGCGATTTCGGTCCCTATTTCACCGACAGGTACAGGACTCCCTGGGGAGATGCGATAAATTTTGACGGCCCATACAGCGATGAAGTGCGCCACTACTTTATCACCAATGCACTCTACTGGGTTTCACAGTACCATTTCGATGCCCTCAGGATAGACGCAATACACGGTATATATGATCTGAGCGCCACCCATATCCTCAAAGAACTGTCACAGGCAGTACATCACAAGGCAACCGAGCTCGGAAGAAAGATATACGTGATGGCGGAAAGTGACCTCAATGATGTGCGGGTGATCAACCCCTCTGTTATCGGTGGTTACGGGGTCGATGCACAGTGGAACGACGACTTCCACCACGCCCTCCATACGCTTATTACAGGGGAATCGAACGGGTATTACCAGGACTTCGGAAAGTTCTCCCACCTGATCAAGGCGTATCGCGAGGGTTTTGTCTATTCAGGCCAGTATTCCAGGTACAGAAAGCGCAGACACGGCAATTCCCCGAAGAGAAGGCCGCCGGAACAGTTTGTCGTGTTCTCTCAGAACCATGACCAGGTAGGCAACCGGAAGCACGGAGACAGGCTCAGCCGACAACACTCACTGGAGAAGCTTAAGCTTGCGGCCGCCGCAGTGATCCTGTCGCCCTTTATCCCGCTTTTGTTTATGGGGGAGGAATACGGGGAAACGGCGCCGTTCAATTATTTTGTGCACCACTCCGATGCGGCCCTCATCGAAGCGGTAAAAAGAGGGAGGATGGAAGAATTTTCTTCCTTCGGATGGGATGGGCCAATCGCCGATCCTCAGGAAGAAGGAACCTTTTTTGCCTCCAGGATTGATATCGCTCTCCACCAGCAGGGGACGCACAAGATACTCCACGCATTTTACAGGCATCTGGTCAACCTGCGCAAGACAACGCATTCCCTCCGGAGTATCTCAAAAAAAGAGATAGACGGGTTTACAGAAAACAGATGCCTTTCCGTGCGGCGGTCTGCAGGCGAAGACGAGGTCATCTGTTTTTATAATCTTAACGATCGGGTGGCATCTGTTTCGGCGCGCCTGCGACAGGGCACATGGAGAAAAATGCTTGACTCTTCTTCTTCAGAGTGGGGTGGCGACGCCCCGGAGGCAGCGGACCGGGTCATAGAGTCATGCGACGGCAGCGCGTCCGTTTCGCTCAACCCATGGAGCGTGGCCGTCTATCGGAGAGCATAAGAACCGGAGGATTATGGATCGATATATATGCATTCACTGCCACTTTTATCAGCCCCCGAGGGAAAATCCCTGGCTTGAAGCGATCGAGCTCCAGGATACTGCCTATCCTTTCCACGACTGGAACGAGAGGATAAACGCCGAATGTTATGCGCCTAATTCCGCATCCCGTATTCTCGACGGTGATAAGCGTGTTATGGAGATCGTGAGCAATTATTCCAAAATAAGTTTTAATTTCGGCCCCACGCTTCTCTCATGGATGGAACAAAAATCCCCAGAAGTATACAACTCAATTCTTGAATCGGACCGGGAAAGTTTAAAAAGAATGTCAGGTCACGGAAATGCGATCGCCCAGGTATACAACCATATGATCATGCCCCTGGCCCACGCACGGGACAAGAGAACTCAGGTCATATGGGGTATAAAAGATTTTGAATACAGATTCAAGCGGTTTCCCGAAGGCATGTGGCTGGCAGAGACAGCGGTTGATCTGGAGACATTGGATATCCTTGCGGAACAGGGGATTCTCTTCATTATCCTTGCTCCTCACCAGGCTTCCAGGGTAAGGAAGAGGGGCGCGGGCAAATGGAAAGATGTCGGCAACGCACAGATAGATCCGACGAGGGCATACCTTCTGAGGCTTGCGTCGGGCCGCACGATCAATATATTTTTTTATGACGGCCCTATATCCCGGGCGGTTGCCTTCGAGAAGCTGCTCGACAGCGGCGAATCCTTCGCCGACCGCCTGCTCACCGGTTTTTCCGACATCAGGAAATGGCCGCAGATCCTCAACATCGCAACAGATGGCGAAACCTACGGACACCATCATACATTTGGCGAGATGGCCCTTACATACGCGCTGGAGCACATTGAGAAGAACGGGCTCGCGAGATGCACCAACTACGGGGAATACCTCGCGAGTCATTCTCCTTCCCACGAGGTACAGATCTTTGAAAATACATCGTGGAGCTGCTACCACGGCATAGAAAGATGGAAAAGCGACTGCGGATGCAATTCGGGTGGATACCCTGAATGGAATCAGTCGTGGAGGGCGCCGTTGCGTGAAGCGCTCGACCGGTTGAGGGACGACCTTTTTGTGATTTACGAAGAGAACGCTAAAAAATATCTGAAAGATCCATGGGAAGCCCGTAACGATTATGTCGGGGTAGTGCTGGATCGTTCCCGTGATTATCTCAATCGATTTATCGAGAGGCACAAAAGGCGCAGCCTTAACCGCGACGATGAAACAGCCGTCCTTAAACTGCTCGAAATGCAAAGGCATTCCATGCTCATGTACACAAGCTGCGGATGGTTCTTCGACGAGCTTTCCGGGATCGAGACGATACAGATACTCAAATACGCAGCCAGGGCAATACAGCTCGCCGTAGAAATATCCGGGGCCGATATAGAGCAGCCATTCGTAAAAAGACTGGAAGAGGCAAAAAGCAACATCAAAGGGTACGGGGATGGCGCCGCAATTTACGCAAGATTTGTGAAACCTGCCATGGTTGACCTTAAAAAGGTTGCAGGTCACTATGCGGTAAGCTCGGTGATAGAGGAATACGCCGATGACACCGATGTATTCAGCTATACTGTGCAGAGAAAGGATCGGGAATCGATTCGATCCGGCGATACAAGGCTCGATGTCGGGAAGATTACTGTCGCATCAAAGATAACAGGCGATGCGGAGGATATCAGCTATTGCACGGTGCACCTTGGAGGCCACATTTTTCACGGAGGCGTGAGGTTGTTTCTTGGCGATCATCCTTACAACACAATGAAACGGGAGATCACGGACGCCTTTGAACATGGCGACATAGCGAAGATCATCCACCTTATGGATACACACTTCGGGATGCATAACTATTCACTGGTGCACCTCTTTCTGGATAAGCAAAGAGAAGTGCTGCAGGTAATATTGCGCGAAACGATCGAAGGCTACGAGAAGATCTATCAAAAAATCTTTGATAATGACCGTACACTGATGGGCTTTTTACAGGAAACCGGAATGCCCGTGCCAAAGATATTTCAGACCGCGGCAGGGCATGCCCTCCTTTCATCGTTTAAAAAAGAGTTTCAAAAAGACGACATTGACATCGAGAAGATCGATGCAATAATAAAAGACATACAAAAATGGAGGGTTTCCTTCGACCTTACTGATGCTGAACTCATTTTGAGGCGGAAGACAGAAAGGTTCATGATGGAGCTTTCCGGCGATCCCGAGAACCTTTCGCTTCTTTTGAGGATACAGAGCGCTATAGGGCTGTTGAGGTCTATCCCGGCCAATATAAATTACTGGACAATACAGAATATATATTACAGGATCGCCAGAGGGTCATTCAGGGAGCTTTCTTTGAGGGCGGAAAGCGGCGATAAGGATGCCGGAGTTTGGACAGACCGCTTCAGGCAATTGGGGGAATTGATATACTTTAATACAGGCATGGTACTTCGATAAACGTTGAGGTGTGAAAGTGGATAAAGAAAAATACCTTGCTCCGAGGATCCCGGCAGCGACATATCGACTACAGTTCAATGCCTCTTTCACATTCAGCGATGCCAAAAAGATCATAGGGTACCTCAACGATCTGGGTATCAGCGACATATACTCATCGCCCTATTTAAAGGCGCACCGCGGGAGCCGGCATGGGTACGACATTGTTGATCCAAATGCCCTTAACCCCGAGATCGGCACTGAAAAAGAATACGACGAACTCATTGTCGAACTGAAAAACAGGCAAATGGGGCAGGTTCTTGACATAGTTCCGAATCATATGTGCATAGCAAGCTTCGAGAACAAATGGTGGGTTGACATCCTGGAAAACGGACCGAGTTCGCCTTACGTGCATTTTTTTGACATCGACTGGAACCCAGTCAAGAAAGAGCTTGCCAACAAGATCCTCCTCCCTTCCCTTGGTGAACAATACGGAAAGGTCCTGGAAAATCAGGAGTTGATATTAATGTTTTCGGCAGGCTCTTTTTTCATACAATACTATGACCATAAATTTCCGATAATACCGGAAACCTATATTTACATCCTCAATCACCGCGTGGATATATTGCGGAATACGCTTGGCGAAGATAACCCCTACTACACTGAACTGCTAAGCATTATTAACGCGCTGAACCATCTGCCGTCTTATACGGAAACTGATCTGGAAAAGGTCAAGGAAAGGCGGAGAGAAAAGGAGATCGTCAAGAGGCGCATCGGGCGGCTTTACAGAAAATGCAGCGAGATCAGGGACTTTATCGATGAAAACGTGAAGATATTCAATGGCGTCAAGGGGGAATCGAAAAGCTTTGACCTTCTCGACAACCTTTTGAGAGAACAAATATACCGGTTTTCCCACTGGCGTGTTGCCGCAGAGGAAATAAACTACAGGAGGTTCTTCGACATAAACAACCTTGGCGCCCTGAACATGCAGAAAGAAGATGTGTTCAGAGAGACCCATAAGCTGATCTTTGCCTTGATCAGGGACGGCAAGGTAACGGGTCTGCGGGTTGACCACCCAGACGGGCTGTACAATCCATTGGAATACTTTTACCGCCTTCAGCGTGAATGTTTTGCTCAGTTGAGGCGGGCGTACATGGAAAAGTTGAGAAAAGAGGCGCAGCTTCCCCCCGGTTACCTGAAATCCGAAGCAGATAAAGAGATCACCGGCAGGTATGAGGAGGCGCTCATCTCTGATCCCGGCTATAAGCCGTTCTATATCGTTGGTGAAAAGATACTTATCAAAGGGGAGACCATGCCCGAAGAGTGGCCGATCTTCAGCACAACGGGCTACGTATTCCTTAATTCTGTGAACGGGGTCTTTGTTGATACAAACAACGGAAAGACGTTTGACAGGATCTATAAGAGGTTTACAAAGACCGGGATGAGCTTTCAGGATACTGTGTATGAAAAGAAAAAATTAGTAATGCAGGCAGCGATGTCAAGCGAAGTGAACATGCTTGCCCACCGTCTTAACAATCTCTCGGAAAGGGAAAGGCATACGCGGGATTTTACACTGAACAGCTTGATAAAGGCACTGATAGAAATTATCGCGTTCTTCCCGGTTTACAGGACATATGTTGTCTCCAGTGAGATCAGCGAAAGAGATGCTCACTACATAGACCTTGCTGTAACAAAGGCAAAAAAGAAGAACCCGGCGCTCAACATGTCGATCTTTGACTTTATCAGGGACGTACTTTTGCTGAGGTTTCCTTCCAGTTTCAGCGAGGACAACAAATCGGAGTGGCTTGACTTTACGATGAGGTTCCAGCAGATTACAGGCCCCGTAATGGCAAAGGGCGTCGAGGACACGGCATTCTATATATTCAACCGGCTTGTCTCTCTGAATGAGGTCGGAGGAAGCCCGGACAGGTTCGGCACGCTGCTTAAGACATTCCACGGCCAGAACATAGAGCGAATCAAATTATGGCCTTACGCGCTCATCACAACATCTACCCATGACTGTAAAAGAAGCGAGGATCTCCGTGCGCGCATCAATGTGCTCTCGGAACTCCCCGATATATGGAACGGATGCCTTACGAAGTGGAACAGGTACAACAAAAAGAAAAAGATCGTTGTCGATGGCCGTCCTGTGCCGGACCTCAACGAAGAATACCTTTTATACCAGACCATGCTGGGCATATGGCCCATAGAGGATGCTGCCGGCACAGAGGAATATGAAACGCTGAAGCAAAGGATAAAAGACTATATGCAGAAGGCCTTAAGGGAGGGGAAGGAGCATACGAGCTGGATAAACCCGGATACGGCATATGAAGATGCAACGAATGTTTTCATCGACGGCATCATGACGAATTCAGCAGACAATATATTCCTTGAAGATTTCCTTGTGTTCCATCGAATGATCTCTGATTACGGCATCTATAACTCGCTCTCCCAGACGCTTCTCAAGATCACATCACCTGGCGTTCCCGATTTTTACCAGGGGACCGAATTGTGGAATTTTACGCTTGTCGACCCTGACAACAGAAGGCCCGTTGATTATAAAAAAAGGATCGAAACCCTAGAAATAATTAAAGAATATGAAAAGAACCGTGAGGCTGCTTCTATTGCACGCCACCTGACCGATAAAAGAAGCGACGGCATGATAAAAATGTACCTTATGTACAAAGCCCTTAATTACCGGATGCACAACAGGCGCCTCTTTGAGGCCGGCAAATACATTCCGTTGATAACCGACGGCGAGAGGTGGGAAAACATCTGCTCATTTGCCAGGCAGGGAACCGAGGCAATGGCAATAACCGTCGTGCCGAGATTTCTTTCCAGAATCATCCCGCGTCACACCGATCTGCCTTTCGGAAAAACCCTATGGGGCGATACCTTTGTTGCAGTACCATTTGAGAGGGAAGGGGCAGAGTATCGCAACATCTTTACCGATGAGATCGTGCCCGTACGCAACCACGAGCAGTCAAAGGCGCTCTATGTCGGGGATCTTTTCGTCAATTATCCGGTTGCCCTCCTGGATAAAGTAAGGTAATGATGCAATAGGGAATGGTGAATGGACGATAACACAATGAACAACCCGATAAAACAACAAACCATGGAAATAGGTGAGGCAGACATCCTCGTAGGGATCCCAAGCTATAACAACGCCCGTACGATCGGTCACGTCGTGAAGGCCGTACAGGCAGGCCTCGCAAAATACTTCCGTGACAAGAAGGCGCTTCTCATTAATTCGGACGGCGGATCGACTGACGGGACTACAGAGATCGTCCATAAGACAACCGTCGACGACCTTGCAACGATCTTCGTAACACAGAAGACAGAGCCTTTTTTTAAGATAGTAACCCCATACCAAGGGATTCCCGGCAAGGGGAGCGCGTTCAGGGCAATCTTTGAGATTGCCGCAACCGTCAAGGCAAAGGCCTGCGCCGTTGTTGACTCTGACCTCAGAAGCATAACGCCTGAATGGGTCGAACTCCTTATCAAGCCCGTTCTTGAGGGAGGGTTTGATTATGTCGCCCCTCTTTACCAGAGGCATAAGTACGACGGCACCATCACAAACAGCATAATCTACCCTTTAACGAGCGCCCTCTACGGCAAGCGCATCAGGCAACCCATAGGCGGCGACTTCGGCTTTTCAGGAAGGCTTGCCGGTTTTTACCTTTCCAAAGATGTGTGGGAAACAGATGTTGCGCGGTACGGCATAGATATATGGATGACAACCACTGCCATCGCGAACAATTTTCCTGTCTGTCAATCATACCTTGGCGCAAAGATACACGACGCAAAAGATCCTGGCGCAGACCTGAGCGCAATGCTCTACCAGGTGGTGAGCGCAGCGTTCGATCTTATGGAAACCTATTCTGCCGCATGGCAGTCTGTACAATCCTCTGAGCCTGTTCCCACTCTTGGCTTCCAGTACGACGTCGGCCTCGAGCCGATCAGCGTGAACTTGGAAAGGATGATAGACCGCTTTTCGCTCGGCATCAAAGAACTTGGCATTTTCTGGAAGGAGTTTATGCCAAAAGAGCTCTATGGTTTTTTTACAAAATTGACGGGCAGCAGAAAAAAGACATTCAGGATACCAGATGAGATCTGGGTCGAGACAATCTACAGCTTTATCCTCGCAGCACATAAAAGGATAATGAACAGGGAGCATCTTTTAAAATCATTGACGCCGCTCTATATAGGAAGGACAGCCTCGTTCGTCATGGAGACGTGGGACAGCGACTCCCGATCGGTCGAGGATAAGATCGAAAATCTGCGTTTGATGTTCGAAAAAAAGAAGGACTTCCTTATTAAGCGCTGGGATGAATGAAAGGGGGTACGGAATATGAATATTTTTCAGAGAATTATTGTTGAGCCCTTCGAAAAGTGCTATGAAAAACTGCTTTATTTTCTTCCAAACTTTTTTACATCGATACTTCTGCTTATCGCCGGGGTAGTCCTCGCCGTTATCATCAGGGCAATCTTTCAGAAATTCTTCAAGACCATAAAGCTTGACAGGTTTTCCGAAAGGTCAGGCATCGTCGAAGCCCTCTCAAAAAGCGGCATCAAAGATCCCCTATCTGTTCTTATCTCCAAAATAATAGAGTGGATCATTATGCTCACCTTTCTGGTCGTTGCCATGCAAAACCTCAGGATTCCCACGGTAGAGCACCTGCTGGATAGATTTTTCCTTTATGTCCCCAATATGTTCATCGCTGCATTCATTCTGATAATAGGGTACCTTCTGAGCAATTTTTTCAGGAGGGCCGTCCTGATCGCATCGGTAAACGCCGGCATTAAATATTCCGGACTGCTCAGCAAGTTTGTCAAGTTTACGGTCTTCATATTGTCCTGCACAATGGCGCTGGAACAACTGGGCATAGGCAAAGATACCGTCATTATCGCCTTTGCCATAACCTTCGGCGGGGTGATCCTGGCCCTGGCTATAGCCTGCGGCCTGGGAGGAAAAGACATCGCCAGGGAATACCTCGAAAAAAAGATGAAAGAAGACAACAAGGAGGACGGGATCGGCCACCTGTAAAATGTAAACATGTTATTTAGCTTGACAATAAAAAAACCCCCGTGCTAATGAAATAAGATCATGCTTGGGTTTCCTGATCCATGGATATTCGCAGGGTTTATTCTCTCCTTTATCGCCGCCCTCTTCTGCGTCATTTACGGGATCATAAGCTGGCACGAGGGAACAATGGAAAAAGACGGGGATTACCGGGAAGATCTGCGCTGGGAAAGAGAAGAGATCGATCTGATAGAGAAGCTTCCGTAATGTTATGCTCTACCTTGTAACGTTCACGCTCGTATATCTCGTTATAACGGTTTATCTGAGCTACCTTGGGTACCGTCGCACCACAAGCGTATCCGACTATATGCTCGCCGGCAGACAGGTCCATCCCGTAACGATGGGGTTAAGCTACGGCGCCACGTATATAAGCACATCGGCGATCATCGGATTTGGCGGTGTCAGCGCCCTTTACGGGTTCAGTCTCTCCTGGCTGACCGTCCTCAATATCATGGTCGGCATCTGGGTTGCTTTTGTGATCTTCGGAAAAAGAACCCGCAAGATGGGCAAGGCGCTCGACGCACACACATTTCCGGAACTTCTCGGCAGGCGATATGAATCACGGTTTGTCCAGGGATTTTCCGGCCTCGTGATCCTCATCTTCATGCCCATTTACGCAGCAGCAGTCCTTATAGGCATCTCCCGTTTTATTGAGGTTTACCTGAATGTGCCCTTTTCGACAGCCTTTCTTGCCTTCCTCCTTATAACAGCCTGCTACGTCATCTGGGGCGGCTTAAAGGGTGTTCTCTATACCTCTGTATTTCAGGGCATCATCATGATCGTTGTCATGATTGCCATAGGCATCTACACCTACCATACGGCAGGAGGGATCGTAAGCGCCCACGAAGCCCTTACGAAATTGACGCCCCTGGTCCCTCAATACCTGAAAGAAGCGGGGCATCGGGGATTCACGTCAATGCCTGCGGGAGCATCACCGCTCTGGTGGTACATCATTACCACGATGATCATGGGGGTCGGCATCGGGGTCATAGGCCAGCCTCAATTGAATGTCCGCTTCATGACCCTCAAGTCAGACAGGGAGATCAACCGGTCTATCCCCTTTACCGCGGTCTTTATACTCCTTACCACCGGCATTGCCTTTGCTGTCGGGGCGCTGACCAACGTGATCTTCTACAGCACCTATACCGAACTGCCGATTACGGCCGTGCAGGGCAACATCGACAAAATCATACCGTTTTATATCGATCGGTTCTTTCCACAGTGGTTTGTTGCCCTTTTCCTCGTCACCATGATGTCTGCTGCCATGAGCGCTAACAGCAGCCAGTTCCACGCGCTCGGCACGTCCCTCTCCAGGGATATCTTCGAGCAGGCCCTCCTCAAAGGCAAATCTGTTGCCGAGATCACGATCGTGACTCGCGTAGGGATCGTGTTCAGTATATTCTCGACGCTCTTCATAGGGCTGATCCTTCCTGAAAGTGTTATCGCCGTTGCCACAGCCTTCTTCTTCAGCCTCTGCGGCGCCACATTCATACCTGCGTATCTCTTCGGGCTCTATTGGAAGAAAGGGACAAAGACAGCGGCAAAGGCCAGCATTGTCGGCGGCTTTTTTATATCACTCTTATGGATGCTCTTTTTCCATGAGCACGAGTCGAAGGCGTTCGGCCTGTGCAGGCTCTTATTCGGGCCGGACACTCTTGCGGACCATCCCTGGAATATGATCGACCCTCAGGTCATCGCCCTGCCGATCTCATTTATCGTGTTCGTTGTTGTCTCTCTGGTGACCAGGCCGGTCAGGGAAGAGACTGTCAGGAATGCCTTTCGCCATATCTAAAATCAGCTCATGGTCAACCTTCATTAACCACTATTTGCATTTTCCCATTGAGCCCGATGCGCATTTTCTGCCGTCTGTCCATATGGCGTTTGACAGCTTCGCACCTGAAAAGTTTGCCCCTTTAATGTTTGCCCCTGTAAGGTTTGCTTCCGTCAGGTTTGCATCGTTGAAACTCGCATCAGACAGGTTCGCTCCGGTAAGATTGGCCCCCGTCAATTGTGCTCCATACATATCCAGGCCGGAAAGGTCAGCGTTTGACAGGTCGCACTTTTCACATTTGTTTGTGCTGTTTAATTTCTGAATGTCCTCAGCTTTAAATCCGTAGCCGGCGGTTGTGAAGAAAACTGCCTGGAGAACCATTACCGCTAACAACACACACCTTGTTCTTTTCACCATATTAACCTCCCTTGTCACAGAGTTACAAAAAAATGCGGGCCGTCTCCTGAATTATCCTCAGGTGGCGGCCCGACCATCCTTTTTCAAGTCCCTTCAGAAACGCACGTAGCGTTTCCGAACCCATCAGGTTGCCTTATATGTCTATATATTAAGAATATCCGACGATACCGGCTAAGTCAACTATTATTTGATAACGAAAACGCCCGCAGGTATTGCGGGCGTTTTTTATGTTCGTCATTATTGTCTTCGCGGGTTACGACTGTTTCTTAAACTCTTTTTCCATTGCCTCTTTCGCAGGCTTCACATAGATGTCTCTCAGCTTCGGCTTTTCGATCTTTCCTGCCGGGTTTCGCGGGATGGCGGTGTATACCATCTTTTCCGGCCATTTGTATTTCGCAAGACCCTTTTCCTTTACGAAATTGATGATCTCGTCATCGGTAATCGTCTCGCCTTCCTTTGGCTGAATGATCGCCATAACGATCTCCACAAGCCTCGGGTGAGGGTAACCGAGCACTGCCACGTCCTGGACCTTGGGGTGTTTCCTCAGGGCATCCTCGATCTCGGCCGGAAAGATATTCTCGCCTCCCCTGATGATGAGGTCTTTCGCCCTGTCGGCAAAGAAGATGAAGCCTTCCTCGTCTTTGTATGCAAGGTCGCCGGTATATAGCCAGCCGTCCTTGATCGTCTTGGCTGTCATCTCCGGGTTGAAGGCGTATTCCTTCATGAGTCGCGGCCCCTTGAGGAGCAGCTCTCCGACTCCGCCGGGAGGAAGCTCATTGCCTTCGCTGTCTACAACCTTTGCCTCCATGAATGCTGTCGCCTTTCCGATGGAGCCTGGTTTTCTCATGATGTCTTCATCGTAGCAGTTCGTGAGACCGCCGCCGCCGCCCTCGGTGATGCCGTAAATATTTGCGATGGGGAGCTTGGGGAAGATCTTCTTTGAATCCTCAAGAAGGATATAAGGAACCGGCTGCGCGCCGATCTCGATGTGTAAAAGGGCTGAAAGATCATATTTTTTGATATCTACCTGACCTGATTTGATCGCGTTGATCACGTCTGACCACGTAGGGACCGTATTCCAGCCACCTGTGCATTTTTCTTCCGCCATTGACTGGAGATAGAATTCCGGCTGCAGCTCCATTGGCATAAGGACCTTTCCCGCCGCTATATAGCACGGGAAGGAGAGGAAGAGCGTGCCGCTGTGATAGTACGGGTGGGGCGCAAGATATACGCTGTTGTACCCTTCGTTATAGGTAAGTGCGTTGCCAATGCCGATGAAGAAGAGCGTCTTGTGGGTATGAGAAACGGGCTTCGGCGCGCCCGTCGTGCCTGAGGTGAACATAAGCTCTGCCATGTCGTCGTCATCTGTTTCAACGCAGACCTCCGACGTGTCGCCTTTTTCAACAATCTCGTTATAGGACTTTACGCCGGCTGGCACCGTGTTGCCGAGACAGATGAAATGCTTGCAGTAATCCATATCTTTCATGATCGGCTCCATCCTCGCATTGAACTGTTCGCCGAACATGAAGGCCTTGCATTTTGTCACGTCAGCGGCATATTTGATGTCCGCGCTCGCGAAACGGAAGTTCAGCGGCGTGACGGTTGCCCCCGTTTTCAGCACCGCTATATAGCTCGCGTACCATTCCATGGAGTTCATCATAAGGTGTACAACGATATCACCCTTCTTTACCCCGCAGTCCTTCATCAGGTAATTGGCTATCTTGTTTGCCTGGTCGTTGAACTGTTCCCATGTGAGGCAGCGCCTCGTCTTTTTTGACGGATAGCTCTCGATGATGAACTCTCTTGTTGGGAATTTGCCGGCATTAAGCCCCGAAAACCTTGCGAAATTCATAACACCCTCCTTTTACCCCTTTGTCTTTTTATATTGCTTTACGATTTTTAGCATGATAAATTGAACAGTGTTATTTGTCAACACTAAAATTACCTAATAATTGAGGAGGGATAACTATGGGCGACACATATGTCCACATAGGCGAAATTCTCGCAAGAAACGCACGAAGGTTCCCTAACGACGTGGCGCTTGTCGAGAGAACGCCAGCTGAAAAGAAAAGGGTAGAAACCACTTGGAAGCAGTTTGACGACCAGGCAAACCAGTTTGCCAACGTCCTCACTGCAAAGGGGGTGAAAAGGGGCGATAAGGTTATCCATTTCATGATGAATTCCCTCGACTGGCTTGTCGCATATTTCGGGATCATCAGGACAGGCGCATGGGTGGTGCCGCTCAACTTCCGCTTTACCGCTGAGGATGTGAAATATTGCTGCGACGTGGCTGAACCAACTGTTGTTGTTTATGATGAAGAGTTCGCAAAAAGGATAGAGGCAATAAAAGACCAGCTTCCGACAGTAAAGCACTACATCTGTGTGGGACAAAACATCCCTGCCTATGCGGAATCGTTCAGGAAGCTTGTTGACGCCGCGAAGGCGACACCTCTTGATGTGGAGATCACCTTTGCCGACCCCTGCGGCCTCTATTTTACATCCGGCACTACCGGTCAGCCAAAACCGATCCTTTTGACCCACAAGAACATGGTCTGCGCATGCATCACAGAAAACGCCCACCACTGGCAGGGAAAGAAGGACGTGTTCATACTTATCCCGCCGCTCTACCACACCGGCGCAAAGATGCACTGGTTCGGGAGCTTCATCGTAGGGGCAAAGAGCGTGCTCCTGAAGGGCGTCTCACCGGAATGGACGCTTGAAGCAGTGAGCGAGGAAGGCGGAACCATTGTCTGGCTGCTTGTCCCCTGGGCTCAGGATATACTTCTGAAAATCGACAGCGGGGAGCTGAAGCTCTCCAATTACAAGCTTGATCAGTGGCGACTTATGCATATAGGGGCTCAGCCTGTTCCACCGGCGCTGATCCAGCACTGGAAAAAATACTTCCCCAAAATGCAGTATGACACAAATTACGGCCTCAGCGAATCGACCGGCCCTGGCTGCGTACACCTTGGCATAGGCAACGAGCACAAGATAGGCTCTATCGGCAGGCCTGGATTTAACTGGGAGACACGCATCGTTGATGAAAACGGAAAAGATGTAAAGAAGGGGGACCCGGGAGAGCTTCTTGTCCGAGGCGACGGCGTTATGAGAGAATACTATAGAAACCCTGAAGCAACGGCAAAGACGCTGGTTAACGGGTGGCTCTACACCGGCGATATGGCCCGGGAGGACGAGGACGGATTCATCTGGCTCGTTGACCGGAAAAAGGATGTCATCATCACCGGCGGAGAGAACGTATTCCCTGTTGAAGTTGAGGATTACTTACACACGAACCCGAATGTAAAAGACATTGCAGCGATCGGTCTGCCCGACGAGAGGCTCGGCGAGATCGTTGCTGTTATCGTTGACGTTGTGCCGGGCAAAACGTTGACGGAAGAAGAGGTTCTGAAGTTTTGCGAAGGCCTTCCCAAGTACAAGAGGCCGAGAAAGATCTTCTTCGGCGAGGTGCCCAGGAATCCGACGGGCAAAATAGAAAAACCAAAACTAAGGAAGCTATACTCAGGAAGAGAAGAGGCGTTTAAAATATAGCATAGAGCTTAAGAGCAAAGAGCGGAGAGCTTGAAAACACAGCAACTTCATCCTCTCTGCTCTTTGCTTCCCGCTCTCACCTGCATGGTATGCATCCCACCTCCTTAGAAAAGACGGTTCATTACATATTCAAGAACAGAGATCTGCTCCACGAGGCAATCACACACAGTTCCTGGTTCAACGAAAAAAAGGAATCCCGGCAATCAGAGAACGAAAAGCTCGAATATCTCGGCGATGCCATTCTGAACAGCGTGATCAGCATTCTTCTGTATAAAAAATACCGGAAAAGGGACGAGGGGTTCCTCAGCAATGCCCGGTCAAGTCTTGTAAAACGGGAAACCCTTACGGAAATAGCGAACAAAATCGAGCTGTGGAAGCATATGAGCTACGGCAACGGCGGCGATCACGTGCCGGAAGAATCCAAGGTCTTATCAAATATGCTCGAATCCCTCATCGGCGCCATCTACCTTGATGGCGGCATGCGGAAGGCAACCAAGGTTATTAAGGAGTTCTTCCTCCCTTATTTCAACGAAGAAAAATTGACTGAGAAAAACCCGAAAAATATCCTTCAGGAATATTCCCAAAAAAAATGGGGGCTTCTTCCAAAGTATAAATTTGCAAGAAAGATGAAGGAGGGCTTCACCGTGTCTGTACATGTCGGGAAGGAATTCCACGCAAAAGGTAAGGGAAAAAGCAAAAAAGAAGCGGAGCAAAATGCCGCGAGAGAGCTCCTGAACCAATTCGGAAACAAAGAGTAGAATTAGCGATCCGTTATGATCATCCCCATCTTTCTCACTCATCTTGGCTGTCGCGACCGTTGCATCTATTGCGATCAGGGGTGCATCACCTCCCAAAATGATATTGACATCCGGCGATTGATAGAGCAATCCCTTCAGCACAAGGAAGGTCTTTACGAGATAGGCCTCTTCGGTGGAAATATATTCGGCTTAAGTCCTGAGTACCTGAAGCGACTGTTCGGACATTTTGAAGATTACCGGGATAAGATCACGAATTTCAGGATCTCCACAAAACCTGTGCCCCTCAATGAAGAGTTAATTGCCATCCTGAAAGAACACCGCGTGACCGTCATCGAGCTCGGGATACCATCCTTTAACGACCACATCCTTGGAATGCTCAACAGGAAACACACCGCCAGGGACCTCGTGCGGGCCTACCATGCCCTGAAGGAAAGGGGATTCCAGATTGCACTACAGTTCATGGTAGGCCTTCCCGATGAAACCTTTGACGATATCAGAGAGACCGTTGAAAACATGACCGGCCTGAATCCCCATTATATAAGGATATACCCTCTTGCCATTTTAAGCGGAACTCCCCTTTGCGGCCTCTACGAAGAGAAAGGATTTATACCCGTTGCGTTCAATGAAGTCCT
Source organism: Deltaproteobacteria bacterium UBA5758 (assembly GCA_002418945.1). Lineage (GTDB taxonomy): Bacteria > Desulfobacterota > Syntrophorhabdia > Syntrophorhabdales > Syntrophorhabdaceae > UBA5609. The sequence goes on along the minus strand of DIFC01000005.1, from coordinate 79,486 downwards.
TGAAAGGGCGCTTTATATCTATCTTAACGCCCTTCAGCTCAAAATCAAGGTCGTCAAGATGGGCCTCACGGACAACGAGGTCCTGAAAGAGAGGATCGTCGCCGGCTACTACCATCCTGCATTCGGCTATCTGGTGAGATCGCACGGGTTCTATCGTGCCATTCTGGCGGTTGCGGGGCGCGCATCGATGTCGGGAAAGGCAACGGTGGTTCTCAATAAAAAGGACATCCCCCACCTCCTCGGCCACAGGCGGGACAATATGAAGGGGTTTGAAGAACATGGCCTGGCCGTTTCCTGGGAGACAGGGGAGATGCCTCCAGGGACCTTCCAACTGGTCAGCGGTTCAACGCGGGCCGGAGGTACCATCCTCGACGCCCTGCCTTCTTTTTATAAATAACAAGGCTCTAAGTATCCGGCATCTGGTTCGCTATGAGTTCCACTTCTCCCTCATGAGCCCCGCCACCCCTTCATAGACGATCTCGCCCTTGAGCGACTCCCCGATGACATTCTTAAGCAATCTCTTTCTGTCAACGTTCAGGGACCGCGCCAACCGCGCAAAAAATCTCAGCCTGTCCCTCGCGGAAATCCTTTTCGGTATCGTGTTGTTTAGCTGCACAAGGGCCCTTTGCAGCGCCGCTTCATCTGCTGCATCAAAAACGATGTCCTCAACGTCGAGAAAGAAAAAATCATTATCGTTGACAACGAAAAAATTGCAGCCCTTCATATCGCTGTGCATGATGCTTAGACCGGTCACCCTCTTTATAAATCCGGAGAAGTCCTCAATGAACCTGCGGCGCCGGGCCATATCGAAGCCATCATAAGAACCGTCAAGATACCTGTCGAGCTCCCTTCCCCGGCTCCCAAGGTCTTCCATTGCGATGAATCCATCCGAGAAAAGCGAAGGCAATTTCACATAGTAGGCCTCGGGAATGATCCCTGCATTGAGGTACAGAAGGACGATGTGGTTCTTCCACGCGCGCTCCAGGCGCCTTTTCCCCTTGTAGATCTTTCTGATATGGTCGCTGTACCGCTCGACCCTTACCTTCTTATCGCTTTTGAGCGTCCCGACATATGCGCCTTTCCCGTGGTCTTCCATCCCTGCGACATAAAGGCGCTCCCCTTTCCGTATAATCTTGGAGGTCTCCTGGAATGCCCTTCTCTTTTTGCTCTCGATCCATTTTCTCCGTAATTGCCGGATCTCTTCTTCTACGCCTCTCTGTATCCCGGTATTTCCATACAATTCAAAGAAGCGTCTTTTCTCTTCCTCTCCGAGGTCCTTATAGATCATCGTGAGTGCGTGGGTGAGGTTCGAAAGCTCGTCGTTATCGCTTAACGCCCTTTTTATCGTTGCCTTATGGAGATCGATCAGATACAGTTCGCCGCCGGATACGAGCACGTTGTCAAGATGGAGGTCATTGTGACAGACGCCGTTCTCCTTCAGTTTTCTGAGAAGACCCGCAAGACCTGAGATCAGGTCTTTACTAAGCCCTTGACACAGGAATATATGAACGAAGCTTTCACCCTCAATCCAGTGTAGTATCACGGAAGATCTCTTCCTGCCGATCCCGTATCCGAGGCATTCCGGCGTCCTGATCGACATCGAGGCCAGCCGTTTCCCTGTCTCGTACTCCTTTCTGCCCCTGGGAACGGTCCTGTTCCTCAGCGCACCGATGGCCCCTTTCTCGACAAAGGTCTTTATAAAGATCTTTCCGTCCTTATAGGGCACGACAGTATAATGCCTCCGCGTATCTGCCGACTCGGGTAGTCTCTCCAGTACGTCCGCCATCCCCTCGTCTTCAAGGAACCATCTCATGCCCTTTATACGAAATTCCTTCATCGCGCTCTCAGCCTGTAAGGCCCTCGAGGATCTCGGCGACCCTTGGTCCCCAGACATTCAATGAGTAGCTTTCTTCCACCATCTTCCTCGAGACCGCTCCCATCTTCCTCCTCAGTTCAACGTCCTTCCGCAGTCTGTCGATGGCGTCCTTCCATCCTTCGGCGTCCTTCCTCAAAAACCCGCTAAACCCGTCGACGATCATGTCCTGCGCAACGCCGACGGGGTGCGTAACGGACGGAAGCCCTGCCGCCATATACTGGATGAGCTTAAGGCCGCACTTCCCCAGGGACCAGATATCATCCTTCACCGGCATGATCCCCATATCGAAGCTCAGGATAGATCGCTTTTCAGTGTCGTAATCCCACCGCTCGAAGATCATCCCGTCTTTCATCCCCTCCATGGGCCTGTCGGCGACTATCTTGCACTGCACGTTGTCCTGGCCGGCATAATATTCGAGCAATTCCCGTATGTCCCCGAGATATCTCAATGTTGCGCTGCTTCCTATCCAGCCGATGACAAAGGGCGTGTGCGGTTCGTGCCGCTTTACCGGATATTCGCCGATGTCGACGACCGTGGGGACATAATAGACGCCGTCAGTTCTGTACTTTTGCGCCTCCCGGACAAGAAAATGGTTTCCGCACAACAGGGCGTCGCAGGCCCTTGCCATGCCTTCAAATCTTTTCTGTCGCGTTGCGCTTCCGCCCCGGTTTCCGTACATTACCGCATCGTCAAAATCGTAGACCATCCTTTTTGAGAGCTTTCTGAAGAGGGACAGCTTGAAAGGGTTGAGCAATACCCTCTGGACATAGGTCACGTCCGACTCCATAATGGCCCTGAGCACCGCGGGAAGGCTCGCCTTTGTAGTCAGCAATGTGACTGAAAAGCCCCTCTGTTCCAGGTAGGGAAAATATTGATGGATCCTGTAGCCCCGCGGGTTCTCTTTCGTGAAGATATTGTGGGTGAAAAAAAGGATCTTCTTCATAGGATCCTCAGGAGGGTTGAGCGCTGTCCATTGCCTACCGCTTCTTAAAACCCGTAAGCCACTTCTTTAAGCCCCCGTCCCTGATGTCGACCGCCTTCAGCTTGTTCTCATCTGCGACAGGCCCCCTGACAAGCTCCTTTGGGCCGGCGGCCTCAATGAAGTAGTCCTCAATGATCAGGTAGTCCATCTCGGTGGACATAAAACATTTCAAGGCATCCCGCGGGGTCTCCACAATAGGTTCGCCGGCTATATTAAAAGAGGTGTTCAGTATGACAGGAACATTGGTGATATCATAGAATTCCTTGATGAGATCATAATACCTGCCGTTGTCGTTCTTTGTCACCGTCTGGACCCGCGCCGTGCCGTCCACATGGGTAATGGCGGGGACCATCCCCTGTTTTTCCTCTTTGACAGCGGCAATAAGGAGCATATAGGGGCTGTCGCAATGGAGATCAAAATATTCAGATGCATGCTCCAGAAGGACCGAAGGCGCGAAAGGGCGGAATCCTTCCCTGTGCTTGACCTTCTCGTTCAGGATGTCCTTCATCTCCGGCTTTCTCGGATCGCAGATGATGCTCCTGTGTCCCAGGGCGCGGGGGCCGATCTCGCTTCCGCCTTCCAGCCAGCCGAGTATCTTCCCTTCGGCCAGAAGCGCGGCAGACCTTTTTACGATATCCTTTTCCTTTGCGAACCGTATGTTGGGCGTGTTTCGCAGCGCTTCGAGGATCTCCTCCTCGCTGTAATCCCTGCCGAGGTACGCGTTCCTGAACCGGTACTTCCCCGGCTCCTCCCTTTCAACAAAGTGCGCGCCGTAGAGCGCGCAGCCGAGCGCTATACCGGAGTCGCACGCGCCCGGCTGGATAAAGATGTTCTCAAAGGGCGTATTGTCAATGATCTTTTTATTCGCCACGCTGTTCAGGCCGACGCCGCCCGCGTAGCAGAGGTTCCTGCTCGGGCTTATCCGGTAGAGATGGCGCGCTATCTCAATGAGCCCATCCTCGGTCTCCTTCTGTACGGCATAGGCGATCTCGGTATAGACATCGTCGGGCAGCTTCTGGTTCTCGCGGCGGGGCAGGTCGGGGAAAAACCGCTTCTGGTAAAGGTCGTTGTGGCGCACAAAATTCTTCTCGCTCTTCGTGAGCGCAACTCCGTCCACAACATCGAAGAATCCCGGCTCCACTGTTTTGCCGGGTTGTCCGCCGTAAGGTGCAAGCCCCATCACCTTCCCTGACCCGAAATCGCCGAAGTTCAGGAACACCGACGTCCCCATATAGACAAGGCCCAGCCCGTTCATATATCCCGGCACAGTGCAGTCCTTCCGTATCATGGTCAGCTCGTTCCTCTGTGCCCTGTAGAATGACTGCACCTCTTCACGGTCTTTCTGCTCCTTGATCGTCAGCCCCCGGAGTGAGAAGGGGACCTCCTTTCCGGTCTCAATCTCGAAGGATCTGCTCCCCAGCCCGTCAACGACCATTATGGCCGCCTCGTCGAAAGGCGATGCGCAAAAGGCGCTTGCCGCGTGGGCATCGTGATGGGAGACCGTATGGACCCTTCCCGTATAGCCGAGCTCATCCCTGATCGAGCTGACAGTAACGTTCTTTCCTTCCTTGTCGTGCCGTGTGACCCCCACGATGAGGTCTATCTCGTTGATGTCTTTCAGTCCGGCAGCCCCAAGGAGATATCTCACCGAGAGGTGGGGGAAGTAGCCCGAGTGCTTCCTCCTGTCGAGCCTCTCTTCGCCGATGGCCCAGAGGCGGCCCCCCGATATGATGGCCGCTCCGGTGTCGTGTCCGAATATATGAAGACCTAAGATATTCACAAAATACCCCTATAGATTATCTGACTGCGAACAGTGTAACATATAAATTTTCCTAATATAACAGGAGAACCCCGGCCAGTCAATCGCAAAAGCACCCCCCATGCCAACAAAACCCTTGACAAGCTGCCGAATATGGCCGCAATAATATCAGAGGCGACGCTGGCCGCGCATCCTATGGAAGCATACGACAATAACCCCCTCGTATCGATCGTCATCCCCACTTACAACTATGCAGGCTATCTGCCGACGGCGATCACGTCATGCCTTGAGCAGACATACAGGAACCTCGAGATCATTGTTGTTGACGATGGATCAACAGACAATACCCCTGCGGTCGTTGAAGGGTTCCGTGACGGCATCCGGTATATCCGTCAGGCCAATCAGGGGGTTTCATCTGCGAGGAACAGGGGGCTTGAGGAGGCGAGGGGCAGCTTTATCACCTTTCTCGACGCCGACGACTCTCTGACGGCAGACTCCATCGAAATACGCGTCCGGATCTTTACAGAGAACAAGGACGTCGACTTCGTCATCAGCTCCACCCTTTCAAAACATTCCCCCGACGAGACGCCCTATCTCCATGATGAGACGGGGGAAAGCTTCTTTTCCGAAAGACTGTACGAAGACCTCCTCTGCAGGCGCATCTCCTTTGCCACCTGCGCCGTCCTCATGCGCACCGACGTCGCGAAGATGTTTTCTTTCCCCACACACCTGTCGAACGGAGAGGACATCGTCTATTTCACCAAGGTCTTCTTTCGGAGGAAGGGTTATTTTCTCTCCACGCCCACGGCGATCACCTTCAGCCATCCCGACAGCCTCCGCCATAACGTGGAAAAGCTCAAAAGACAGGGCATAGGCTTTGTCGCTGCCATTGTCGACGACCCCTATTACGGGGGCGCCCTCGACCACCTCCGCAGGAGCCTTCTCTCCAACCGTTACATCGAGCTCTTCCGGAGGTACTACGCGGCAGGCGAGAAAGGGCTGGCCAGGGAGTGCTACAGACAAGGGGTCAGGACAGATCCCCGCAAGCTATCCAGGCTAGACTATCTGCTAAAATTCATAAAGACATATCTTTGACAGCGCCCGGCTGATATTGGGATTCGTTCATTTACGGATTACTATTCACGAATTACGGGTTTTTGAGCCGCCTTTCATCTCGGCGGCCTCTTTGCATATCCTTTCCATCTCTAACGCGTTCTTTTCGATGGTAAAATCCTCAAGTTTCGACCTGGCGGCTGCGCCCATGGACCATATCCGCTCCCTGCCAAGGAGTGCCTTTATTGCCGATGCAAGGCTGCTGACATCCCGCGGCTCGTCAATAACATAGCCCTCATTTTCAGAGATAAGCGTTGCCGCGCCGTTCCATTTCGTTGTTATTGTCGGAAGGCCGGATGCCATCGACTCCATCGTCGTAAGCGAACAGGCATCATAGAAGGTAGGGTGCGCAAGGATATGGGCGTCCCGATAGACATTTTCCGGCGTTGATAATTCTCCGAGAAAGGCAACGTTGTCGGTTATGTTCAATGCATTGACCATCTCCACATATCTTCTCTTTTTCCCCCTGCCCATAACCATAAGGCGGAAGTCTTTCGTCTCTTTTGCAACCTCGCCGAGCGCGGACAGAAGCGGCGAAAGTCCTTTCAGCCTGAAGTTCCCTGCTGAAAAGAGTATCCTCGTGGGGCCATCGGGCGTTGATGCCGCCGGCCTGAAGCGGTCCGTGTTCACGCCGTTATACACAACGTCTATGCTGCCATCGGAAAGATGAAAATGTTGGGCCATATGCCCTTTCACCATATCGGAGATGGCAACGATCCTCGAATATCGCTTGCTCCTGATAGGGAACTCCGCTATCCATCTCTGTATCGCCTGATTGAAGCTTCTCCGCAGAAGGAACGCCTTCATTGAGCGCTCCCGCGGATCGTCATAGCTGGCGATCTCCCTCTCCATCCAGATGCGCTGTACGCCGCCGTGGCTCTGGTATACGTCCAGTTCAAGCGTGTTGCCGAAACCCAGCATGACATCAAGGTTAAAAAGCTTCACGTACTTTCTGTGGTTAAGCGCAAACGAGAGGTTCCTGAGCCAGCGCGGGAATGGCATAGTGTTGAACCTTACCAGGTTTATGCCCGGTATATCTATACCCAGCGAGCAGAAAAGGACTATCTCGTGCCCCCTTCTGCTCAGGATCGTGGCGAGGTCATAAGCGTACCGTTCGGCGCCGCCTTTTTTTGGATTGAAATTATATACCGCTATGCCTATCTTCATGGAGGCTCACGCTCAGCTCAGGTGCAAATTTCCTGCTGTAAATCTACAATACTTAAGTGAATAAATAAAGCCGCAAATGAGAACGGAATATTATTTGTTCGCTTTCTGTGATAAATTATCTGTATGGTGCAACGGATCGCTCATGTATTGGCATACATCACAATATTGTCTATCGTCCTGACCGGGGCCGTCCACGCTGCCGATGCATTCACCGCGCGCAGACAAAAGATGGTGAAAAAGGATATCGAATCCCGCGGGGTCAAAGATAAAAAGGTGCTCGATGCGATGCTCAATGTGCCGCGGCATCTTTTCGTGGACAAAACCCAGATAGATAAGGCTTACAACGACCACCCCTTGCCCATAGGCGAGGGTCAGACGATATCACAGCCATACGTGGTTGCACTCATGACCGAGGCGGTATCGTTGAAAGGCAATGAGCGCGTCCTCGAGATAGGTACCGGCTCAGGCTACCAGGCTGCCATCCTCGCGGAGATCGCAGGCGAGGTCTTTACGATCGAGATCAAGAAGGGCCTCTTTGAAGTCGTACGGGAGAGGCTAAAGGAGCTGGGGTACGGCAACGTCCATGTAAAACACGGTGACGGCTATTTCGGGTGGGAAGAACGTGCGCCGTTCGATGTCATCATGGTCACCGCCTCTGCGAACCACATTCCGCCGCCGCTTCTCGCCCAGCTGAAAGAAGGCGGCCGCCTTATCATCCCCCTCGGCAGCACAGTCTTTTTTCAAACCCTCACCCTCGTTAAAAAAGAGAAGGGCAGCTTTCCCATACGAGAGCTGGGGAGCGTCGCGTTCGTACCTATGACCGGCCAGGCGCAGAAGTAATAAAGCGGGGAAGGGTCATCGCCGGCCTTGCGCAAAAGAATTGACATTTGAAGAGTGGACCCTAAAAACCATTGTCAACACTGCGGTGTAAAGAATCGCTGCAAGGATTAAGAGTACCGTGAGTCCGTATTCCACTGCGATAAGCGACGCGAGGACCGGACTGACAATGGAGGCCGCGCCGTTCATCGCATAGGCAAGGGGGATCGCAGCAGGATCTTCTTTCGACAACGTCCGTATCCCGAAAGGAAAGAAAAACCCGAGGAACATCCCGATGGGAGCGATTGCAAGAAAACTCCACTCCGAGAGAACGACCTTCTGAAAAAGGACGGCATAGCATACCAACAAGAGCGGCAGGAGGTACATGAAGGGCATCAATCGCTTCGCAGCTACAAAACCACTCGTCATGCTCCCGGCCCCGGCGCTCAGAAGCAGCGTCACCAGAACGATGGAAAGGGCCTCGGCAGGGGACCCGAGCGGCAGTATCAGCGTGTGGAGAAAATATACCTCGACGAACATGAATGCAAAACCGATCAGGGCAAAATAGGACGCACCGGGGAATAAGCCCTTTCCAGCCTTATGGATCCGCCTCTTTGCCCGCACAAATGTCGCTGTAAAGATCGCCGACGCAACGAGCGCAAGCAGCGCAACAAGAAAAGGCAGCGCCATGCCTTCGTGAAGGAAATAAGACCACTTTTTCCCGGAAAGCATATAGATCTCTTTTATCTTACCGATCTTCATAAAATAATTGAAAAAGGGCCTGTCGTCTGTTGTGGGACGAATATCAAAAGTGTGATCGCTTGCGACCTTTTCTCTTTTCTTTGTATCTGCCAGGCTGCCGAGGATCTCTCCATAATCGAGACCCTCTATGCGCGCCTTTCTCGCCGGGGATGGATAGACGATATCGAACTGATTGAGGGCTGAAAAATTCTTTATTGCTGTATCTTCGTTCATCGTAAACCCTGATGGTTTTATGAGGAAGTTCATCGTATCCCATGTCCTGAAAACAACGAGCCGTCTTTCGTGATCGCTCAGCGAAAGACCATTCAGCGCCTCTATGATGTTATTGAAGATCCGCAGCTCGTATCGCGGCGGCGGCAACACAAAGAGCTGGATATACAGCATTCCGTCCCTGCGCATATTGGCAAGGTAGTATTGAAGGGCGTCAACGGTCGTGTCGTAATTCTCGGTGAGGCCGAATGTGCCTGCCGGAAAGAAACCGGTCCCCGATAGATAGACGATATCGACCTTTTCAGGCAGGTCCTGCAGCAACCTTCTGCCGGAGATCCTATGGAGGTCCCTCCTGTGGAGGCCCTCTCTTCCATAATTATCATGCAGCATCCTCAGCATCGAGAGATTGGTCTCAGCCTTGTACACCGTCTTTGCCCCAAAGTAATACGGCGCGAGCACGTCAATGCTGCCCCTTACCCCTGCGACAAGGACGACCGGCGAACCCTTCAGGATAAAAGGCAGGGCCGAGGGGACATGCTCGAAAAAGGCATAGTTCTTCATCCCCCTCTCATCCAGGAGAACGCCTGCAATATCCCCGTCAACGGCAATGCCAAGCCCTTCGGGCACGGGCCTTTCATATCCAAGGGACAACCCGGGGGCGGACCTCATCCTCGGGTTCGAGAAGATATCAAGCCTCGCGTGGGATGTGTTGATGGTCTGAATGCGCCGCGCGTTGTCATCCTTCAAGGCCTGCATAAGACCTTTATACGGGGATATTTCAAGGGCAACGATCCCGAGCAGAACAGGCAGACAGAGGATCAGGGGGCAGAGCGCATAGACGGTTCCGAGGATCTTCTTCTTTACCTTGAAAAACAGGAGAACGGAAAGTATTGCAGCACATGACGTAATAATACTTTCAACGTCCGTATGGTTGAGCAGGAACATTGCCCACGCGATGCCGCCTGCAGCGCCTGTAAGGTCAGCAGCATACACTCTGTTTGCCGACCCCGAATAGACACGCAGGACCGATGAAAGGATCACGCCGTACAAGAAAAACGGCACAGACAGTGAAAATACGAAAAAAAGAAGGTAGACGATCTGTATGTCTTCCCAAAGCGCCCTGTAATGGTCAAAAGGGATGACCGATGAAATGATGAAGGTAAGTGGGTAAGAAAGGGCGAGGGAGAAAACAGAGTGTGTGAGTATGTGAGTGGGTGAGATCGTTTCTTTCCGGCTCCGCATATAGGCCCATATCCCGCCGGCAACGAGGCCAAGCATTGAGGTGCTGATGATCAGCGACGCGTAGTGGTAAGAAAACCTGATGGAAAATACCCGTATGAGGGTAATCTCAAAGGCAAGAACGGTAAGTGATGAAAAAAAGATGATGAGATAAGGAGGGTTCATGCGACCCTGGGACTATTTTCTTTTCCCCATATACATAAGCTTTTCATAAAAGACTTTCAACTGTCCGGCCTGCGCCCGGTAATCCCATTTTTCCCTGGCCTTCTCCGCTGCCTTTGCCCCAAAAGCCTTTCTCTTTCCATCATCTTTCAGAAGGTCTTCCATCTTTATCGAGAGGTCGTTCTCGTCCCAGGTCGTTACAAAGCCTGACTCCCCGTTATCAACAAGCTCCTCCAGCATCCCTGCGTCTGAGACTATCGCCGGTTTCCCCATGCCCATAACCTCCCGCAGCGCCCTTGCGGAACCGTCGCTCCCCGCCCTCATCATAACGAATATATCGAAGGCGGCGATAACGGAAAAATAATCCTCCACCCTGTATCCCGCAAGGATCACATCCTTCTCAAGGCCAAGTTTTGCAAGCGGCCTCTTTATGCTCTCTTCTATCTGGGAGCTCCTGCCCATGATCAGGAGCCTGACCTTGTCCTGGCGGTCTTTCACCTTTTTGAATGCCTTGAGCACGATGTCGTACCCTCGGTCGGGCTTGAGGCGCCCGATAACGCCGATGACCCTTTCGCCGGGCCTTATGCCGAGCTCATCCCGTATATCTTTTACAGGGCCTTCGTATATCTTTATCGCGGGCGTGATAGCTGACGCCCTTTCAACGGGAAGATTGAATCTTTTTATGTCCTGTTTCCGCAGCTTTTCGCTGTACGTTACGATCCCGTCCGTCCGGTTGAGCGCCCAGGACATGAAGATGTTGTCCGGCATCCCGTCCCTCTTGTGGTCTGTCCGTACTATCAAGGGCCGCATAGCAGCAAAAAGCATGGAAACTACGGCCGTGTAATGGTCGTGGGAAAGGTTCGTATGGATGATATCGATATTTTCCCTGCTGACATAATCTTTCAGATGATGCATGTCGTGGAACCAGTCACGAAAAGAGAAATACCTGTTCAGCCTCAGCCCGTCGTAACACCGGATCGCCCGCTGCCTTACCTCTTTTTCTACGGTCCGTTCGTGAAACTCAAGGGGCGTCTTCCGGTAGGCAAGCGTCACGTCAACACCCTGGACGCTTAAGGCCTCGCAAAGCGAGAGCACCGGCTCTGCAGGCCCTGTCCATTTCCAGTCGCTGAATAATTGAAGGATCTTCATAGACCGTAAAAATCCCCTATGCACCTGCATACGTGGAGTATCTCGTCCTGCTTCAATGTTGGATACATGGGCAGGGAGATGATCTCTTTCGCTGCCTCTTCGGCCCTGGCAAAAGACCCTTCCTTATAACCAAGTCCGGCGTATGCGCCCTGGAGGTGTATGGGCGTCGGGTAATGGATCAGCGTCGAGATGCCGTTGTCGCTTAAATGCTGACGAAGGCTGTCCCGCTCTTTTGACCTCACGACGTAAAGGTGGTATACGTGGCGCGCCCAGGGGGCCTCCGCGGGGAGAGTAAGCGGCGTGTCCTCGAGTTCTTTACGGTAAAACCAGGCGTTGTGCCGCCTCCTCTCGTTCCAGTGGTCAAGGTGATCCAATTTGTGCCTCAGGAACGCTGCCTGAATCTCGTCGAGCCTCGAGTTGAAGCCCTCGATAGTGTGGACATGCTTATCCGTTTGACCATAGTTTCTGAGCATGATCGCCTTCCGGTATGCCTCCTCGGAATTGGTCACAATGATGCCCCCGTCCCCGTAACAGCCGAGGTTCTTTGTGGGATAGAAGCTAAAGGCAGCTACATCGCCGAAACTGCCCACCTTCTTATCTTTGTACAATGCTCCGTGGGCCTGGCAGGCATCTTCCATGATCTTCACACCGTATCTATTGCAGATGTTCATTATCTCGTCCATCCTGCAGGGATGGCCGTAAAGGTGGACGGGGATACAAAGCTTTACGCCCTCCTCCTTCTTTAAAACCTCTTCCAGCCTCTCCGGGTCCATGTTGTATGTCTCATATTCAATGTCGCAAAAGATCGGGATCAGCCCGTGTATCGACAGCGCCATCGCCGAGGCGACATAGGTGTTTGGGGTCGTCACGAACTTATCCCCCGCCTTCAGATCAAGGGCAAGGCCGCCGATACGTATCGCATCCGTGCCGTTGCTTACCCCGATGGCATATCTTACCTTGTTGTATGACGCAAAGGCCTCCTCCAAGGCCCTTACCTCTTTCCCGAGTATGAACTCGCCATCGGACATAACCCCCTCAAAGATCCTGAGCAGGTCCTTTTTGATCTCCTCATGGTCTCGCTCTAAGTTAAACATTTTTACGATCATAATCTCATTCCCCTTTGTTTTCCACTCAATGCCTCACGGTCTTTATTGCCAGTATTCCTTTTTATATTTCTTGTAGAACGCCACGGTCTTTCGTATACCCTCATCAAGCGATGTCGTTGGCTCCCATTTTACTATCTTTTTTATACGGCTGATATCCGCGTAGTAATCTCCGGGTTCTACCTCTTTTCGCTCCTGGGTAAATTCTGCGTATTTCACCTTTCCTGTCCCTGTGATCCTGACTATTGTTTTTGCAAGATCATAGAAGCTGACCGGCACTCCTGTGCCCACATTAAACACCTTTCCATAGGAGACGCCCGTCATCGCCGTCATCAACATGCATCCGACAAGGTCCTCCACATAGAGAAAATCCCTGAGGATGCGCCCGTCGCCGAAGACAGGGATGACCTCGTCATCCATCGCCTTCCTTATAAACCAGTTAAAGACGCCGTACTCGTCGTGCATCATCTGGTGGCGGGGACCGAAGGTGTTTGTGATCCGCAGGCACACGCCTTTGATCTTATAGACATCGTCATAAACGAGGACCATCTTCTCGGCCGTAAGGTTGGTCACCGCATAGATGCCCTTCGGGTTTGTCGGATGGTCTTCATCGACAGGCAGTGTGACACTTGACCCGTATTCCCCCCGGGTACCCGCAAAGATGACCCGCGCGTCCATGTTGTGCCGGCGAAGCGCCTCAAGCAGGACCAGCGTGCCTTTGCAGTTGATATCGAGGTCCTGGACCGGGTTGCGCATACTGTCAACATGGTTTACCTGTCCGGCAAGGTGAAAAATATAATCCTTTCCTTTCACGAGATGGTTCATTGAAAGCTCATTCCTCACGTCGGAAAAGTTCACCTTCACCTTACCGGCGATACCCTTGACATTGAAGAGGTTCCCGCCCTGCCTTGGAAGCATGTTATCGATGATCGTCACCCTGGCGCCAAGCCTGACAAGGGCCATGGCTAGGTTGCTGCCGATGAACCCCAGTCCCCCGGTAATCATAACTTCCTTATTCCTGAACCCCTTTATCTCTCCCATGTTTCCTCTCCATTTCCCATAGTTTCGCATGCTTCATAAAGACATAGTACATCGTCGACGCGCAGATGATAAGCCCCGGTATGCCATCAAGAAATCCCATCTTGAAGATATAGTCCCGGAAAAAACGGTAAAGCGGCCTTGCGATCATATTAAAAAGGTGAAAACGGCGGTTTGATCTATACAGGTCACCTGCAAACGCCTCTGAATAACGGTCTATCGTCCTGATCTGGTGCGCCGTGTCTTCGTATGGCGTATGCATATAATGGCTTTTCAGCGTCCCTATCTTTCCGTCAACATGAACCTTTGCATGGATGCCGCCCTGCCAGCTCCCCCTGTCCTTTCTATATAGCCGTATCTCATAATCAGGATACCATCCGCCATGCCTGATCTCCCTGCCAAGGTAGATATTTCTCCTGTGTGCGATAAAGCCGCTGTACCGCGTATCACCGGAAATAATGCCTGCCACCTCATTCTTAAATTCCTCTGTAAGCCACTCATCAGCGTCGATAAAGAGCACCCAGGGGTTGCTGCAGAGATTCTGGGCTGACTGGTATTTCTCGCGCTGGTCTTTTGTATCGAACTGATATAATTTATCGGTGTACCTCTGGATCGTATCGATCGCACCGTCGGTGCTGTGGGAATCAACGACAATAACTTCTTCGGCCCAACCGGAGACGCTCTGCAACGCCTTCCCGATCGTTGCATTGTTGTTGAAGGTGATCATGTAGACGGATAAAGGCAGGCGCGGGGCCAAAACACCCGGGGCCGCCGTATTTGTTGCGTTCTTTTCCATATTTCTACCGATTTTGTTACATTACACTAAAAAGTGCTTGAAATCAAACAGAGAATGAGGAAAGGCGGCTCTTGGCTGATAGCTGATTGCTGATCGCTGATAGCTCGTTGTTATTTCTGCAAGATAGTCTTATACTTAAATATAATTTCGGACGATCGGAGGTGGCATGCCCGAAAAGATAGAATTACCCATTACCGGCATGAGCTGCGCGGCATGTGCCGCGCGCATCGAGAAGGAACTGAATAAAATAGACGATATTGGTGAGGCCCGCGTCAACTTCCCTTTGAAGAAGGCCGTAATCATCCCCAAAAGGGAGCTTGAGTTGAAACAGATCATCTCCATTATCAGGGATATAGGCTATGACGTTGATATTGAGGCGGATGTGACGATCAGGGCCCAAAAAGAGGAGGGGGCATTAAAAAAGGATTTTACCTGGTCGGCCTTATTCAGCGCCGTCATCATGGTCTTCTCAATGTGGGAGGTGTTGCCGTACAGCAACTTCATCCTTCTCCTCCTTACTATGCCCGTGCAGTTCTATTTCGGGCGGAGGTTTCATGCCGCCACCCTCTTAAATCTCAAACATTTCACTGCCGACATGAACACCCTCATATCCGTCGGCACATCAGCCGCGTTCTTTTACAGCGCCTTCGTAACCTTTTTCCCCCATGTAATTGCCGCAACAGGTGTAATGCCCATGACGTATTTCGATTCCAGCGCCATGATCATCACGCTCATACTCCTCGGAAGATATTTTGAATCAAAGGCAAAGACAAGGACCTATACCGCGATCAAGATGCTCTACGAGCTCTCGCCCAAAGAGTGCGTCGTGCTGAAGGACGGCAAGGAGGTGCGCGTACCTACCGATTCCCTCGAGGTCGGCGACCTGGTTCTCGTCCGGCCCGGGGAGAAGATCCCCATCGATGGAGAAGTGGCGGAGGGAAAGACCTACATTGACGAATCGATGATAACCGGCGAAAGCATGCCCGTGGCCAAGACCATCGGCGATGAGGTCATCGGCGGAACGATAAACGGGAAGGGGTCGGTTACCGTTAAAACGATACGGATCGGGAAAGATACCGTCCTTGCCAAGGTCATCCGCCTTGTGGAAGAGGCCCAGTTCACGAAAGCGCCTGTGCAGCGGCTCGCCGATAAGGTTGCAGGGGTCTTCGTACCGATCGTTATCCTCATAAGCATTGCCGCATTCTTTGTGTGGTTTATCGTCGGCCCTGACCCGAGGATCACAAACGCCCTCCTTTCCTTTGTGAGCGTCCTTATTATCGCATGCCCATGCGCCCTCGGCCTTGCTACGCCGACGGCGATCATGGTGTCCACCGGCGTGGGGGCAAAAAGGGGTGTCCTCATCAAGAATGCAGAGTCCCTCGAATTGACGAACAAGGTCCAATATGTGCTGTTCGATAAGACAGGCACGCTCACAGAAGGTTTGATCGTGCTTTCCGAGGTAATCCCTCTCAATAACTTTACGGACAAAGAAATCATGCGTGTCGCCTTTAACCTGGAGAAGCAGTCCGAGCACCCTTTCTCTGAGGCGTTAAGGAAAAAGGCCGAGGAGCTGGCGATCGAAACGGTGAAAGTTGATGATTTTGAAGCAATCGTGGGCAAGGGCATCAAAGGAAAGATAGGCGGCAGGAGATATTGCGTCGGCAACATCGCTCTCTATGAGGATGCAGGAAAGACGCTCGATGACGCGATCCGCGAGCAATACCACGAACAGGAAAGACAGGGAACATCGCCTGTCCTCGTATGGGATGAAGAGAAGCTCATGGGGATCCTCACGTTCAGCGACAGGGTTCGGGATGAGGCACGGGAGGTAGTAGCAGACCTGAAAGGTATGGGCATAGAGGCAGTGATGATCACCGGCGACAGCAAGGAAGGTGCGAGGACGATCAGCGGGAAGGTCGGCATCGATACCTATTTCTCCCGCATCCTCCCTGACAAGAAGGCGGAGATCGTGGAAGATTTTAAAAAGAAGGGGATTACGGTGATGGTGGGGGACGGGATCAACGATGCTCCGTCCCTTGCAACAGCTCACGTCGGCGTCGCCATGGGCAAAGGCACCGACATTGCCATTGAGTCCGCCGATGTGGTGCTCATGAAGGGCCAGCTCTCCCGGCTCGTGACCCTTATCAAATTATCAAAGAAAACCCTTTGGGTCATAAGGGAAAATCTTTTCTGGGCGTTTATCTACAACATTATCGGCATACCCATAGCCTTCGGCGCGCTCTACCCCTTTTTCGGCATACGCCTTGAGCCTATGTTCGGAGCGCTTGCAATGGTTGTAAGCTCCATCTCCGTTGTGAGCAACTCGCTGCGATTGAAGCTGTTCAGAGAATAAAGAGGCAAACTGTGAGCCCCGGTAAAAGATCATACATTGAAGAACTTTATATAGACGCATCCTGATCGTATCTTTCCCTGCTCGTCGAGCTCGTAGAAATCGGCGCAGGCAAAGTCCAAACGATCTCCCTTCTTATACTCCTTTCCGTAAAAGGTGCCGTCCTCAAGGAAATCAAGGCGGATCTTCGCCTGAAGATAGACCATATGATCTCCGAAAAAAAGGTGCGTATTCTTCAGCGTGCCTTCCAGCATGGCATCATCAATGGTTGTTGTGCCGTCAGAGACCACCACAACCTCGTAGTCGAGCTGCATGGCATCACGCACCGTCGACTCCACGCAAACGTTCGCGGCAATCCCTGCGAAGATCAACTGCCCTCTTTTCAGGGCGTCGATCTTCTCACGCAGCGCCGGCGGCCTCGATAGAAATGCACTGTAGCTGTTCTTGAATACCACGTGATCGCGCGAAGGGTCAAAATGCATACCGGCATAGATCTCTGTCCCCTTTCCAAGATCCATTGCGCTCTTTGTATGGTCCTTGTCGTGAAAAAAGGGGATAGAGCCCCCCATCATCTGCCGTTCCTGCAGACGTTATGTTATGGCGGACCCATATCACAGGGATGCCCTTTCCACGGCAGAAGTCTGCCAGCCGGTTTATCTTCGTAATTACCTTGTTGATCCAGGGCAGGGGATCGCTTCCTTCCGGAGCACAGGAGAAATTCTGCATATCGATGACCACAAGTGCCGCCCTTTGAGGGTCCAGAACAAACAGTTTTTCCGGGCGCTTCCACTGCTTAACCGTATCCGATCCCCTCTCAGCGGAGAAGGCATCCCCGCTCGGGAATACGATGATCAACGTTATCGCAACGGCGAGGATAAATGATCCATTCACGGTCAATACCTCCGATAAATTATGGCCTCCGGGCTGAATTACAAAAACCTTGGAAATAAACCAACCAACATGAAAGGGTTGTTACCATGTCTTTAGTTAACCGTATGTCAAAATCGTATATAAGAGCAAGGACAAAGAAAAAAGGCCAGTCGCATCGACTGACCTTTTGAGATTTTTAAATTGGCTGGGAGACAAGGATTTGAACCTTGATTCACGGAGTCAGAGTCCGTTGTCCTGCCGTTGAACGATCTCCCAGTAAAAACTGTCTATAGGGATATCACTCTTTTGTTTCTTCTGCAACCTCTTTCTTAACCGCTTTTTTTCTTGGCTTTTTCTCTTTCGCTTCAGCCTTTTCCGCCTTCTCTTTTGCCGCCTTTTCCTTCTTGACCGGCTTATTCTTCTTTTCTGCCTTTGGCTTGGCCTTCTTTTTCTCTTCCTTGTCCTTTTTTTCTTCTTTTTCTTTCTTATGAGTAAGCTCAATGATGGCCATGGGGGCATTGTCCCCCTTTCTGCTGCCGATCTTCAGTACACGCGTATAGCCGCCGCTCGCCGTCATGTACCGTTCACCTATATCGGTGAAAAGCTTCCGCACAATCTCCTTGTCCCTCAAGATCGCGAAGGCAAGCCTCATGGCGTGCAAGTCTTTCCTTTTTGCCAGGGTTATGAGCCTGTCCGCGACCTTTTTAAGCTCCATGGCCTTCGGGCTGGTAGTTTTTATGCTTTCATGATGGAAAAGGGCGTTCGCGAGGTTTTGGAACATTGCCCTTCTGTGGCCCTTCTTTTTGTTCAACGTCTTAACTCTGTTCATGTGCCTCATGGTAGACCTCTATATATGATCTTTTTTCTTAAGAAGCATCTTGTCCAAGTCTTCTCTGGGTGGAAAACTATCAAGCTTCAGACCGAGACGCAACCCCATGCAGGAGAGGATCTCCTTGATCTCGTTCAACGATTTCCTGCCAAAATTTTTCGTCATCAGGATCTCCTGCTCTGACTTTTGGACAAGCTCACCGATGTATTTAATGTCGGCATTTTTCAAACAGTTCGCGCTCCTTACGGACAGCTCAAGCTCGTCGACGCTTCTGAAAAGGTTTTCATTGAAGTCATGCTTGTCGACCATCTTGTCCTCAGCTACATCCGTCTCTTCTATCTCTTCGAAATTGATAAAGATCTTCATCTGTTCCCTGATGATCTTTGCCGCAAAAGAAAGCGCGTCCAGCGGATCCACGCTCCCGTCGGTCCAGATCTCCATGGTCAGCTTATCGTAGTCCGTTCTTCTGCCGACCCTTGCCTGCGTCACGTTGTAGCTTACCTTCCTGATGGGAGAAAAGATGGCATCGATAGGTATGGTGCCGATAGGATCGTTCTCATCGACGTTCATCTCAGACGACAGATATCCCCTCCCAAGCTGCGCCTTCATCTCAATATATAACTGTGCATCATCGCTTAAATAGGCTATATGGAGATCCGGGTTGATAACTTCAACCCCGCCGTCGTGGGTGATATCCCCTGCCCTGACCTCTTTTTTGCCCTTTATGTCTATCTTTAATAATTTTGGCTTATCATCGGTAACCTTCAATACAACCTTTTTCAGGTTCAGAATGATCTCCGTTACGTCTTCCTTGGCCCCCCTGATTGTGGAAAACTCGTGCTCCACGCCGTTTATCCAGACAGAAGTAATGGCGCCGCCCATAATGGATGACAAAAGAACTCTCCTCAGGGAGTTGCCTATTGTGATCCCATACCCCCTCTCGAAAGGTTCTGTGGAAAATTTCACATAGTTATGTTCCTTCTTCTCTATCTCGATCTTTGAAGGTCTTATAAGTTCCTGCCAGTTTTTTTCAAACATAGGTATCTACCCTCCTTGGGGCAAAACTATCTTGAATAGTATTCAACGATAAGCTGCTCTTTAATGGGCATCGTGATGTCCTCGCGTGTAGGCAGAAGCTTGATCGTGCCTTTCATGTTCTCTTTGTCCAGTTCAATCCATGACGGCACCCCTCTTCTTACTACCGATTCAAGAGCATTCTTGACGCTTGGCAAGTCTTTGTGTTTTACCGATATCTCATCCCCCGGCTTTACAAGGAACGACGGTGTGCTCACCTTTCTCCCGTTGATTAAAATATGGCTGTGCGAAACAAGCTGCCTTGCTTCTTTCCGGGAAGTTGCGAATCCGAGCCTGAAGACCATGTTGTCGATCCGCCTCTCAAGCAAGATAAGGAAGTTTGTTCCCGTTATACCCTGCTTGCGCTCTGCCATTTCAAAAAATCTTTTGAACTGTTTTTCGCTGAGCCCATAGGTCCTTCTCAGGCGCTGCTTTTCCCTTAACCTCAAGCCATATTCAAGAAACTTGCCTCTCGTCTCAACGTGGACACCCGGCGGGTAGTTTCTCTTCTCGATCGCGCACTTCTCTGTATAACATCTCTCTCCCTTGAGAAAAAGTTTGATCCCTTCACGTCTGCATAACCTGCATGATGGTCCTACATATCTTGACAAAGCTTGCCTCCTTACACTCTTCTTCTTTTAGGTGGCCTGCACCCGTTATGTGGTATCGGTGTTATATCCCGGATGAGATGGATCTTGAGACCTGCGCTCTGGAGAGCCCTGAGCGCCGCCTCTCTCCCTGCCCCGGGTCCTTTGATATATACATCGACGGTCTTCATGCCGTTCTCGATCGCCTTCTTTGCTGCGTTCTCTGCGGCAAGCTGGGCGGCAAAAGGCGTGCTCTTCCGCGAACCCTTGAAGCCCACAACGCCCCCGCTCGACCATGCGACAACGTGCCCCTGAGGGTCGGTAATGGTTATAATGGTATTATTAAAACTCGACTGGATGTAAACTCCGCCGACGGGGATATTCTTCTTTACCTTCTTCTTACCGGTTTTTTTTGTTTTCGCCATCTACACACCTCATTATTTTCGTTTCATCGACGTCTTGCGCGGACCCTTCCGTGTCCTGGAGTTCGTCCGAGTCCTCTGTCCCCTGACAGGCAGTCCCCTTCTATGCCGCAAGCCCCTGTAGCAGCCGATATCCATGAGCCTTTTGATACTCATATTTACATCTTTCCGTAAATCGCCCTCTACCTTGTAATGTCTCTCCAGTATATCCCGTATCTTTGCGATCTCTTCATCGGTCAGGGCATTGGTTCTCTTGTTAGGATCAATACCGGCCTCGCCGAGAATGCGGTTTGAGAGGGTCCTCCCTATACCGTAAATATACGTCAAGGCTATCTCTATCCTTTTGTCCCGCGGTATATCTACACCAGCAATTCTTGCCACGTTGCCCCTCCTTAACCTTGCTTCTGCTTATGTTTTGGATTTTCGCAGATAATTCGTACAATTCCTTTTCTCTTAATGATCTTGCATTTGTCGCATCTCTTCTTCACAGAAGGTCGGACCTTCATAAGAACCTCCTATTTTACCCTGTATATGATCCTGCCTCTTGTCAGGTCGTACGGTGAAAGCTCAACCACGACCTTATCGCCCCTGAGTATCTTGATGTAGTGCATGCGCATCTTTCCCGATACATGGGCGAGCACTTTATGTCCGTTGGGAAGCTCAACCCTGAACATAGCATTCGGCAACGGTTCGATCACTGTGCCTTCAATCTCTATTCCTTCACCTTTTGGCATAATTCCCTATTGTACGCTCAGTATCTCTGTACCTTTTTCTGTTATGGCGACGGTATGCTCAAAGTGGGCCGAGAGGGCCCCGTCCTTCGTCACCGCGGTCCATCCGTTCTCTCTGATCACAACATCGCTTTTCCCCATGTTCACCATAGGCTCTATCGCAAGCACCATACCAACCTTGAGGCGCGTTCCCGTCCCTTTTTCTCCGTAGTTAGGGATCTGCGGTTCCTCGTGGAGGTTTCTCCCTATCCCATGACCGACAAACTCACGCACAACTGAGAAACCGGCCCCTTCAGCATGGGACTGTATAGCATGGGAGATATCATGGAGCCTGTTGCCCACCCTCGCCTGGTCTATCCCTCTATAGAGTGCACTTTCCGTGACGGTGAGCAATTGCTCTGTCCTTTTCTGAATCCTTCCGACACCATATGTTATGGCGGCATCTCCGCAAAAACCATCATAACGGGTGCCAAAATCAAGGCTCACAATATCGCTATCCCTCAATATCCGTTCTCCGGGCATACCGTGTACCACCTCATCGTTTACCGAAACACAGAGGCAATAAGGATAGCCGTTATATCCTTTAAACGCCGATTCTATGCTTCCGATCTTCCCTATCTTCTCTTCGCATAATCTTTCAAGCTCTATGGTCTTCAAACCCTCTTTAATAAACTGCCCGAGATACCTAAGTATTTCAATGGCATACCTGCTGGCAACCTTTATCTTCTCTATCTCATCCCTGCTCTTGAGAATAATCATCCTGCAAAACGCACTGACCCGCTGCCGTCAGCTATCAGCCCTGCTCTGAAAGCCGACTGCTGAAAGCTGCATCATTTTCATCTTCTCCCCTTCATCCGTGCCGATTTTTTTACAAGCCCGTCGTAATGTCTGAGGATAAGATGAGACTCTATCTGTTGTATCGTGTCGAGGGCAACGCCTACCACGATCAGCAGCGCCGTACCTCCAAAATAAAAAGGAACATTGAATTTTCTCACCAGCAAGGTCGGCAGGACACATACAAAAGATACGTATACGGCACCGATAAAGGTTACCCTGGAGAGCACCTTCTCGATGAACTCAGAAGTCTTCTTGCCCGGCCTTATACCCGGTATATATCCGCCGTATTTCTTCATATTGTCCGCCACATTGTCGGGGTTGAATACGATGGCAGTATAAAAGAAACAGAAAAAGATAATAAAGCCGATATACAGGAGCTCATGGAGAAACGTTCCCGGCGTGAGCATCTCTGAAAATTTCTTCATATATGGGTGCTGAATAAAATTTGCAATCGTGGCAGGGAACATGATGATCGATGAAGCAAATATGGGAGGGATTACGCCTGCCGTATTGACCTTGAGCGGCAGATGCGTCGCCTGGCCGCCGTACATCTTGCGGCCTACAACACGCTTGGCATACTGGACAGGTATCCTCCTCTGGGACGTCTCCATGAATATGATAAAGGCAACCACAGCAAGCATCATTGCGGTGATCAGGATGACCACAAACCAGTTCATCTCGCCTGAGTTGACAAGGGTCATCGTGCTGGCAACAGCGTTCGGCATCCTCGCTACAATGCCGGCAAAGATGATCAGCGATATACCGTTCCCTATACCCTTTTCCGTGATTTGTTCGCCGAGCCACATAATAAAAGCGGTTCCGCCGGTGAGGGTTATCATTGTCATGAGCCGGAAG
>DIFC01000005.1:0-56636 GCA_002418945.1 Deltaproteobacteria bacterium UBA5758 | reverse complement strand
CCCTCTTTTGAAAGCTTCTCGAGTGTGGGCACAACAACGGTAAGAAGCTGCAAGATAATAGAGGCGCTGATGTAAGGCATTATGCCGAGGGCAAATATGGAAAGCCTCTCGAGGCCGCCACCAGCAAACATGTCGAAGAACCCAAGGAGCGTACCCCGTGCCCTCTCGAATATCCCAGCCAGCACTGTTCCGTCTATCCCCGGCGTGGGGATATGGACGCCGACCCTGTACACCGCCAGGAGCGCGAGCGTGGCTATTATCCTCCGCTTAAGCTCAGGGATTTTCCCGATGTTCTGGAAACCTCCCATTAAATCAGTACCTCCACATCGCCGCCCTGGGCCTTTATCTTCTCGATGGCGCGCTCAGAGGCTTTGTGCACCTGAATTTTGATCGGGAAATCAATCTCGCCGTCGGAAAGAAGCTTAATCCCGTCCTTCATCTTCTTGATAAACCCGGATCTCAGTATCTCCTCCATGCCTACCTTTTCCTGTCCCTTGAATACGGCAAGATCTCCTACCTTGATGATGGAATACTCCTTTCTGAAGGGGTTTTTAAAACCTCTTTTCGGAATTCTCCTCATGAGGGGCATCTGACCGCCTTCAAAACCCTTTTTCTTCGTGCCCCCGCTTGTGGAGCGCTGTCCCTTGTTTCCGTATGTTGCGGTTGTGCCGTGGCCGGAACCGGTCCCCCTTCCGACCCTTTTCCTCTTCTTTATTGATCCTTCGCTTGGCTTCAAGTCTGTTAGCTTCATTTACCGGACATCCTCCACTATTGTTAAAAGGTGCATCACCTTCTTCACCATGCCCCGCATCTCGGGCGTGTTCTTGACTGTTCTCTCCTGATAAAGCCTTTTAAATCCGAGGCTCCGTATTGTGTCGCGCTGGTCCTGCGTACAACTTATATAACTTTTCGTCCATTTTATCTTGAGGTGACTCACGTTATCCCTCCTCGCCCTTCGTCTTGCCCCGCTGCTTCAACGATACTACGGGCGACTTTAACGTGGCAAGCCCTTTGATAGTCGCCTTTACCACATTATGATAGTTCCTTGAACCGTAACATTTGGTAAGTATGTTTGTTATTCCGGCTACCTCAACGACAGCGCGCACGGCTCTTCCCGCAATAACGCCGGTCCCTTCGCTCGCCGGCTTCATGAATACCTCGCTCGTTCCGTATTTTGCCTTTATTTCGTGCGGGATCGTCCCTTTCTTGACGGGAACCTCAACGATGCTCTTCTTTGCCCGCTCTACCGCCTTCCTGATCGCGTCTGGGACCTCGTTGGCCTTACCGAGCCCGAACCCGACACGACCGTTGCCGTCACCGACAACGACGATGGCGCTGAAGCTGAACCTCCGGCCGCCCTTTACAACCTTTGCGACACGATTTATATAAACCAACCTGTCCTGTAGCTCAAGCTCACCCGGTTCTACACGCTTTCTCTCAACCAACACGACCTCCTATTAAAATTGTAAGCCTGCCTCTCTCGCACCATCGGCTAAAGCCTTTATCCTGCCATGATATTTAAAACCGTTCCGGTCAAAGACGACCTGGCTGATACCCATGCCCGTTGCCTTCTTGCCGATATGCTCTCCAACCTTCTTTGCAGCGTCGACATTACCGCCGTACTTGATCGTTGCCGCCACCTCTTTTGTCAATGTTGACGCAGCCGTGATCACCTTATCTTGTGAATCATCGACAAGCTGCGCGTATATCTGTTTTAAGCTCTTATAGACGCATAATCTTGGCTTGCTGCCGGTGCCAAAGATCGTTTTACGGATCCTCTTCTTTCTCTTTTCCCGTGCCGCTACCTTTTCTTTTCTCTGCATCCTCTCACCTCTTACTTGCCGCTCTTACCGGCCTTCTTCCTCAATTTCTCATCAGCGTACTTAACGCCTTTGTTCTTGTATACGTCAGGCTTTCTCAGCGCCCTTATCTTTGCCGCTGTCTGGCCGACAAGCTCCTTATCGATGCCCTTGATGGTCAGGAGCGTCTGCTTGTCCACCTGTGCAGAGATCCCTGCCGGCAGGGGAAATGTTATGGGATGAGAGTAGCCGAGGTAGAAGATGATGTTGTTGCCCTGTAGTTCCGACCTGTAGCCGATACCGACGATCTCCAGCTTTCTTTCAAATCCTTTGTGAACACCATCCACCATATTTTCGATGAGCGTCCTCATAAGTCCGTGCAAACCTTTTATCGTTTTGTCTTCGCTTGTTCGCTGGACCATCACGGTGCTTCCATCGATATTAATGGTTAACCCTTCCAGGAAGGGTCTCCGCAATGAGCCTTTCGGCCCCGTTACGACAATCTCGTTATCCTGCAGTTCCAGCCTTGTGCCCTGAGGCAAGATAACGGGTTTTTTGCCTATCCTCGACATTTCACACCTCACCAAACAACAAGGAGGGGTTCCCCTCCAACCTTATTTTTTATTGCGCTCCTGTCCGTCATGATCCCCTTGGAAGTGGAGATCACAATAAGACCTATCCGTTTCCTTAATCGCGGGATCTCTGCCATGCCGACATACCGCCTTCTTCCCGGCTTGCTGATCCTCCGTAAACCCGTAATAACGCTTTTGTTGTTCTCGTCGTAATGTATATATACCTTGAGAAATTTCTTCCTGGCCTCATCGACAAAGGTCTTGTAATTTTTTATATAGCCCTCTTCCTTCAGTATCTTTGATATGGCAAATTTCATATTGGAATACGGTATGTCGACAGATTCGTGACGGGCTATGATGGCATTCCGTACCCTCGTTAGCATATCAGCAATAGGATCTATTGTAACCATGAATCCCCCTCACCAGCTTGATTTTATGACGCCGGGTATTTCACCCTTCAGGGAGTGGTTCCTGAAGCATATCCTGCACATCTGAAATTTACGCAGGTAGCCGCGGGGTCTCCCGCAGATGGTACACCTGTTATGGATCCTGACCTTATATTTCGGTGCCGCCTTTGCCTTTTCCATCATTGATTTTTTTGCCATTCACTCCTCCGTCAACTCCTGAAGGGCATTCCCATCAGCTTCAGAAGCTCAAAACCTTCCTCGTCCGTCTTTGCCGTCGTCCCAACGGTGATGTTCATCCCCCTCGCCTTGTCTATCTTGTCGTACTCTATCTCGGGGAAAATGATCTGTTCTCTCAAGCCAAGGGTATAGTTGCCCCTCCCGTCAAAGGACTTAGGGGAAACGCCCTTAAAATCCCTCACCCGCGGAAGGACGATATAGACGAGCTTGTGAAGGAACTCGTACATCCTCTCTCTTCTGAGCGTCACCATGCAGCCGATCGACATCCCTTCCCTCAACTTGAAGGAGGCGATCGATTTTTTCGACTTTGTGATAACAGGTTTCTGCCCGGTGATGAGCTTCATATCACCCGTTGCGCTGTCAAGAACCTTGATATTCTGCAGGGCCTCGCCGAGCCCGATATTTACCGTGATCTTTTCCAGTTTCGGCACTTCCATGACATTCTTATACTGGAATCTCCTCATCAGCGCCGATCTGACCTCTTTTTCATAAAATTCCATATACGCGGTTTTCAACAGTGCCTCCTACTTATCTAAGACCTCTTCACACTTCTTGCAAAAACGTACCTTCTTCCCATCCTCAAGGGTGCGCTTACCCACCCTTACCGGCTTCGAACACTTCTCACAGTAGAGCATCACATTGGACAGGTGGATGGGGCTTTCCTTCTCCATAATGCCGCCCTTTGACTTCTGGCTCGGCTTCACGTGTCTCTTGACCATGTTCACCTTTTCAACGATCAGCCTGTCCTTCTTCTTAATGATCCGCAATACCTTGCCGGTCTTGCCCTTATCCTTGCCGCTTGTGACCATCACCTGGTCGTTCTTCTTAACATGATAATGCTTTTCCATAGTATCCCTCATACAACCTCTGGGGCAAGAGAAACGATCTTCATGAACTTTTTCGCCCGGAGTTCTCTCGCAACGGGCCCGAAGATCCTCGTTCCCACGGGTTCGTTATACTGATTGATAATAACCGCAGAGTTATCATCAAATTTTACATATGACCCGTCAGTCCTCCTGATCTCTTTTTTTGTCCTCACGATGACCGCCTTTACTACTTCGCCTTTTTTTACCTTCGAACTGGGGATAACCTCTTTTACCGATGCCACGATGATATCCCCCACTGTGCCGTATCTCTTTCTCGATCCGCCAAGAACCTTTATGCATCCGAGCTTTTTAGCGCCGGAGTTGTCTGCCACTTCAAGTTTAGATCTCGCCTGTATCATCGCCAACCACCTCTTTCTGAGCTAAGAAAGGTTCTTCTTTCTTTAGGATCTCCTTTAAAAGCCACCGCTTATCCTTGCTGATCGGTCTCGCCTCGATGATCGATACCATATCGCCAAGCTTACAAAGGTTCTTCTCGTCGTGTACTTTATAGCGTTTTTTTCTCTTCAGGTACTTATGGTATTTTGGGTGCTGGAAGACCTTTTCTACCTCAACGACGATGGTCTTATCCATCTTATCTTTTACAACAATACCGGTCATCTTCTTCTTGTTCGCGTTTTGTTTCGCTTCCATGCCAACCTCGAATTATAGCTTTCAGCCGCTTGCTTGCCGGCTCACCGCTTTATTATGCCTTTGGCGTCTTTTCCCGCAAAATCGTCTCTATTCTCGCCACATCCCTTTTCAAAAGCTTCAGCCGTGCAGTATTGTCCAGTTGTCCTGTTGAATGTTGAAACCTCAGATTGAACATCTCTTCCTTTGCGTCTTTCTTCTTCTTTAAAAGCTCTTCCTTGGTCAGCTCTCTTAGTTCCCTGCCTTTCATTGTTCCTCACTTCTCGCTACAAACTTTGTCGCAATGGGAAGTTTAAATGAGGCTATTCTTAAAGCCTCTCTTGCCTTATCCTCGGGGACGCCCTTGATCTCATAAAGGATCTTCCCGGGTATTACTGGCGCCACCCAGCCTTCGCTGGGGCCTTTCCCCTTGCCCATTCTCGTTTCAGCCGGTTTTTTCGTGATCGGTTTGTCAGGAAAGACTCTGATCCAGACCTTTCCCGCCCTTTTTACATATCGCGTAAGGGCTATCCTTGCCGCCTCGATCTGCCGCGATGTTACCCAGCCTGCCTCCTGCGCCTGCAGGCCGTAGTCTCCAAAGGCGACGCTGTTTCCTCTAGCGGCAAAGCCTTTCATTCTGCCTTTCTGCTGTTTTCTATACTTGACCCTCTTTGGCGCAAGCATTATCTTGCCTCCTGAAATATTTCTCCCTTAAATATCCATACCTTTATCCCGATAACGCCGTATTTTGTGCTTGCAACGGCAATACCGTAATCGATATCGGCCCTTATGGTCTGCAGCGGCACCCTTCCCTCCCGGTACCACTCAGTACGCGACATCTCGGCCCCGCCCAGCCTTCCGGCGCACATTGCCTTGATCCCCTTGGCTCCGAACTTGAGCGCTTGCGTAACGTTCTTTTTCATTGCCCTTCTGAAAGAAACGCGGCGCTCGATCTGCAACGCAATATTCTCTGCCACAAGCTGAGCATCGACCTCAGGCCTTTTGACCTCAGTGATGTTCAATATCACCTCTTTGTCGGTGATCTGCTGGAGCTCCTTTTTCAGGTTCTCGACCTCGGCCCCTTTTCTCCCGATAACGAGTCCGGGGCGGGATGTATAAATGTTTATCTTTGCCCTCTTGTCCTTGTTGGCAGCCCTCTCTATCTCGATCTTCGAGATCCCTGCCTGGTAGAGCTTTTTCTTCAGATAGTTCTTGATCGTTATGTCTTCGTGCAGGAACTTCGCGTAGTTTTTTGACGCAAACCATTTGGAATCCCATGTCTTGATCGTCCCGAGCCTGAAACCGAAAGGATGTGTCTTTTGACCCATTTAGCCTCCAAATCTATGATTCGTCTAATACGAGCGTAATATGGCTGACCCGCTTCCTGATCTTTGTTGCCCTTCCCATCGCCCTCGGCAGGAACCTTTTCAGCACCGGTCCACCGTCGACGATAACATTCTTAACATAGAGGTTGTCGATATCGACGTATTTTTTCTGCTTCGCGTTCGCTATGGCGCTGTCGAGAAGCTTCTTCAGGATAAACGACGCCTTTTGCGGCATATACGTCAGCATCCCCACGGCCTCGTTGATATTCTTCTTCTTTATCAGGTCCCCAACAATCCTGACCTTTCGCGGCGATATCCTGATCATTCTTGTTCTTGCTGTGATCTCCATGACACTATTCCTTCCTCTTGACCACTTTTGCTTTTCTGTCGCCCGAATGGCTGTGGAACGTCCTTGTAGGCGAGAACTCACCAAGCTTATGCCCTACCATCTCCTCGGTAACAAAGACAGGGATAAACTTCTTGCCGTTATGAACCGCAAAGGTAACCCCTACGAATTCGGGGGTGATCGTTGACCTCCGCGACCACGTTTTGATTACCTTCGAACCCTTTGAAGATTTTGCCTCCTCGGCCTTCTTTACCAGCCTCTCCTCTAAGAACGGTCCCTTCTTTAAAGATCTCGCCACAAAAACCTCCTACCCTCTGAGCTTTATAATGAACTTATTCGTTCTCTTGTTTTTCCTTGTCTTCATGCCCTTTGACAGCTGACCCCAAGGAGAGCAGGGGTGTCTTCCGCCCTTAGATCTTCCTTCTCCGCCTCCGAGAGGATGGTCAACGGGGTTCATTGCCGTTCCACGGACCGTTGGTCTGGTGCCCTGCCACCTTGGCTTTCCTGCTTTGCCTATGGTGATATTTTCATGGTCAATGTTTCCCACCTGGCCTATGGTCGCCATACACGCGAGGTTGATCAGCCTGACCCCGCCCGAAGGAAGCCTGACATGTCCGTAATCGCCTTCCTTTGCAACGAGCTGCGCGTAGTTCCCTGCGCTCCGCGCAAGCTGCCCGCCTTTGCCGGGCTTCATCTCCACGTTATGAACAAAGGTTCCAAGAGGTATGAATTTCAGGGGGAGCGCATTGCCTTCCTTGATCTCCGTATCAGGTTTCGTGCTTGTAATGATCGTATCACCCGCCTTGAGCCCCAGCGGCGAGATGATATACCGTTTCTCTCCGTCCGCGTATGTGATAAGGGCAATATTTGCGGACCTGTTTGGATCATATTCTATACCCTCAACCTTGCCGGGGATCTCGAACTTATCTCTCCTGAAATCGATGATCCGGTATCTTTTCTTATGTCCACCGCCAATGTGCCTGGTTGTGATCTTGCCGGTATGGTTTCTCCCGCCGGTCTTTTTCTTGGAAACCAGCAGTGACTTCTCAGGCTCCTTCTTGGTGATCTCCTCGAAGGTAAGACCACTCATAAACCTTCTGCCGGCAGAGGTAGGTTTGTATTCTTTTACGCCCATTATGCACCTGCACCTTCAAATATCAAGATTTTATCTTTCGGACTCAGCTTCACGATCGCCTTTTTCCAGTCAGAGCGCTTGCCGGCAAATCTGCCGAGCCTCTTCTTTTTGCCTTCTGTGTTGCTGACGCTTACAGAAAGGACCTTTACCTTGAAGAGCTTCTCAACGGCATGTTTGATCTCTATCTTGTTGGCGCCCCGGTGGACCTCGAACACATACTGGTTCCCGTTATCCTTCAACAAGGTGCTCTTCTCGGTAATGATTGGCCGGCGTATAATATCGTACTCGTTCATGATGCCAATACCTCTTCTATTTTGCGCAACGCATCTACTGTCAGGACAAGCTGGTCATGCCTGATGATATCGTACACATTCAATCCTTCGCTTTTGAGAATCTTCACGTAGGGTATGTTTCTCGCCGATTTCTCAACGATCTCGTCCTTCCTTTCAATAACGAACAGAGGCTTTGTCAGGCTCAGGGTCTTCACGATGCCGTTGAAGTTCTTCGTGCTGATATCTTTAAGCTCAAGCTTATCAAGTACCTTCATGCTCGATCCCGTATGCCGCACCGTAAGGGCTGACCTCAGGGCGCTTCTTCGCGCCTTTCTCGACACCGTATAACGGTAATCCTTCGGTTTCGGGCCGAA
The DNA here is from genome assembly GCA_002418945.1 of Deltaproteobacteria bacterium UBA5758. Lineage (GTDB taxonomy): Bacteria > Desulfobacterota > Syntrophorhabdia > Syntrophorhabdales > Syntrophorhabdaceae > UBA5609. Next base: position 48,676 of record DIFC01000005.1, on the reverse strand, counting down.
TACGGAACCGCCGCCTGGCATGAGCGGCGACCGCGAGGTGCCCTGTCTCGCCCTGCCGGTCCCTTTCTGCCTGTAGGGTTTTTTCCCCCCACCCCTTACTTCCTTCCTTGTCTTCACTGATGCCGTACCGCTCCGCCTGTTCGCAAGCTGCATCTTTACCACATCGTGAATAAGATGGGGTTTTACCTCACAATTGAAGATCGCATCGCTGACCTCAACTTCCCCGACCTTTGCTCCCTCAACATTCAATACGTCCACTAATGCCATACCTGCTCCTACGATTTTATCTCCACGTCCACGCCGGCAGCCAGTTCAAGCTTCATCAGGGCATCCACTGTCTGCTGCGTCGGCTCGACGATGTCTATCAACCTCTTGTGCGTCCTTATCTCGAACTGCTCCCTCGACTTTTTGTCTATGTGCGGGGACCTTAATACGCAGTATTTTTGTATCTTTGTCGGCAATGGTACCGGGCCGACCACCTGCGCCCCCGTCTTCTTCGCCGCGTCTACTATCTCCTTCACCGATTGATCAAGCAATCTATGATCAAAGGCCTTCAGGCATATCCTGATTCGTTGCCTCATCCCTCCCCCTTTACTCCATGATCTCGGTGACGACCCCTGCGCCTACGGTCTTGCCGCCTTCCCTGATGGCAAAGCGGAGCTCCTTCTCGAGGGCGATGGGGGTAACGAGCTCGACGCTCAGGGTCACGTTGTCGCCGGGCATGACCATCTCGACCCCGTCGGGGAGCTTTGCCACGCCGGTCACGTCAGTGGTGCGGAAGTAGAACTGGGGACGGTAGCCGGAGAAGAACGGGGTATGGCGGCCTCCCTCCTCCTTCGCGAGGATGTAGACCTCCCCCTTGAACTTCGTGTGGGGCTTGATGGAGCCGGGCTTGGCGAGCACCTGGCCGCGCTCCACCTCGTCCTTCTTTGTGCCCCTGAGGAGAACGCCGATGTTGTCGCCGGCCTGCCCCTGGTCGAGGATCTTCCGGAACATCTCCACGGAGGTGGCGACGGTCTTCTCGGTGGCGCGGAAGCCGATGATCTCCACCTCGTCGCCGGGCTTGATGATGCCGCGCTCTACCCTGCCGGTGACGACGGTGCCCCTGCCGGAGATGGAGAAGACGTCCTCCACGGGCATGAGGAAGGGCTTGGCGGTATCGCGGACCGGCTCGGGGACGTAGGAGTCCACGGCATCCATGAGCTCATAGATGCTCTTGCAGTCAGGGCAGTCCCGGTTGCCGCAGCCGTGCTCCAAGGCCTTTAGGGCGCTTCCCCTGATGATGGGGATCTTGTCGCCGGGGAACTCGTACTGGGTGAGGAGCTCCCGGAGCTCAAGCTCGACGAGCTCGATGAGCTCGGGGTCGTCGACCATGTCGACCTTATTGAGGTAGACGATGATGTAGGGGACGCCGACCTGGCGGGCAAGGAGGATGTGCTCCCTCGTCTGGGGCATGGGTCCGTCGTTGGCCCCGACGACGAGGATCGCGCCGTCCATCTGGGCGGCACCGGTGATCATGTTCTTGATGTAATCCGCGTGGCCCGGACAGTCCACGTGGGCGTAGTGGCGGTTGTCGGTCTCGTACTCCACGTGCGCCGTGGCGATCGTGATGCCCCTCTCCTTCTCCTCGGGGGCCTTGTCGATCTGGTCGAAGGGGATCCATTCCGCAAACCCCCGGTTGGCAAGACATTTGGTGATCGCAGAGGTAAGCGTCGTCTTCCCGTGGTCGATATGCCCGATCGTTCCGATGTTCACGTGGGGCTTTGTCCTCTCAAACTTCTTCTTAGCCATAGAGAACCTCCGTTTGATTTTTATCTCTATTTTTTAAAACATTTTCGTAGATATGCTGCGGCACCGGGGCATAGTGGAAAAACTCCATGCTGTAATAGCCCCTTCCCTGGGTTACCGAACGAAGCCGCGTGGTATAGCCGAACATCTCGTCAAGCGGCAGGTAGGCAAGGATCGTCTTGAAATCGTTCCTGTCGCCGATCTCCGCGATCCTGCCTCTTCGCGACGAGATGTCGCTGATGACGGATCCAAGAAAATCTCCCGGGACATTGATGTCGACCTTCATAACAGGCTCGAGGAGGATCGGATTTGCCTTTGCCACGGCATCCTTTACGCCGATGGATCCTGCAAGCTTGAATGCAAGCTCCGATGAATCCACCTCATGATAAGAGCCGTCCAAAAGTTCAACCTTGATGTCTATCAAAGGATATCCGCATAGGATGCCTTTTTCCAAGGTCTCTCTGATCCCCGTCTCTATGCTGGAGATATATTCCCGTGGTATTACCCCGCCCACGGTCTTATTCTCAAATACGAATCCGGCCCCCTCATGGGGAGACACCTGGAGCACAACGTGGCCATATTGACCCCGGCCCCCGGATTGTTTGATGTACTTACCCGTTCCTGTCGTATGTCTTGTAATGGCCTCCCGGTATGCTACCTGCGGAGGCGAGGAGATCATTTCAAGGTTATGTTCCCTCTTCGCCCTGTCCATAATGATCTCGAGGTGGAGCTCGCCCATGCCGGAGAGGATCACCTCTCCCGTCTCGCCGTCAAGCCTCACGGTGAGCGACGGGTCCTCAACGGTATATTTATTGAAGACGAGCCACATCTTCTTGAGGTCGTCCTTTCTCTTGGGCGCTATGGCGCAGGAAACAACCGGCGACGGGACCTCTATCGCCTCGAAAGATATATGCATGTCAGGGTCGGTGAGCGTGTCTCCTGTCGAGACGCCCTTCAGTCCGACGATGGCGCAGATATCCCCGGCCTCTACCTTCTTTACCTCTTCCCTCTTATTTGCATGGAGCCTCATGATCCTGCCGATCCGCTCTGTTTTCGATTTTGCCGTGTTCAGAACGCTATCGCCGGTTCTCAATTCTCCCGAATAGATCCTGATATAGCTCAGGTGGCCGACAAAGGGGTCGTTCATGATCTTAAAAATGAGTCCGCTGAACTTTTCATCCTTTGTGCCGATGAGCGCCTTCTCTTCCCCGTCCTCTGTCCAGCAGCTGTGCGGCGAGATGTCCTGAGGCGAGGGGAGGTAATCAACGATCGCGTCGAGAAGCGGCTGGATACCCTTGTTCTTAAAGGCGCTGCCGCAGAGCACCGGCAGTATGCTCCCGCCAAGCGTGCCCTTGCGAATAATCCTCTTGATCTCGTTTTCTTTGATCTCATCGCCTTCCAGGAACCGCGCCATGAAGTCGTCATCGACCTCGGAAAGCGTCTCCATCATTCTTTCCCGCGCTGCATGAACCTCGGCGGCCATATGCGCGGGTATGTCACAGAGGGTATATTCATATCCAAGCCTGTCCTTGTCGTAGAGGATCGCCCTTCCGGTAATGACATCCACCACACCGAGGAACTCGTCGCCTTCCTTGATGGGCAACTGGAGGATAAGCGGGTTGGCCTTTAATATCTCCTGTATCATGACAATACATCTTTGGAAATCGGCCCCGGGCCTGTCCATCTTGTTCACGAAGCCTATCCTCGGCACGCCGTAGCGATCGGCCTGCCTCCAGACGGTTTCGGACTGGGGCTCAACGCCCTCCACCCCGGAGAAAAGGGCCACCGCTCCATCGAGAACCCTCAATGACCTGCCTACTTCTATGGTAAAATCGATATGGCCCGGCGTGTCGATAATGTTTATTCTGTGGTCGTTCCAGAAACAGGTGGTGGCTGCAGCGGTGATGGTGATGCCCCGCTCCTTTTCCTCTTCCATCCAATCCATCGTCGCAGCGCCGTCATCAACTTCCCCGATCCTGTTGTTCACCCCTGTATAGAACAGCATCCGCTCAGTAGCAGTCGTCTTCCCTGCATCAATATGAGCCATGATCCCGACATTTCTTACATTTTGATTCATAACGAACGTGCTACCATCTGTAATGGGCAAAAGCCTTGTTGGCCTCCGCCATCTTGTGGGTATCCTCCCTCTTCTTTACGGCAGCGCCCTTGTTGTTATAGGCGTCGATGATCTCTCCTGCGAGCTTTTCGACCATCGTTCTTTCTGATCTTTCCCTTGCATATCTGATGAGCCATCTGATGCCCAACGAAAGTTTTCTGTTCAGTCTTACCTCAACAGGCACCTGGTAGGTTGCCCCGCCCACGCGTCTCGCCTTAACCTCTATCTCCGGCCTGATATTCTCAACCGCCTTATGAAAGACCTTTAGCGGTTCGTCTTTGATCTTGCTTTCGATAAGATCGAACGCGCCATATACAATACCCGTTGCGGTACTCTTTTTCCCGTCGAGCATAACGCAGCTTACAAGCCTCTGCACAAGCAAGTCGTTATATTTCGGGTCAGGCAGTTTTTCTCTCTTTGAAACGTGTCCTTTTCTCGGCATGAAAATGCTCCTTTATTGCTTCGGTCTCTTTGCGCCGTATTTTGATCTGCTCTTCTTCCTGTTCGCCACGCCGCTCGCATCAAGAGAACCCCTGATTATGTGGTATCTTACACCGGGGAGGTCTTTTACCCTGCCGCCCCTTATCAGTACAACGGAGTGCTCCTGGAGGTTATGCCCGATCCCCGGTATATAGGTCGTCACTTCGATGCTGTTCGTAAGCCTTACACGGGCTACCTTGCGCAATGCAGAGTTCGGTTTTTTTGGAGTGGTCGTATATACTCTTACGCAGACTCCTCTCTTCTGTGGGCAATCCATGAGGGCAGGAGAAGAGCTCTTCTTTTTGACGGCTTCTCTCCCAAGCCTCACTAATTGGTTAATAGTAGGCATCAAAACCTCCAAAAAAATAATCCCTCATTTTATTAAGGGATATTGGTACACTGCGAAAAACTTCGGTATATTAAACGATTTAGCTATGTAATGTCAAGAAATTTTTAAAGATTTTTAATGAAAAACCAAGTTCCTCTCCGGCCGAAAAAATGCGGAAAATGGCCGAAAAATCTCGGCCATGCAAAAAAATTTGTTAAAAATTAAAATGAGCTGTTAAATCTGATAGTTAACGATTCGTTCCGTGGTCGCCACATTCCCAGCGGTTCGTGTTCGCTTAAAAACAGCCTATGGCTCTTTGCAGATCGTGTATAGCATGCCGGACACATTACAACCAAGCACCAACTTAATCATCAACGCCCAATATTCAATAAGATGTATATGTCTTGTGAATTTGATCACGGAAAAGACTTGACATTGGCCGACCGAGTATAATATCTTCAGTTAAATCTTCAATTTTAATACATTTTCGGGAGGTAAACTCTTATGTCCGAAGATACAAAAGTTTTTGGCATGTCCGCAAATGCCGGACGATGGCTCTTTGTGGTGCTCGGCATGATCATCAATATGTGCCTTGGTGCCGTATATGCATACAGCGTCTTCAAGAAACCGCTGGAAACGCTCTTCAATGCAACGGCAACCCAGGGCAACCTGCCCTTCATGGTCTTTCTTGCCATGTTCGCCCTTTTCACGTTTTTTTCCGGCCGGTTCATTGATAAGATGGGCCCCCGCAAGGTAATGATGGTCGGCGGTGTCGTCGTGGGCCTCGGCTGGATCCTGACAAAATTCGCTGGCAGCATGACAATGGTCATCATCACGTATGGTATAATCGGAGGGGCGGGTGTCGGCATCGTATACGGCGGCCCCGTCTCTGTTGCCACAAAATGGTTTCCCGACAAGAAGGGCCTCGCCGTGGGGCTTTCGCTCCTCGGCTTCGGCGCTTCAGCCTTCGTGACAGCACCTCTCGCGAAAAATCTCATTGCATCCTCCGGACCCCTTAACACCTTTGGCATGATGGGGATCGGGTTCCTCATCGTCACGGTGATCCTCTCCATGTTCATGAGATTCCCGGAAGCCGGCTGGAAGCCAGCCGGGTGGAACCCGCCGCAGCCTGCAGGTGGAACCACCGCAACGGCCTTCACGGCTGGCCAAATGCTCAAAACCGGCAGCTTCTACGGCCTGTGGCTCTGCTACATCCTTGGCGCAACGGCGGGCCTCATGGCCATCGGCATCTCTGCTACGGTGGGGAGAGAGGTGATCGGCCTTGATGTGGGCACCGCCGCCTTTCTTGTGTCAATATTCGCGATCTTCAACGGCATCGGCCGCCCCATCTTCGGAGCGCTCTCAGACAAGATCACGCCGAAGGGAGCTTCAATACTCTCCTTTATCATCATAGCCGCAGCTTCCTTCATGATGCTGGGCGCCGGGCAGGGATCGACCGGATTGTACACGATCGCATTCTGCGGCTTCTGGCTCTGCCTCGGCGGATGGCTCGCCATCGGCCCCGCTGCCACGGCGACATTCTTCGGCCTTGAAGGCTACGCCCAGAAGTACGGGGTTGTCTTCAGCGCCTACGGACTCGGCGCCATCATAGGCGGCATCATCTCCGGCATGGCAAAGGACGTCTTCGGGAGCTACCTGAAGGCCTTCATCCCCACGGCGGGCATGGCCATTCTCGGCATCATCATCTCTCTCATCCTCCTGAAGCCGCCGAAACGTTCATAGAAAAACAAGTGAATTCAGATGTGAGCGAAACCCCTGCATACAGGGGTTTCGCTCACACTTTTACATATTGGATGAAGACAATTCGATATCAGTCTTTGATCATGATCATGTATGCATACTGAAAGAGGTCCTCGACGAACTGGCAGACCATTTCTGCCTCATCACCCATTCTTCCGCGGGTAAGGAGGATATTCTGGAGTGCATCGGTCAGATCGAATGCAATGAAGTCCGCAAAGGGTCCCCGGACAATTCTGTAGTGAAAGGTTTTGGCGACTGACTCAAGGTAAGAGAATTTGATCGTGTATTCATCGTGCCCCTTCAGCGCTATCCTCTCGGGATTTCCTGTGGAACAGACACGAATAAAAGATCGCAGCGGCTCAGGAACAACTGCCTCGCAACTGTGCTCGCCGATGTAGATATAAGGAACGGCTGCGGCACAGAGCTTCTCAATGGCCTGCAGGGCGCCGATGTTCAGATTAAAGGCGCCTTGGGGCATCGCAAGGCGGTACCTTTCAAAAAAATAAAGCGCCGATCTCAGGATGGGATCGCTCTTATCGGCAAGGGCCTTGAGCAGTTCTTCATTCAGGCCAACGAGCGTCGGAAAATCACCCAGGTTCTCATTCATGATAGCCAGATCAAACCCAGAGAGAAAGCCAGGATCTGTCTCGAGAAAGTCCTCTATTCTGTAAGAAACGTCATATCCTCTGAGGGTTTCTCGCTGCTTTTCGAGAAGAAAGGGAGAGATATCGAGCATACACGGCTTCAACCTGTTGTTCCTGTCAAGGAGATCTTTCATCAGGTAGCCGTACCCGCCGCCGATCTCAATGACCCTCGCAAGACTCTCCATGGGCGCATATCTGTTCAGGTGGTTATAGAGAAGATGGCCGAAAGAAGCGTCACGGGCGATGATCCTCCGCAGGGGCGTCCCCGCCGGATGGAGTGCATTGCAGACCGTCAGTTCCCATCCCAGCGTGTTCAGTGTGTCCGTATGGTATGCTTTCGTTGAATTAAGGGTGTAATCCATAAAAGGCCGTATATCGTAAAAAAGCCCCCGAAGGTTCTCTCCGGGGGCTTTCATGTTCCTTATCTCAGACGATCTTACTGTCTGCCCTTTACGATCTCATCGACTATTGCCGGATCGGCAAGGGTTGTGGTATCGCCGATCTGGTCGATCTCGCCGGATGCGACCTTTCTCAGGATCCTTCTCATGATCTTGCCGGAACGTGTCTTCGGCAGACCGGATACGAACTGGATCTTGCCCGGAGATGCGATGGGGCCGATCTCTTTTCTGACGTGTGCCACCAGTGTTTTCTTCAGTGCATCGTCGCCTGTAACGCCTGTCTTCAGAATGATGTACGCATAGAGGTCTTCACCCTTCACTTCATGGGGGAAGCCGACAACAGCGGACTCTGCTACTGCCGTCGTGTAGGAGTTGAGTGCCGCCTCGACCTCTGCGGTGCCCATCCTGTGGCCTGATACGTTGACGACGTCGTCGATACGGCCCATAAGCCTGAAATAGCCGTCTTCGTCTCTTATTGCGCCGTCGCCGGAGAAGTAGAAGCCGGGCTGCTGGACAAAGTATGTGTTGAAGAACCGTTCCGGTTCGCCGAAAACGCCCCTCATCATGCCGGGCCATGATCTTGCAATGCAGAGCTCGCCCTGCTCGTTCACGGGCGCGTCAACTGCCGGTTTGGATGCATCGGACCTTGACTGCAATGTGCGGGCGTGAACGCCAAAGTACGGGAGCGTTGCAAAACCCGGTTTCGTCGGCCATCCGCCGGGAAGCGGGGTGACGAGGATGCCGCCTGTTTCTGTCTGCCACCAGGTATCGACGATGGGGCAGTTCTCTGCTCCGATGTACTTGTGGTACCAGAGCCATGCCTCCGGGTTGATGGGCTCGCCGACGGAGCCAAGAAGCCTCAAGGATGAGAGGTTCCTCCCCTGCGGCCATTTCTCGCCTTCTTTCATAAGCGCCCTGATCGCGGTGGGGGCTGTGTAGAAGATATTGACCTTGAACTTCTCAACGATCTGCCAGAACCTGTCGGGGTTCGGGAATGTGGGGACTGACTCGAAAACGATCGATGTTGCGCCGTTCGACATCGGCCCGTAGACGATATATGAGTGGCCGGTTACCCAGCCGATGTCCGCTGTACAGAAGAAGGTGTCTTTGTCTTTGTAATCGAAGATATACTTGAAGCTGTGGTATACATAGACCATGTAGCCGCCAACAGTATGGAGGACGCCCTTCGGTTTGCCCGTGGAGCCGGATGTATAAAGAATGAAGAGAGGATCTTCCGCATCCATCATCTCCGCTGCGCATGTATCGGTGATGTCCGGTGCTGCGAGGTCTTCCTCAAACCAGGTATCCCTGCCTGCCTTCATAGGGACGTCGAATTTCTCAAGTCTCTTCACAACGATGACTTTGTCGACTGTATGGCCCTGAGCTAAACAAAGGTCGCAGGCCGTGTCTGCATTTGCCTTGGAGCTCACGTTCTTGCCGGAACGCCAGTAGCCGTTCGCTGTAATGAGGACCTTTGCGCCGGCATCGAGTATCCTGTCACGGAGTGCCTCTGCTGAGAAGCCGCCGAAAACGATCGTGTGGATGGCGCCTATCCTTGCGCATGCAAGCATTGCAACGGGAAGCTGCCAGATCATGGGAAGGTAGATGGCAACCCTGTCGCCCTTGCGCACGCCCTTTTTCTTCAGTACGTTCGCGAACCTCGATACGAGCTTCAGCATCTCTTTGTAGGTAAGTTTTACTACGTCGTCTTCGGGCTCACCCTGGAAAAGGATGGCAACCTTGTCGCCCTTGCCCTTTTCGATCTGGTAGTCAAGGCAGTTATATGAGATATTTGTCTTGCCACCGATGAACCATTCGAGCTCGCCTTTCGCAAAATCTTCCCTGTTAACCTTCAGCCACGGTTTGAACCAGAACAACTCTTTTGCCACATTGCCCCAGAAGGTTTCCGGGTCCTCGACGGACTGCTTCCACATCTTCTCGTACTCTTCGCGGCTTTTCACATATGCCTGATCAACGAATTCCTTAGGCGGGTAATACTTGTTGTTTTCTACCTTCATTGCTGCCATACAAAACCTCCTGATTTAATATTTGGATTGACCTGCTTGTTATCCTTAGTTCGCTTAGACGAATTATTTTAAACATGTATACAAAAGTTGTCAACAAAATTTTGTTAATATTTTCACAATTATGGGCAAGCCCCAATTTCCGCTTTTGACGATCGAGCGTAGCCTTGCCGGGTTTCATGTTCCTCCCAGGCAAGGCTACGCGATCAGCACCATTTACATGCCTGCGCAACAGGAACATTATGCCGATTTATCTATTTTGTACCGGATATTCACAAGAAAAGGAAAACCTTGATGATTTTTTGTAAATTCTTTATTATACTGAAAAAATCTTTGGAGGCGTTATGATCCATCATACAGAGGCGGACCAGGCGTTAAAGAAGCTCATCGAGGGCAATAAAAGGTTTGCGTCGCTGAAGCAGAAACATCCGAACCAGGGGGTGAGGCGCCGGGCAGAGGTATCGAAAGGGCAAAAACCATTTGCAGTAATAGTGGGTTGCTCGGATTCCAGAATACCGCCGGAGATCCTCTTCGATCAAGGCATAGGTGATATCTTCGTTATCCGCGATGCCGGCAACATCGTTGATGACGTGGTCCTCGGCAGCATCGAATATGCCGTGGACCATCTCGGGACCAGGCTCGTCGTCATCCTCGGCCATTCAAAGTGCGGCGCTGTTACCGCCACCGTACAGGGCGGGGAGGCCCATGGGCACGTCGGAAGCATTGTAAAGGCAATTATCCCTGCGGTCAAAAAGGCAAAGGGGAAAAAGGGCGATCTTGTCGACAACGCCATCAGGGCGAACATTGACATCGTTACAAAACAGGTGAAGTCCTCAACGCCTGTCATTGCTAAGCTGGTCAGGACAGGAAAGGTCAAGGTCGTCGGCGCCTATTATGATATCGATACAGGACTGGTGCAGATACTGTAAGCTGTCAGCTATCAGCCGTCAGTAGAAGCCGGTAGCTCACTCAGCCCCTTGGACCTTCGACCTTTGTACTTCCCGGCAGCCACCAGTATCTCAGGAACAGCCCTGCCGCTATCATCAGCCCGCTCAAGAGCTGCCCCATGCTGAAAAGGCCGAGGATCTGGCCTATCTGGTGATCCGGCTCCCTGAAAAATTCGCAGAAGATCCTGAAACATCCGTAAAGGACCAAAAAGAGGGCAAAGACGTCGCCCTCGCGCCTTTTAAAATCCTTGTAGATCCAAAGTATCACGAACAGAAGGAGTCCTTCTAACAAGGCTTCATATAACTGTGAAGGGTGCCGCGGAAGGCTTCCGCCCTGGGGAAATACCATGGCCCACGGGACATCGGCCGGCCTTCCGAAGAGCTCGCCGTTGATGAAGTTGCCGATCCTGCCAAAGCCAAGGCCGACCGGACAGGTGGGGATGATAAGATCGATAACCTGGAAGAATTCGAGCTTCTTTCTTTTAATATAGATATACGCGGCAAGAAAGGCCCCTATGAGCCCCCCGTGGAAAGACATCCCGCCGTGCCAGAGCACAAATACCTCCAAGGGGTTCTCGATGTAGAACAGAAGGTTATAAAAAAGGATATACCCCAGCCGCGCGCCGATGATAAGACCGACGATGAGATAGAAATAGAGGTCGTCTATCCTGGCCCGTTCGATCTTCAGGGCCCTCTTCTTCAACTGATAGAGTACCAGAAGATAGGAAGAAGCGAAGCCGAGAACGTACATGAGGCCATACCACCGCAGGGAAAGGGGGCCTATTTTAATGATCTCCGGGTCTATGTGAGGATATCTGATCATGATTTTTATATGAGATTTTCCTTTATCACCTTCCATATGTCGCCGGCGTTTTTAAAGTGTACCGCCTGCAAACCGATCTCTTTTGCCACGTCTGTAAATCTCTTTATGTCATCAATAAACAGGATTTCGCTTCTTTCCACATCCGTCCTTTTGAAGATCTCATCGTATATCCTCTGTTTCGGCTTCTTTGTGCCGACCTCGAAGGAGAGGATCCATTCGTCCATGGAATGCACGATCGGGAAAACCTCCGTGATATAGGTAAAATGAAGCTCGTTCGTATTGCTGAGAAGGAAAAGGGGGTATCCTTTGTTCTTCAGGTAGATGATGATATCGCTCACTTCGTGGTCTTCACGGAAGATTGGGTTCCAGATTTCCTTGAATTCCTCAAAATCTATCTCGAGCTTATACCTCTCTTTCAGCCTCATGAAAAAATCATGGGAAGTCATTGATCCCTCTTCATAGGCATTGATGAGGCCGTTCTCTATATCAAACATATATCTGAAGATCTCTTCAGGGGAAAACCGTCCTGCCACCATGGACACTTCATGGAGTTTATCTGCGATCTGCCTGTGTTCAAAAGGGAGGATCACGTTGCCGAGATCAAAAACGAACAGCCTAATCATAGGGAAATACCTTAAGAGGGTTTAAAGGGGCGTAGAGGTTATGGGGATCTTCAAGGTGTCTCCAGCCTGCAATATGGAGAAACCTTTTGTCAGGGGCATGTTTCATCAAAAGGGAGATCCTGTCGGCCATATGCCTGTCGCGGACATACATCTCGTCGTCATAGGTTGCGGTCTTGATGCCAGATGTAAAAAAGAGCCGGGCCATTGTTGCCTCGCCGGAACCATTCCCGGCATTTTCCTCTGTCAAAAGCCTCTCGATATTGCCGGCATCGAACAATTCGTCAACCTTCTGTAATTTCAGGCAGGAGAACGCATCCATATCGATTAAATAGAATGGTAGTTGCCTTTCAGCGCAATATCCTGAAGCGATCTCATATTCGTCAGGCATATTCAGAAAGGATTCCAAGGCTTCGATCGCGGAACCGCTACAGTACCTTTTGCCATTCTTCAGTTTCTCAAGGGCTTCGTCAATGCGCTTTTTATACCTGTCGCGATTTTTTTCCCTGAACATCAGCCCGTACTGTGTAAATTCCAGGGTAATCACATCCGGCCCTATACCGGCGATCCATCGGCTGAGCACCTCCCGGTTTCTTTCGTCTCTATGGATCACGCCGAGCATGTAGAACCTGCGATTGCGGTCAATATCGATGGCCATTGCCATAATATACAATTAACACATACAGCAAGTATCGTTTCAAGAAAAATGTGATCGCATGGAGCCGCCTTTTTCCTTGCCATAACCTTCTCTATACTATATAACGAAGCGTATGGATATCATCGACGTCCATATTCACGCGGGCCATATGAGCGAATGGACCGGTCCGGCAAGACAGCTGTGGATCGAAGCCGGCCCTTATGCTGCCGAGATCTATGACGAAGAGGGGAACCAGATGCCCCGGGAATACGGGGACGTGATAAAACGGGAAGAGGTCTTCGGCGGCATCCTGATCCCCGAATACTCCCCTCGCGCTGCCGGGGTCATGCCCCTTGAAAGGGCGCTTGAGATCAATGCCATACATCCCGAGTTCATCCCTATCGCGAATCTCAATCCGAACTACCACGACGATCTTGCGGGAGCATTTGAAGACCAGTTGAGGAAGGGCGCCAGGGGGCTCAAGATTCATCCCGTCCACGGCCTCTTCTACGCCAACGACCAAAGGCTCTACCCAATATACGAGCATTGCGAGAAGGCAGGGCTGCCTGTCTTTTTCCATGCAGGGACAAGCCTCATCAAGGGTTCAAAGATGCGTTATTGCGATCCTTATACCTTTGACGACGTGATCGGTGATTTCCCGGACATGAAGGTCATTCTCAGCCACGGTGGCCGCGGGTTCTGGTATCAGACAGCGGAATTCCTTGCGAAAAGTTTTGAGAACGTCTATATCGATGTGTCGGGATTGCCTCCGCAGAACCTGCTTGAGTATTTTCCGTCCATGGGAAGGTTCAGCGGGAAGTACCTCTTCGGCACCGACTTCCCCGCTGTTCCGGGGATCCGCAAAAATTACGATGTGATCCGCTATCTTGTGGGCGACGAGAAGGCAATGGCGCGCATAGGCTTCCGGAATGCCTATGATCTCTTCGGCTTCTGGAAGGAGGGGATATTCGAGGCAAGAAAGGCACAGGATATCTTCGAGGTGGTAAACGATGCGGCAACGCGGTACAGGGGTGTAATACCGGAGGACCGCTACCACGAGCCTTACATGCCGATGGAGGAGCTGACTGCCGAGATGCGGAGAATGAGGTTCTACGGCTACAGGAAGGACCTGAAGCTCCTCGGCGTCATGGGGAAGGAGCAGGTCAAGGACGTAACCCTCATACGCCATGCCTACGTTGCCACGGAAAGCCAGGGAAAGGGCATCGGCTCGAAGCTCCTTACGTTCATCGAAAGGCAGGTCGATACGGAGTGGCTTCTCATCGGCACCTGGAAGGCGGCCGCGTGGGCGATCGACTTTTACAAAAAGCATGGCTACGAGATCATGCCCGACAAGGACGGGCTGCTCAGGAAATACTGGTCAATCCCCGACCGCCAGATCGATACATCGATCGTGCTGGGGAAAAAGATCAAATAATCAGGGTTTAGAGGATGGGCATCGGTATCGGGCTTTCCCCGCAAACTGCGCAGAAGCCGCAAAACTCCTTCCCGCTGAGTCATTCAGAGCGCACTTTACCTGCACATGACCCTTTGCTTCCTTCTTAGATCGGGCCGCCGAAAAAACCGACTACCAGAGGGATTCTAAATTTTTAACTGAGAGTATCTCCTTGCGATCGCGACCGAGGGTATGATCAGGAGATATGTGGCCATGGACCACGATGGAGCAATAAAAGAGAGGATGAATGCCAGGATGGAGATGGCCGGTGTGATTAAGGCCCTGCGCATACCCTTCGAGGCATCGCGACTGCCGATCTCAACAGACGTTATTTCGGGGGTCCTCGCGAGGTGCCGCCAGTGGACGAGGAAAAGCGCTCCGAGGCTGAACATGTTGGCATGAAAAAGGTTGACGGCGATCTGCACGTCCGAATAAACCCCGCTGATAATCGTGGTAAAGGGCATCAGGACGACGCACGCAAGGATAAACATCGTGACCCTTACGATGCCGGAGTCTACCGCACGCACATAGTGGAACTGCCGGTTGTGCATCTGCCAGAACGAAGCAAGGACAAAGAACGCGACCAGGAAGGAAGTAAACTCGGACCGCATCTCTGCAATGCTGACAGCAAGCCTTGCCTTCGCCTCTCCTTTTGAAAGGTGGGGGATGACAAGGCCGGTGACGAGAAGCGTCATCGCAAACGCAAAGATGCCGTCAACGAGCGCTTCGAGCCTGCTTTTGGAGATCTTCGGATCTCTCCGGTCATCCATCAGAATTGTTCCCATGCCGCCCCTTTTTTCCATTTTCCTCCTATTCGATATATTTTGCAAGGAGGAACCTATATAAATTTTCAAGGAGTTTAACGAGTTGATTGCCAAAACCCGGAGGCAGGCAAAAGATGCGGGATTGAAACGATCAGACATCAAAGCTGCAATTGCAAAGGCCCGAAATAAGGAGTGGAGATCGTCCTTGAAACAAATGTCTTCATCTCAAGAATCTTCTTTAGTGGACCGCCGTACCCTATCATTGAAGCATAGCCCGATGGTCGGGTTCGTCTCATGATTTCACCGGATATACTTGCGGAATACAGCAGGGATGGTCATTTGATCTTCAATTTGAAATATGTTTTACCTTCGTCGCTGCCGGAGTTGGCAACCCCATCGTCGGCCGCGACGGCATTGATGCTGAAGGTGATCGTCGTTCCGCTCACCGATCCCTCGTCGGCGTCAACGGCATCCGTCTTTGGCGTAGCCGTTGCATATGTCGATCCTGCGCTGCCCAGCCTCAGGCTTCCCGCTACGTAGGTAGCGTTTATGTTTACCTCGTCTATGATAATGAGGCTCTTCGCCTCGCTCCCGCCGGTGTTTTTGTAATGGACGGCGTACGTCAATTCCTCCCCTGGGGCCGCTGTGGCCTTGTCGACGGACTTCGTGAGCGTAACGACAGCCCCTGTATAGTTCGTATCTGTGGCGGTATTGTTGGCAAGGTTCTGGTCCGTGACGCCGGAGGGAGGGGAAACGGTCACGGTGTTCACCACCGCCCCGCTCGCCGAAGGATCCACGGTACCGTTGAGGGTAAGGGTCACGCTCTGGCCGGGGCCGAGGTTCAATCCTGTCCATAGGCCGGTGGTCTCGTTGTATATCCCCTGGGCAGGCGTGAACAAGGGGCCCTGGAAGACCGGCGGCAGCGTGTCGACGACGGTCATGCTTGTCACCGTGCTCGGACCGTTGTTCGTGACGGTGATCGTGTAGGTGATGTTGGTTCCGGGCGCGACGACGGTCTTTCCGTCGGTCTTTGTAATCGCAAGGTCCGCCGTCAGGGCGATGGTATCGGTATCGCTTGCCGTGTTGTTCGCACTGTTGGAGTCAAGGACTCCCGGCGAAGGCGCCACGGTAACGCTTACCGTAACGGTGCCTGTTGCGGCAGGAGACAGGGTGCCCGCAACGGAGAGAACAGCGCTCTGGCCCGCCGCAAGGTTGAGGCCTGTCCATTGACCGGTGCCGGAATTATATGTTCCGCTAGCGGGTGTGTAGGTGACGCTCGTTATGGACGGAGGCACCGTCACGGAAAGGTTGAACCCGATGACCGCGTCGGGACCGTTGTTCGTCACCGTTACAAGATATGTCATCGCCGTACCTGCGGTCACCGTTGTCTGGTTGTCGGTGGCCGCCACCGCAAGGTCCGCCTGTACTGGCGGGTTGGTGATGGAAACCGTAATGGGTGGCGCGGGGCCTGCGCCGTCGGGGTCGACGGTTGCCGTGTTCGTGATGATCAGCGGAGGGTTGGCGTTGATCGTGACCTGGAAGCTGATCGTCGCCGTTTCCCCCATATTGATCTGTCCTACCGGCTCTCCGGGACTGTTGACCTGCCTCGCCGCTGTAAAGGGCATCTGCCCGTCCAAGTCAGGCACAAGCGTACCGTTCATATAGGTGCTGTTGGGCACGTAGGTCGTGCCTGCCGGGATGGGGTCGCTGAGGGTTGTCCCGCTGCTGTTCGCCGTGCCTGTATTTGGTATGGAGACTGTGTAGGTCACGGTTCCGCCGGGCAGCACCTTCCCCGGGGGACTTGCCGTCTTGGTTGGCTGCAGCCTCGGGGTGCCGGTCACCGTCGTATTGGTTGTGAGAGTCCCGTTGTTGATCGGGAATCCCGCACAGCTCTGGTACTGGTAGGTCCAGGAAGATGTCCCCTTGAACTCAGCAGCCGCCGGCGGCAGGGGAATGGAGTTCACCGTCACCTTGTATGTCACTGTTTTCATTGTACCGGCGGCAACGGTCCCTATGGCAGCGCCGCTGACAGGGTTTGCGCCGGCCTGGGGCGCGCCGTCTATGGTAAAGCTCCCTGTTACAAAGGAAGTCCCCTGGGGCAGACCATCGGTATAGACAACGTTCAGCGCGTCGGCGGTGCCGGTCCTGTTGTCGAGTATGGCGGTATAGGTAAGGGTGTCGCCGATATAGGTCTGTGTCTTATCCACAGTCAGCACTGCCGCGGGGAACACCGGGGAGCCCACATTGACCTGAAGCCCGATCGAGGTGATGGTATACCTGTCGCCTGTCGTGGAGCCCCTTGCATAGGCGGTGCTCTGGTTGCTCTGCATCCTCGACGAGACATCAATGTTGGTAATGTCCCAACCCTGCCGACGCCCGTTCCCGTTCGTCCCGGGTGTATGGTTCAGGCTTCCGAACGTCCCTGCTGTATCAAGCGTGCCGTCATCTTTGTTGACCTGCGAGGCGAAGAAATTGTTTAACGGGTTGTTGGGGCCTGACACTGCGGCCATTGTGGCTGTCGTGGGTCCGAACAACATCCGGTCGCCGGTGATGTCAGAGTCGCCTTCTATGGCGCTCACCATCATCCGGGCACTTATTGTGCCCGAGGTGGGCGTGCAGAAACCGCTCACCGACGAGGTGGGAGACGTGGACGAGCTGGTCAGCTCTGCGCCGACAAATACGGTCATGTTGCGCGAAGGCAGCGAGGGGCTGCCATAGATGACGGCAAGGGTCCATCCTGCGGCGTTCGCGTTGTTCTCGGTCGAGCTCTGCGTTCCAGGGACGCCGCCCACCGTATAGGTACCCGCCCCGGCAGACTGTACGTAGGTCGTCACGTCGGCGGAACGGACGTAATAGTATTCGCTGCCGCCGGTGATCGCCGCGGTGCTCGGGTCGGGGCTGACGCTGAAGCTTCCCCCGCCCGGCGTCGTGAGCGTGACGGCGCTGCTGAGAGAGGCCGATACATCTTCTCCCCCGTACCTGTAGCTACCTCCCCATATAAGCTCTGCATAGATTATCGTGCTGCCGCCGGGGATGCGCAGCTGGGCCGACGAGGAGTTGAGCTGCCAGTTTGCTGTGGTGCCATAGGGATAGGTGCCGTCACGAAGGGCCGTGTTGGTAGTGCTGAAGGTCCCGATCGAACCGGCTGTGCCGGGGGCGTTTGCATTGCTTTGCTTGCTCAAGCCCATGGTGTTCCCGGTGTAGGTCATCCCGCCGTTTGCGATCGTCGTGTAGCGCTTGATGTAGACGGCCTCTGCGACGGGCGCAAATGCGAGCATAATGACCGCCGCAGAAAGGGCAGCGCAGATGGCTTTTATGATCCTATTTCTTCCCATTATCTCCCTTACTCCCGTCCTTCATTCTCTTCAATGTGCTTTCGTCAAACTTGAACCTCAGTCTCAGGTAAGGGCCCCGCCCCTGGTAGCTGTCGCCGACAAGGTCCGAATCAAACTTGTCGAAGGAATAACCCGCCGAGACCCACATCCCCTCGATTATTCTCCGTCCGAACTCAATGGACCCTCCCTGCAGGACGGAATGCACGGCACGGCTCGAGAGGAGCCTGTACTCGGCGCCGAAGTCGTAATTCTCGGTAATGTCGTAGAGAACCCTTCCCGATGCGAAATCCGTATAGCTCCTGAAACCGTCGTCGGTGACAAATTTTCCCGCGTACTTCCCGATAAGCTGCAGCCCCTTGCGTGCCTGGTACACCCCTTCAACGGAACCGATATAAGTATTTGTAGCATATCCCGGGGAACCGGTGCTGTCCTTTTCGTGCTTGTACTCGACCTTTCCGAAGGCGTTGAATATGTCGCAGTCACGTGGACGGTAGGCCACGCCGAGCAGCGTGCGGTTCGTGGCCCGCTCTCCCGCGGACCTCATGTCTTCCAGGCTGTACTTCTCCTTGAAGAGAAGCGCATAGTCCGGACTAAGCCTGTAGGCAAGGCCGAATTCACCGAGATAGTTGTCCCGCGGGGCGTCGGACTTCTCATTTCTGTATTCCATACGGGTCGTGATCTTTATATCATCTTTCGGCAGGAACTCCAATCCGGCAGCCACTGCGAAGGCATCGGGGTCTCCCTGGCGCCTGGTCCCGCTCAACGTATTGAGGTATTCCCCGGAAAGGTTCCCTGTGATGTTCTTCCCGAGCATGAACTTGTTCCGCAGCCCGATCACCTGCTGGTTCCTTGACCCGTCGGCCGCGTCATAGAGCCGGTATTCGTTGTAGGCAACGGTATTTTTCGCCACCTCCGATTCGGCGCCGAAGATGGTCCTCGCGTCCTTCCTGTCGTCGTATTTTGCGTACTCCTGACGGATATAGGTCCGCGTCACATTGCTCCACTTGTAGGTAAGGCCCGCCTGGCTGATGAAGTACCTGTCGTGCTCGATATCGTGTTTGTGGCTCAGGAGGAAGGAAAGATCCTTGATGATCTGCCGCTCCACCCCGACCCTCGCGGACGTTACCTGGTCCGCCTGCTCCTCGCTCACGTCGAAGGGGTATCGTGAGGTGGGGCTGGTGGGCAGTACAAAGGCGCTCGTCGATTTCTCCTGGGAGATGTCCACGTTCACTTTTGTCTTGGTGAACCTTTTCTCGGCGCCGAGGAGGGAATACTTTGTGTACATGTTGTTCAGGTTGTCGCTTTCGTCGCTGTATTTGCCGTAGAAGGAGAGGTCTGGCCTCCACTGGTACTTTGCCTCAGCCCCGTACTTTATGGACCCCCTCATCACGTCAACCGCCGACAGGTTGTTGAAATATTTGCCGAGGTTTCTGTAATATCCAGACACGGAGAGGTTTGCCAGGGGCTTGCTCTCCAGTTCGAAAGACAGGGCTGACCCTTTTTTTCTTTCAAGGACGCTGCTGATATCGAAAAGCGATTCCGTCTGCCCGTATTCGGCCTTGAAAGTTGTGTTCCGCGGGAGGTGAAGCGTAATGTCGCTGCCGAGCAGGTGATAGTCGCCTGCCTGCTTCTCCTCGGTGATGCCCGTAGCGCCGACCTCAAGCCACTTCGTGAGCTTTAACGAGCCCCTCGCTCCATAGGTATAGTATTTGTTCTCGATCTGCTTCGTTTCATAGCTTACCACTATGTAGATCGGGTTGAAGTCGCTGTCCCGGCTCGGCACAGGCTCCTTGAAAAGTATGGCGCCGGTATCATAGTCGATCTCGTAATCGCTTCCCCTGCTCTTCAATTCCCGCTTTATTACCTTGTCTACGAGCAAGCGGTCCCTCGTTTCTATGGCCACCCTTTCCGTCCCTTCCATCACCTGCGCCGGATCAAGATAGTAATATCCGGAGATCCCCTTGCCCGGTTGGGCATAGACCACCTGCATCTGGTCCGTGTAGGTGCCGAAGGTGCGGAACCGGAACCGCTCCTTGTTCACGTCCAGCTTGAGGCCCGTAAAAGACCGCGTGTAGGCGCTCAGCCGCGTATCGGTCAACTCCGTCTGGTAATCCCCATACAGCGCGTAGGATTTGTCCTTTTCAAGCTTCACGTAAAGCTTGTCCTGCGATTGGGCCTCATACCCCTGCTTGCTCTCGTCCCCGTAAATGGGGTATTTGTCCTCCGACTCAAGGTTGGTCTCTTTCGCCCGGAAAAGCTCGTCCTCTTTTTCCTTTGCTGAATCGTAGGAGGCTGTAAGCAGCATGTCGTTGAATACCTTTCCCTTGAGGAAAAATGCGCCGCGGCCGCCCGCATAGTCTCCCTTCTCGAACCACTGCTTCTTCCTGAGGAGGTTGTAATCCCCGCTTGTGCTCCCGTGGCCGATCATCACCTCACCGACGCCTACAATTATCATGCCCCTCAGGTGGGGCAGGAAGTATATGCTCGTTGTCTCTTTCAGGTCTCCCCAAAGGACGGTGACCTTTGCTTCATTTGTCTCTCTCGGCGCCTGGATCCTGACAACCGCCTCGCCCCCCTTGGCCACGACCTGGAATCCCTCGGTGCCGGGGTCTGCGTCCTTTCCGAGGAGTTCTCCTGCCGTCGTTTCAACAGTAAAAACCTTGTCGTGAACCAACCTGCGGCCCTGCTTGTCAACGACGGAAATGGTTACTTCCGCCACAGAAACACCGTCTGCGGGGATCTCCTTCCTGTCCGGTTTGATCAAGACCTTCTCTGGGTCGCCCACGGCATAAACGGTGATCTCCTTCTCTGAGCGCACGTTGCCGAAAGCGTCCCGGATCTCCACGCGCAGGCTATTGTCAATCCCTGGTAGCAGCTCGATACTCACATATTCGTAGACCGCCACTTTACCGGCTGCATACTCAACCTTCTTCCCCATACTCTTTTCCGCTACAGGCTTGCCGTTTACCTGCAGAGACAGCTGGGCATCCATGGGCGCCTTTATCCGCACCTTCGTCTTGTGCCGCGGGATCGTGCCACCGTGGATTGGTTCGAGGAACTCAAGATCAGGCTGCATCGTTTTGATCTGCTCCTCAATGTTTGCAGGCTCGCTATGGGATTCTGCCGGGGCCGGTCCTGCTGCCTCCGTGACCTTTTGCTCCTGGGGGCCGCCTTCAATGACCTTCACTGCGGTTTGGGCGGACACGGAAACGGGTGCGGCCAGTATCGGGGCACTCCCTTCCCCGGAACCGGCGCTGCCGGGGACCGCACCACCCGAACCTGCACTGCCTGCGCCTGCGCCATTTGCAACGGCCATACCGGGCTGGTTTCCGGTACCCTTCTCGATCCTTATCACCCCCGGTTTTGTCCCCGGTTTCCTTCTGAGGCCGAAGTTTGCTTTGAACAGCCCGCCGGGCACCATGTCAACGAACTGTGTGGAGCCTGTCCCCATGTTGCGGTTGGATATGGGAACGGGAACAATATCCGGGGGCAGCGAGGTCTCATCAAGCCGCAGCACGTGCGTCCCCGGTCTCACCCCTGTGATGGAGTATTTTCCGTTTCTGTCGGTTATTACTCTGGTGCCGTCTTCAAGGTAGAGCACCACGTTTGGAACGCCAGGCTCTTCTTCGTCAGGGATATCCACATATTTGCCCTGGTCCTTGCAGTCCCGCCCGGTCCCCTTCTCGCCGTCGCACCGCTGAAGCCCGCTTCCGTCGTGATCGACGAAGACCTTCCCTATGATGGTGCCGTTGGAGGTAAAAACACCTTCGTTGATCTTTATGGTGAAGCTCGCCACGTTCGAGGTCACCGTCGCGCCGACGCTCCTGCCCTGCGCATAGGCAACGTTCTTTCCCCCGCCTCGCTGGCTGTCGACCCCTATGAGGGCCTTATGGGTAATGGTCGTCGTTCCTCCGCCCGGAATGGTGCCCACCTGCCAGGTTATGCTTCTTCCGCTTGCAGTGGGGTCAGGGCTGCGGACGCCGTTCAGCGAGGTGGAGCCGTTGAGATACCGGACTCCATGAGGGAGGCTGTCTACTACGGTGGCGTTGTTGACCGCCGAGACGCCCGTATTATTTACCGTAATGGTGTACTGAACGATATCGCCGATGGACGCGCTCGTCTTGTTCCCTGTCTTCGTCACCGATAGTATTCCCGAAGGAGGGTCTACGGGAAGATCAAGGTTGAGCGGCGGGTCTCCCGCTTTGACTGTGAAGGGCTCCCCTTTCGAACCGCTGTCGAGGATCACTTTTGCAGGGTACATGAGACGGAGGTCTGGGTTGGGAATGACGGAAGGGACCACAAAGGTCGGTATAGGCGAAACCACAATCCGGTAGGTACCGGGGTTAATGGTCTCCCACTGGAAAAAGCCGTCCACGCCGCCGCTGCTGCCGGTCACACAGGGGTTCACCTTGCAGAAGCTCGTCGCGGGCTGCGCCGGTATGGCGGCAGGGAGGCCTGTCGCGTTGTCGATGAGTGTTACCGTCACCCCGTTGATCCCTGCGCCCGTTCCCGTGTTGAATACCGTGCCAAGCGGATCAACAAGGACAATCTCCTCGACGGGCGCCCCGCATCCCGGGTTGTAGGCAATGGTGATCTTGCTCCTCTTTACTGCCCCGAGGTCTTTCACCTTGATCTTTCCCGTAAGGACTCCCGGCTTAAGGGGATCCTCGCTAAGCTGCATCACCACAGGGTTGAGGGTGCTGCCGTCAGGCAGGACTACTGAGATGCTGACCGTGTTCACGTCCTTGATTATAAATGACTCAGCCTTGAGCTGGAGGTAAAGATATTCTTCGACGCCGAGGATGGGCTTATCCTGTCCAGACTGATCCACTGACTGCAATTGCCCCATTGATACCGTCGAGTTCAGGCCCGTCACGGTAGATTGCAATTCCTGAAGGGCCACCGCCCCCTGTTCCCTGTTCACTATAACCGATGAGCCTCGCAGCGTCGTGCCCACGGGTACAAGGGGGGATACTGCTACCTGAAAGTCAAGCTGCCCTTGGACACCAGGGGACACTGTTCCCAGATCCCAGACAAGGGTTCTTCCTTCAAGCCTCCCTCCTCCTGTGATGGCGGAGGGGTTCACCGATACCCCGTCAGGAAGGGTGTGCCTGATCTGGGTAAGCGTTGACGGCGTATTTCCCGAGTTGGCATAGGTGATGTTGTAAGGAAGGTAGCCGCAGGCATTGACGGTGACAGGGGCTGCCGCTGTGAGCTTAATGTTCGGGGCGCTCCCGACAGAGGTAGTAATGGTCTTCTCCGCTGAAGCCCCTTCAGTACTTTTTATAGTAACCTTGTTCATGAATGTGGAACCGACAGCGAGGGCGCCGTTCACCGTCACGGTGACGGTAAGGGTTCCCTTCGCTCCGGCAGGTAGGTTGCCGAGGTTCCATGTGATACTGCCTCCCGCCGGCGGACCGGGCGTGTACACGCCCCCTCCCGATATGACAGGCGAGGCGACCTCAACGGAAAGATGGTCTGTGACCGTCACGTTCGTTGCCGCTGCGCTTCCTGTGTTCTCATAAGTGATGGTGTACGTGACAAGCGAGCCGGGTGCAACGGGGTCGGGAGATGCCGTTTTGTTGATCGCAAGAACCGGAAAGGCAGAAACACCCGTGACCGCATCGTTGCTCTGGATGAGCCGGGTATTACCGAGAACGTCAATGTATGAGACGCTTGCCCGGTTCACAATATTCGTGCCCGATGGGGGACTTCCGGCGAGCAGGCCCGCAGGAAGAAGGAGGGCCAAAAGCAGGCTGCCAACCAGAGCCCATCCCAACAGACTATATCGTTTATGCAACGTTAACGACACCTATAAAACCCCGTTATTAACAATTTCACTGCATCTTTACAAAAATCTCGCTTTCTTCAACGCCCTCAGTCTATCTTCACCTTGAATTCCAGGATCCAGGCGCCGCTCGGCCCGATCGTTATCGATGTGCCCGAGCCTACCATGACCGTGTGTCCTGTACCGTCGTACCTCGCGCCGTCGCCGTCAGAGGCGTCTGTCCGCGCCACCAGCGTTCCTGTCGTGGCGCCGGTCTTGATCGTACCTGTCTGATATGTCGTATACTGGGGTACTGCATCGGTGATGATCACGTTCGTCGCGTTGCCTGTTCCGTTATTCGTCACCGTCACCGTGTAGGTAAGTACCGTTCCGGGAGGCTGGTTTCCTGTTGGAGAAACCGCCTTGACAACGCTGAGCACAGGCGCCGTGACCGTTGTGGTCAATACCTCCGTGTCGGTAACAGAACTGTTCCGTACGGAGGCGCCCGTTACGGTGGTCACGTCCGTCAGCTTGTCGGCAGCCCCTGCAGGTACCGTTGCAACGGCGAGTATCTGTTTGCTGCCAAGGGCCGTCAGGACGCCGGTGTCGATCTTGCCGTCGCCGTTCGTATCGGTAAGCACGGTATCCCCGTTTGTCCCCGGTATTCCGTTGCCGTCCGTATCGTTCCAGAAGGTCCATGCCCAGCCTGCCGTCGAGGTGTAGGTAAGGTTGATGGTGTCTGTATCGTTACCGTTGTTGTAGGCAGTAAAGGCATAGACTCTCGAGTCGCCCGGGTTCGCCGTGCCTGTCCGGTCTGGGTCGAGAAGCACTGCGGGCAGGTTCGCCGCGCTGACCGTTGCGGTGTTCGACGTCGCTGTATACCGTGTCGCGCTGCCGGCTACCAATGCATACTCGACCGTTAGGCTGTTCGAGATAACAGTGCCCGCGGGGACATTGTTGTTGACCCGGACCTGGAAGTAGAAATTCCCCTGCGGCGGATGCTGGGTCTTATTAAGGACGACCCTGTTGTTCCCGCTGTCGAAGTAGGCTCCGACCTGGGCCGTGGTGGGGGGCGTCCCGGCCGTAAACTCGTATCCGTCGTTCGCATCGGTCAGGGTGTTTGGGGCAGAATTGTAGCTCGTCGACGCCCCGGCCTTCATGCTTCCGGCCACGTAGGTCGTATTGGCGGGGATCACGTCTCTATAGATTAGGTCGTAGGCAGGAGCGCCGGTGTTGGCAACGGTCATCATGAAAGTGATGACGTCACCGGGTTTGGCCGTCGTCACCAGCGTTGTGTTGGCCGCGGGGTCGACGGATGACTTGGAGACCGCCAGCACTGCCGTTTGCACGGTCGTCGTAAAGGTTGATGTATCCTTGACCGTCCCGTTGAAGGCCGAGGTTGCCGTGAATGTGGTCGTTATGGTGGTTCCGTTGGCTGCACCCGCCGGTACGGCCACCACCGCAATGGCTTTGAAAAACTGATCGGCGACAAGGGCCCCCGTTGAGGTTACAACGGTCGTTTCCGTCGGCTGCCAGATGCCGTCGCCGTTGTCATCCTTGTAGAGTATTACGGTGCCCAAATTCGTCGTCGCCTCCAGGGCAAAGGTGTCGGTGCCGTTCCCATCGTTGGTGATCGTCACCGGGTAGGCAATGTTGGTTCCTGCCACCGCGCTGTTCGCCATGGTTTCCGGCGTGGTGCTGACGGCAGCTACCTGGCTGACCGTTACCGTCACCGTGTTGGAAAAGACCCTCGGCATCGCGTTTCCGTTGGCGTCCTTGTAGTCCACGTATGCCTGGTTGGAAATCGTTGTTCCCGCAGGCGTCCCCGCAGCCCATGCACCGGACACAAAGCCCTGGAGCACGGCTAGCACAAGCAGTATGCTAAAAATTCTCCGTTTCATGATAATGCCCTCCTTCTTTCTTGTTTTCGATGCTATCGTATCCATCCTGTTTCATCTATGTTAAGGCCCTACCGGACCGTAGTTTTAAAAAAGACGGTACCGCCCATGCCTGGCTGCACCGTCCTGTGAATCACCCACCTGATATGAGTGTACATCTCCTGAGGAACCAATCTGTCCTCCTCTATGCCATCCGGCCTTCGCACTTTTCGTTTCAGGGGGGGCTTATGAAAGGTCTTGCCGCCGTCGATGCTGCAGGTGATCTCGGCGTCTTTCCCGGCGGCGCTGCCGACCACATACACCATTCCCGACGGTATGGCGTCGATGATCGCCGCATCCGTTGCAGGCGCCCTGCCCTCATTGGTATAGGCGATGGCATAGAGAAGGGTGTCGCCTTTGACCGCCTTTTCCACCGGCACATGCTCGACCACCCACTTCCCCTGCCTTAACACCTTTGTCTCCTTGCTGGCGGTTGCCTTCAAGGCAATGTTCGGCCTCTGCTCCTGGGCTGAAGCCATCCCGAATAGTACGAGCAGGAACAATCCTACCAGCAGCACCGTGCTTATGCACCGTTTTCCCGCAACACTCGTCATAATAATCTCCTTCCGGCGGAAGCTCTCTGTGAGCGCTTATCCCGCCGCTCTCATTATTATAAAAACGTCCTCTCCTTTTTTAGACACAACTCCACCTTTTACAGGTCACAAGACGTGTAATCTTCCGTTAAACACTATTATATAAAGAATATTATAATGTTTAAATAAGAATTTTTATAAAAAAATAGCAGTGTGTTTTTTTATCAAAGAGTTCTCCGACCTTGACGCTCTCCGTTCCGTTATAGGCCAGTATCCCTGCAATGCAGTGCGGTGTTGTTTCGAGAAAGGACTTCAACCCTGAAAGTTTACCTGCATCCCACCTCTTCTTATCCTTCACCTCGATGGCGATACGCCGGCTGCCCTGCAATTCCTTCTGTTGCTGGAGGAAGGTGTTTTTGCCGGTCTGTTTCATTCCCTATAATAAGGGTCAGCCATCGAAGGCGCTCATATGATTCTTCCTCCGGCGAATACCTCCAGGCCCTTGATGTTCCCGCCGCCGAATTTAACCATGGTTTCTGCGGCGATGGTCAATCCCTCTTTGAGATAGATCCCGTCGATACCGGGAACGGCGTAGGCATAGAAAAGAACATTGCGCGTATCGTCCCTCACCTTTGTCTTCTCGTCAGCCCCCTGGCAGAGTACGCAAATTATGTCCTTCTCGTCCCGGAGCACAATCTCCCCTTCTTTCAAGACGAATTGGCGGCCCCCCATTCCGGCGCTCGTCTCCATTTCCCGGGCCACATCGAGCATGAGCCCGCCTTCAATGCGGTCAAAATCGGTGACCGCCACAAGGATGCCGGCGCACATCTCGGCCATGAAGTGGGCGTCGACCATGAGGTTGTATCTCGGGAACCCGCTGTTGACCGTTCTCCTGAGGTGCTGCGGCAGGGGGCACTCGAACCCGAAGCCTTGAAAGAACCGGTCGTAGGCATCGATGCGCCGGGAGATGCCGGCGAGCGTCTCCCGTTTTCTCATCTTCCTCAGGAGATTCCGCCTGTACTGATCGAATCCGACGCCATTGGCCAAGGGCCGGCAGTCTGTAATGAGCGTCAGTCCGAAGGCCACGCTCGGGTATTTCACTTCATATGCGGACGAAACGGAAAAATCTATCCATGTTGCCACGGTCTTTCCCTCCATGTCAGAAATCCCGGTCAACGGAACAAGGCTTTGACGTCATTCGCTTCGTTCCTTCCATGCCTGTATCTTATCGTGCGGCCATCGTGCGCAGAAGGCGGGCCTTCTTTTCATTATCAATTTCATGCAGGCGTCGCCGCAGGCCGGGTCGCAACGGATAATCTCGCTCTCTCTCCCCTGCCTCACCTTTTCCGGCCATTCGGGATCGGCCCACAGGACGCGCGCCAGCCCGATCAGGTCGGCCTTCTTTTCCTCGAGGATGCTCTCCGCCAGTGGGCCCGTTGATATCCTTCCGGCAGTGATGACCGGGATGCTCACCTCTTTTTTGACGGCTGCCGCAAGGTCGGCCATGTAGCCGTCCTTTCCGGACCTATTCACAACATCCGGCAACGGAAAAGACTCGTACGTTCCCCCCATTACGGAAAGATATGCGATGCCCGCCGATTCGAGCGAGCGGGCAAACCGAACGGATTCGCACAGCTGAAGGCCGTCGGGAAGCCATTCATCTGCCAGGAAACGGTAGCCGACCGGGAAATCCCCAACTCTCTTTTTCACTGCCGCAACGACCTCAAGGGCAAATCTCTGCCGGTTCTCGAATGAACCGCCGTATCCATCCTCCCGTCTGTTGGTCCTGGGGGAGAGGAATTGGGCCAGCAGATAGCCTGTGCCCCCGTGCAGCTCCACCATGCTAAATCCCGTGTTCATGACCCGCAACGCCGCATCGGCATACCTGTGCACGATCGTCCTGATCTCTGCCGTGGTCAATGCCCTCGGGGTCCTGCCGAAGGTATCGACGGCAGAGGGCGCAACGGGCTCGTTAACGCCGGCAAAGCGCCCGGCGTGGTTGATCTGAAGACAGGCAACGGCGCCTTCCTGCCGGATCGTTGCGGATAATCTTTTCAACCCAGCCGCGTTATCGTCGGTGTCTGCCCGGATCGTCCTGTTGCTGCCGCTTCCCGTCGGATGGTCTATCGTCGCATTCTCGACCACCACCATGGCAACCCCGCTTTTTGCCATCAGCCGGTAATGTTCCAGCAGTGCGCCGCTCACCGTGCCGCCCTCCCCCGCATATCCGAGATATAACGGGGCCATCGTTAACCTGTTCTTCAGGGTGATCCCCCCGATCCTAAGCTCAGAGAATAGGTGTGTGTACATTTGCCCCCTCCTTCACACTTATACCTGCCTGTTTTTCTCCATTTTCCTTCTCTTCCATATATTTTGCAAGGGAAAATGCCGGTCGGCACCAGGTTTTGACTTAAGTCAATTACATCGCTCACGATCCGGCTTATTTATAGATAGATCGCAACAATGATATTATAATATCAGGAAGCTCCCCTTCCCTCTGATGGTCTTTGGAGCTTCCATAACAATGCCGGAAAGGAGGAACAACATGGCCGAGGATCTTACCAGTAATGTGGTTCAGGTATCAACGATCAAGGACATGGCCGGCTATCAGGAGCATTCCGTAGTCAGCCGCGAGATCATCCGGAAGCCTTCGGGGACGATGACCGTCTTCGCCTTCGACAAGGACGAGGGGTTGAGCGAACACACGGCCCCTTTTGACGCTGCGGTCTGTCTGCTGGAGGGCGAGGCAGAGGTCCGCATTGACGGCAAGCCCTATTCGGTCAAGGAAGGAGAGATGATCATCATGCCGGCCAACAGGCCCCACGCCCTCAAATCGACAACCCGCTTTAAAATGCTGCTGGTGATGATCAAGTAAGCTACACTAAGGCCCGTTTTTGCTTTACATTATTTTTACGATCTCGTATGTGCGCTGGCCGCCGGGGGCGTTGAAGTTCACCTCATCGCCCACTGACTTTCCCATGAGCGCCCTTCCGAGCGGCGATGCGATCGATATGGTCCCTTTGTTTATATCCGATTCGTAGGGGCCCACAAGCATATATTCCGCCTCTTCATCGGTATCGAGATTGACGAGCGTTACGGTACAGCCGAATTCAACACTTTCAAAACCGCCGTTCCTCTTGTCGACGATCTCAGAGTTTTTGATCATCTCTTCGATCTCGGCGACCTTTTTCTGGAGGAACTGGAACTCTTCTTTCGCCGCATCATACTCCGCGTTCTCGGAGAGGTCCCCATGTCCGCGGGCCTCTTCAATTGCCTTAAGGATCTTCGGCCTCTTTACGTTAAGAAGTGTCTCGTGCTCTTTTTTGAGGTTTGTGTAGCCCTCTCTCGTTATAGGAACTTTCATACACGCTCCACAAATAATTTGATGAGCTAAAAGACTACATCGTTCATTTCACTTTATCAATATTTTTTATTCCCTCTATCCGATAACATCCATGAAAGAATTGTAGAGGAGGACTACGTTGAGGACGGTAAGGATTGCGGCGCCTGAGTATGCCACGATGTTCATCCAGAGGGAATTCCTGTAATCTCCCATCAGCTCTTTGTCGTTGACGAGCTTTATCATAAATATAATGATCACCGGGAGCAGGAGGCTGTTGATGATCTGGCTGAACCACATTACCTTTATGAGGGGCAGGTTCGGGATCAATACAACAGAAGCGCCGAGGACAAGTATCGTCGCAAATATCATCCTGAAATGGGGCGCCTCTTTGAAGCCCTTGCCGATCCCCATCTCCCAGCCCATCGCCTCGCAGATATAGTACGTCGTTGCAAGAGGCAGGATGCATCCTGAAAAGAGCGACGCGTTGGCAAGCCCTATGGCAAACAAGATATACGCGTTCCTACCGGCGAGGGGCTTCAGCGACAGAGCGGCGTCCTCAGCGGAATCTATCCCGATACCCGCAGGATAAAGGGTCGCTCCACAGGCCACAATGATGAAGAACGCCACGACGCCCATCATGACAGCCCCGAATATCACATCCACCCTCGATGCCCAGAGGTCTTTTTCCCTCAGACCCTTCTCCACGACACCCGACTGGAGATAAAATTGCTGCCATGGCGTGATCGACGTGCCGATAATGCTG
This sequence comes from Deltaproteobacteria bacterium UBA5758, assembly GCA_002418945.1. GTDB lineage: Bacteria > Desulfobacterota > Syntrophorhabdia > Syntrophorhabdales > Syntrophorhabdaceae > UBA5609. The sequence goes on along the minus strand of DIFC01000005.1, from coordinate 18,215 downwards.
ACCACTATGATGAGATAATCCTTGTTCCATTGTATCTGAGGTGTTACCGTCTTCTGCATCACCTCTCCCCAATCCGGTTTGGCAAGAAATGCGGAGATGATATAGGTGAAATATATGAAGCAGATCCCCAGGAAGATCTTTTCAAAGATGCTGTAATTCCATTTTGTAACGAGGAACCATACGAAGAACGCACCAATCGGGACCGAGATGTACTTGCTCACATTGAAGAGCTCCATGCTCGCCGCCCAGCCCGAGAATTCTGCAGCAGTATTCCCGAGATTTGTAATAAAAAGTGATACCATGACCCAAAACGCTATCCTGATACCGTACCGTTCCCGTATAAGGTCGGCAAGCCCCTTCCCGGTCACGATCCCGGTCCTCGCGGAGATCTCGTGGAGGACCGCGAGAAGAAAGACCGTCGGGATAAGCGTCCACAACAGGTTGTACCCGTAGCTCGCCCCTGCGATGGAATAGATCGCTATCCCGCCGGCATCATTATCGATATTTGACGTGATAATCGCCGGCCCCACAAGGGAAAGCAGTATAATTGTCTTCTTTAGAAAGGACATTTCCACTTATATCACAGCACATAATCCTCTTTCAATGTAAAAGGGCAAAAAACCCTTGACAAACTACTATGTTACAAGTATAACTGTCTAAAGTGGTAAATAGTGTTAAAAGGTGGGATAATGTTCGCGGGCAGATTTGAATACGCCATCGATGACAAAAGCCGGGTAAGCATCCCCGCGAAGTTCAGGGAGACGCTCTCCGCCCATCATGATATGAGGCTGATCTTCACAAATCTCGATGGCTGTATTGTCGGTTATCCTTATCAGGAGTGGCTGAATATTGAAGAGAAGATATCGAGCAGAAGCTCGATGAAAAAAGAAGAGAGATCTTTCCTGAGGTATTTTTTTTCCGGCGCTTCTGAATGCACAATCGATAGGCTCGGGCGGGTGCTTTTGCCGCAGGCATTAAAGACCGATGCGCATATTATCAAAAATGTAGTGATCATAGGGATGGGCAAAAAGATAGAGATATGGGCAAAAGAGAGATGGGAAGAACTGGTGAAACAGGCAACGTCTGATCCCGACCAGATCGCAAGCATCGTGTCGGAACTGGGCCTTTGATCGGTGTCACGCATATACCTGTTCTTTGTGAAGAAGTAATACAAAACCTGGTAAGCGCTGAGTATAGCCTGTTTGTCGATGCAACAGTTGGTGGAGGGGGACACGCACACCACATACTGGAAAGATACAAAGACATACGGTTGATCGGCCTCGATGTGGACGAAGAGGCCCTCAGTATAGCTCAGGAGGTGTTGAGAGGTTACGGAGAGAGGGTCAAGCTGGTAAGAGGAAACTTTAAAGACCTCAAGGAGATTCTTAACGGGATGGGTGTCTTTTCCTTTGACGGAATCCTTTTTGATCTCGGTCTTTCAATGTATCAGTTGATGGGCGGGAGGGGCTTTAGTTTTAACGACGATTGTCTTCCCGACATGCGGATGGATGACAGGGCCGATCTGACCGCCTATGATGTGATAAACACATACAGATATGACGTGTTGAGAAAGATCATCAGCGAATACGGGGAGGAGGAAAGGGCGCACAAGATCGCAAGGGCGATCGTCGAAGCGCGGAAGAAAAGGCCGATAGCAACATCCAGGGAGCTGGCCGGCATCATCTTCAGGGCAAAGAAAAAAAGGGGAAAGATCCACCCCGCCACGAAGACCTTTCAGGCGATCCGCATAGAGGTCAACAGGGAAACGAAAAGCTTGCGGACCGGGGTGAGCGATGCCATAGACATGCTGCAAGGCAGGGGAAGGATCGGTGTTATATCCTTCCATTCGCTGGAGGACAGGACAATAAAGGAGATATTCAAGACGTCCACGGTGGTGAATACTGTGACGAAAAAACCAATAAGGCCTCAAAGGAACGAGATAAGAAATAATCCGAGCTCAAGGAGCGCGAAGCTCAGGGTAGCAGAAAAAAGATAACCGGGGGGTTTATGGAAAGGGTTTTTGTATCAACGAAAAGAAATGTGGCACACAGCAGTCCCCGGTCCACGCTTTTGATCGTTTTCTGTCTTATTGTATTCGCTTTTATCTCTTTCTTTATGATGTCTGCCCACAGCCGGCTCCGCGAAGAGCTTGTCGAGATGCTCAGGCGGGAGCGGGAGATCGTCGATATGAACAACAAGCTCAAGACAGAGCTTGCGGGCATTACGCAGGCAAGAATGCTTGAGTTAAAGGCAAAAGAGAGGCTTGGGCTGAAGAAGCCGAAAGACGAAGAGGTTCTGGTATTGCGATGAACAAAAGGGCTAACAAAAAGGCCTTTTTCATTTGTGTATTGATTGGATTGATGTATGTTTCTGTAGCGCTGAAGCTCCCTGACAGATTCACCATAGGAAGGGCTTCGGAGCTCCGGAATGATGCGCCGACCGGATTGAGCATCTCCATACCGAAACAGGTTCCGGCAAACGCTCCGGCGCCGACAAACCTGCACAAGGCCGAGCCGGCTATTGAGCCTTCTTATTTTATCGCAATCCCCATCGTCTGTTTCGCGATCAGGGAAGGTCTTATCGAAAAAGAGGGGCTCGTTTTCATAAAGCAAGAAGCCCAAGGCGGCGCCTATTGCAAAAAACCCTTGGATATACTGAGGGAAAAGGATGAAGAGGGATTAAAGAGCATGGCTAAGATCATCGGGAAGAAACAGCTCATCTCCTTTTTCAAAAAAGAGGGTGTCGCGCTCCGTGAGGAACTGGACTCCCAGGATGTGGTCCTCGGCAGAGGATATGCGATAGAGAAAAACGTCATCCTCTCCATGTACAACAGGAACGTTCCCGAAGATTGCAATCCTCTCTTTCCCTATAGGGTACAAACAACGGAGATCAGGAGGGCAGGTGACCGCTTTGAGTTCAGGCATGTCCCCGATGCCTTACGTGCACACCCGGGCAATGATCACAATGAATGGGTCATGCCGAGCCTCGTCAATCTTCCCATCAAGACAGCCCTTGAGAAGGTGGCGATCCACACGTCTAAGATAAAGATACACGGGAGCGGCGTCGTTGTGGAACAACAGCCAAAGGCCTTTGAAAAGATGAAAGGCGAAGCAGAGTGCGTCATCCACGGGAGGTCATATAAACAATGAGACTCAATAATTTGATAGAGAACATGCCGTTCATCAGTATAAAAGGCAGCAGAGACCTTGAGATCGCGGGGCTTACAAAAGATTCACGGGCAGTCAGAGAAGGATATATGTTTTTCGCTACAAGCAAGAGCGGGACCTATATGGACGATGCATTACAAAGGGGGGCGAAGGTCATTGTGACCGACAAGGAGCCAGACAGGGCTTTCGAATGCGCGATCATCGTTGAAGATGTCGCAGCGTCCCTCGGCGAGGCCGCATCAACGTTCTACGGCTTCCCTTCAAAGCAGATGCACATTGCAGGCGTTACCGGGACAAACGGAAAGACCACGACAACCTATCTCATCGAGTCGGTTCTGATCAATGCCGGCAGAAAGGCAGGCGTTATAGGGACCATCTCTTATAGATACGACGGCAAAGTATTGAAGGCGGACAACACCACCCCCGGGGCTGCCGAAACCCACGGCCTCCTGAAAGAGATGCATCTCGCCGGCGTGACCAACGTAGCGATGGAGGTCTCCTCCCATGCCCTCGACCAGAAGCGCGTCGAGGGGGTGGACTTCGATATCGGCATCTTTACCAATCTCACCCATGATCACCTTGACTACCATGGCGACCTTGAAAGCTATAAAGGAGCGAAGCGGCTCCTCTTCGAACATTACCTGAAGAAGAGCACGAAGGGACAGAAGTTCGCGATCCTTAACATCGACGATCCGAGCACAAGGGATTTTGTCATTGCAGCGCCGACCCGCACGCTGTCTTACAGCACGAAGGGATACGCCGACGCACACCTTATCGGCTACAGCGAGGACATAAACGGATTGAAGCTCGATGCCTCGCTTCTCGGCAATAAGGTCTCACTCTTCTCGCCGATGATAGGCGTTTTCAATGCCTCTAACATACTTGCCGCCTGCCTTTACGGCCACGTGACGGGGATCCCTTACGACAACATACGAAAAGGCATAGAGGGCCTGGAGGGCGTCCCGGGAAGGCTGGAAAGGATAGTGAACGAAAAAGGTCTTGCCGTGTTTGTCGACTACGCCCATACGCCTGACGCCCTCGGCAACGTCCTCGCCCTCCTGAACCGCCTTAAAAAGGGAAGACTGATCCTTGTGTTCGGCTGCGGCGGCGACAGGGATAAGGGCAAGAGACCGATCATGGGCAAGATCGCCTCTCATCTTGCCGATCTCACAATCATCACCTCCGACAACCCAAGGACCGAGGATCCTGGGAACATCATCGCAGACATCACGTACGGCTTCAGCAATGCTCCATTCAGAGTTGTCGAGGACAGGAAGGAGGCTATCCGGGAAGCGATCAAGGCGGCGCAGGAGGACGACGTCGTTCTCGTGGCAGGAAAAGGCCATGAGGATTACCAGCTCATAGGAGATAGGATATTGCATTTCAGCGACAGGGAAGTAATCGAGGGGTTTCTCAATGTGGCATCTTGACGAGGTTCTGAAGGCTACAAAAGGCGTGACGCTCAGGGTTGAAAAGGAGACCTTTACGGGGATATCGACGGACTCGCGGACGATTGCGGAGGGCGAGCTCTTCGTGCCCATCACTGGAAAGACCTTCGATGCCCACATGTACCTGCTTGACGCCTATGAAAGGTCAAACGGCGGCACCATCTGCGAAAAAGAGAGGGAGGCCCTCTGCGTGACCCTGCAGGGAACGATCGTTCTCGTAGAGGACGCAGAGCAGGCGCTCCTTGACCTTGCCCGATACAAGCTGCAAAAGACGCAAGCGACCCGCATCGCGATCACGGGAAGCAACGGCAAGACAACAACGAAGGAGATGCTCGTCGACATGGCAAAGAGGGCCTTTCCGGTCCATTTCAACGAGAAAAATTATAACAATATAGTCGGCGTGTCCAAGAGCATCCTCTCCATAGAAGGGGAGCCGGAGTTTTGCATCTTCGAGCTGGGTACGAACAGTAAGGGCGAGATCGGCCGGCTCGCGTGCGCTATTGAGCCTGACCTGTCGCTCATTACCAACATCAACCCCTCTCACCTTGAAGGTCTCGGCGATATCGAGGGGGTATTGGAAGAGAAGCTCGACCTTTTCCACCTCACAAAAGAAGGCGGGACGATATTTGTCAATGCCGATGACCCCCTTATTCAACATTATAAAGACGAGAAACATACCGCCTTCACGTACGGAATAGAGAACCATGCCATGTTCCGGCTCACCGTCGACAAGAGTCTCGGCTGGGAAGGCGCTGCCTTCACGCTCCATTTTCCCGGAGACAGCATACATACAAGAACAACCCTGCTCGGAAGACACAACCTCTATAATATCCTTGCCGCCGCTTCGATCGCTTACAGCATAGGGGCTAAGCCTGACCGCATTCAGGAATCTGTCGAGGCCTTCAGCTCATATGCAATGCGGTTCAGACCGGTCGTCGCCAAAGAGGGCTATACAATCGTCGATGACTCCTACAACGCAAACCCCTCTTCCACTGAGTGGGCGATAAAGACCCTCCTCGAGCTTCCTGCCGCAGGGAAAAAGATCGCAATCCTCGGCGATATGAAGGAACTGGGCACAAAAAGCAGCCATTATCACAGGGAGCTTGGCAGGGTTCTCTCACAGAGCCCCATTCCGGTCATCGCCTTGATCGGTGAAGAGATCAAGGAAACGTTCAGGGAGCTCGGCAGCGGGCGTGCGCGGCTGTTCGATGACAAGGACCGTCTTGTCGATTTTATAAAAAGAAAGGCCGAAAAGGGCGACGTCATTCTCGTGAAGGGTTCGCGGGCTTCGAAGATGGAAGAGATTGTGGAGGCGCTCAAGTAATGCTATATCATTTATTATATCCGCTGCACGCAAAGCTCTCCGTGTTCAACGTATTCCGGTACATTACCTTCCGGACCGTACTGGCGATACTGTCCGCACTTATCATAAGCTTCTTCCTGACCCCTTACGTGATCAGGAAGTTCAACGAATGGAAGATCAAGAGCGCAAAAAGGGAGGATGTGCCCGACAGGCACGAAGCAAAGGCGGGAACGCCTACAATGGGCGGTTTCGTTATCCTCGTCTCCACCATTATACCAACCCTGCTCTGGTCAGACCTGACGAACTACTACATGTGGGTTGTTACCTTTACCATGTTCTCCTTCGGCGCCATAGGCTTTGCCGACGATATCAAGAAATTGCAGGGCAGCAACGGGAAGGGCATTTCCGGCAAGGCAAAGCTCCTCTTCCAGACGCTCTTCGCGCTCACAACGGGCGCGCTCATCTATTTCAAATACGGGTTCGTCACCGAACTTACAATACCCTTCTTCAAGAATATCGCCCCGGACCTCGGCGTCTTCTACATAGTGCTCTGCGTCTTCATCATCGTCGGAACGTCGAACAGCGTCAACCTTACGGACGGGCTCGACGGGCTCGCCATAGGGCCCGTGCTCACGGTATGTTCCACGTTCCTTCTTTTTGCCTATCTTGTGGGCAATATAAAATTTGCCCAGTACCTGCAGATATTTTACGTAAAGGGTGCAGGCGAGCTGACGATACTCTGCGGCGCCATGCTGGGCGCAGGGATCGGGTTTCTCTGGTACAACACCTATCCTGCCGAGCTTTTTATGGGCGACACGGGCTCACTTTCTCTTGGCGCATCGCTGGCGACGATCGCCGTTATCATCAAGCAGGAGATACTCCTCGTTATCGCCGGCGGGATATTCGTGCTGGAAGCCCTTTCGGTTATCATCCAGGTCTATTCGTTCAAGCTAAGAGGCAAGCGGGTCTTCAAGATGGCGCCCATACACCACCATTTTGAGCTCAAAGGCTGGAACGAGGAGAAGATCGTGGTGCGGTTCTGGATCGTTTCGGTCATACTGGGGCTTTTGGCATTGAGCACATTGAAGTTGAGGTAGGGGATAATGTTGGCATGAATCTACCGGATAACATACTGATAGTCGGGCTTGGCGCATCGGGGATCGCCGCCGCGAAATTCCTCCGCGGCATGGGGAAGCGCATCGCCATTGCCGACGAAAAGGACGAGGCAGCGCTCGCGCCTGTCCTTCGATCCCTGAACGGAGTCGAGTTCACAGGCCATTTCGGCCCCCACAGGACAGAGGATTTTCTCCGCTATCCTCTGATCGTCATAAGCCCCGGCGTCGACAGCGCACTGCCCGTCCTGAAAGAGGCCAATGCAAAAGGGATCAGGGTCATTGGTGAGGTAGAGCTTGCGTATATGTTCCTCGACGCGCCTGTCATCGCTATAACAGGAACAAACGGGAAAACGACGACGACGACCCTCATCGGGGAGATATTCAAAAAGGCCTTCGGCAGTGTCTTCGTGGGAGGCAACATCGGGAACCCGCTTATCAACTATGCCCTTGAAGGGAAGAAGGCGCAGCATATCATTGCCGAGATAAGCAGCTTCCAGCTTGAGACGGTGGAGGCCTTCAGGGCGAATACGTCGATCCTCCTGAACATCACGGAAGACCATCTTGACAGGTACAGGGGCTATGATGAATACAGGGACGCGAAGTACAGGATCTTCGAGCGCCAGACTGAAAAGGATTACGCGTTGATCATCGACGGTCTCGAAGCCCCCAAAGCCGGAAAAGGCAGGGTCCTCTCCTTCTCGTCGGCAAAGGTCCTTGAAGAGGGCGCATTTGCGAAGGACGGGATGCTTTACGTGCGGATCGACGGCAAAGAGTTCCTGTACGAACGGGACCTTTCGCCGCTCGTAGGGGCGCATAACACGGAGAACATCCTCGCGGCGCTTCTCGCCGCCCACATATACGGCATAGACCAGGCCACGGTCACTTCCGTGCTCGGGGAGTTCAAGGGTCTCCCGCACAGGGTGGAGCTCGTCAGGGAGCTGAAGGGCGTCAGGTACTACAACGATTCCAAGGCAACCAACGTAGACGCTACGAAGAGGGCCCTCGAGAACATAGAGGGCAACGTCATCCTCATTGCGGGAGGCAAGGACAAGGGCGGCAGCTACAGGGCCATCGCAGGGGTCGCCCAAAAGATAAAGGTCCTGATCGTTATCGGCGAGGCGCAAGATAAGATCACCGGCGAGCTGGGGAGCCATGTCGTGATCTACAAGGAAGAGGACATGGCCGGTGCCGTTCGCGCCGCTTACGAGGTCGCGGAGAGCGGCGATATCGTTCTCCTCTCCCCCATGTGCAGCAGCTTCGATATGTTCACCGACTACAAGCACCGGGGAGATACTTACAGGGAGATAGTGGAATCATTATGAAGAAGGTTTGCATCTATATCCTGGCGGCAATCCTGCTCTTCAGCTTTTTCCGCGAAATCAACATCGTCAAGGTGCTCCTTATGCTTGCAGCCCTCGCGTCGATCTTCGCAATAGACCGCGTCCCCGCAAAATACATCATGGCGATGAAATATCCCGTTATCCTCCTTTCCTTCGGGGTTACAGCCTGCTTCTTCTTTTATCCGAGGGTTCTCGCCGGGTACCCCATGGAGATCGTCGTTACGTTCCTCGCCTTTTACAGCCTCACCTTTTATATGGCCGGAATGGAAGAGAAAAAGAACGATTTCTTCAAAGAGGTCGCCGCGGTATCGATCCTCTTCATCTCTTCCTCGTTCAATCTCTTTATCGCGGGCAAGCTGCTCTTCGTCCTGCCCCTTGCCGTCGCAACGATGCTTTTGCTCTTCGTGCTCGACAAGAACCGCCTCACCCCTTTCATTGCCGGGTATGCCCTCATTGCCATGATCATCGCCTACAGGCAGGGGATAAACTTTATGGGCACCGGTCTTCTGGGGCTCAACGACGTCAACCGCTACATACTTCTCGGGGCGTCCTTTATCCTGCTCGTCATCGGCTTCGCGGGATTTATGAAAAAGCGGACATTTTCGACGATACTCCCCTTTTTCGGTTTTTTATATATCGCGATCGATATCTTTATGGTCCTCGGGTTGCGCTCCTCAACGGGGCTTCTCTACCAGCCCGTCATACTGCTTGCCATCGTCAGCCCCCTTGTTGCGATGATGCTGAAGCCTGAAGGAGAACGCTTATGAAGCTTGCCATCTCTGCAGGCGGTACCGGAGGCCACATATTTCCCGGGATTGCCGTGGCAGAGTCTCTGGTCGCACAGGACAGCGCAAATGACGTAGTGTTCATCGGGACGACCTACGGCCTAGAGGGAAAGATCATCCCGCAGGCGGGATTCCGGCTCCTCTACATCGAGGCCCATCAGTTCCTCGGCACATCGCCGATCCATAAGGTCCGGACCGTACTGCGCCTCCTGAAGGGCGTCTCCATGGCAATGGGCATATTGCGATCGGAAAGGCCCGATGCGATACTAGGCATGGGAGGGTTCACGTCCGTCCCCGTTGTGATCGCCGGCGTTCTCCTCGGCGTACCCTGCTTCATCCATGAGCAGAACGTGCAGCCCGGTCTTGCCAACAGGATCCTCTCGAAGATCACGAGGTCCACGTTCATCAGCTTTGAGGAGACGAAGCGTTATCTTGCCGCAAAGAAGATCCGCCACACGGGAAACCCTCTGCGAAAGAACCTGAAGCCGGCCGATGTGGAAAGACCGGAGGACAGGTTCTCCATCTTTGTATTCGGCGGAAGCAGGGGCGCGAAAAGCATCAACGATTCGATCCTTACGCTGCTGCCTTTCCTCGAGAGCTACAAAAACACGGTCATGTACCATCAGACAGGGGCCGAGGATTACGCCCGCATCTGCGACGGCTATAAGAATACCGGAATAGAACACGAGGTCTTTCCCTTTACCAACGATATGGCGAAATACTACAGCCTCTCCGATGTGGTCATCTCGAGGGCGGGCGCCACAACGATCTTCGAGCTTGCCTGTTTTAAAAAGGCCGCCATACTCATACCTTACCCTTACTCCGCGGGCGGGCATCAATGGAAGAACGCCGCCCAGGTAGAGCAGGCCGGGGGCGGTTATGTGATCGCGAACGATGAGGCGAGCGGCGAGCGGCTTTTTGGCGTCCTGTCGCACCTGATGAATGAACCGCAATTACTGAAAGAGATGGGGCAAAATATCGGCAGGATCTACGTAGAGGATGCGGCGGAACGGATCATCGGAGGGATCGCTGATGGTATTTCATAAGATAGAAAAGGTGCATTTTGTCGGGATAGGAGGCATAGGCATGAGCGGCATCGCCGAGGTCCTCCTCAATCTCGGCTTCCAGATAACCGGTTCAGACCTGAGAAAGACGGACACCACGGAAAGGCTCGAAAAACTCGGCGCGCATATATTCTATGGCCACCGGGAAGAGAACATCGTTGATTCCGATGTCGTTGTGATCTCTTCCGCTGTCAGGGCCGACAATCCGGAGGTGAAAAAGGCCAGGGAATTCTTCATTCCCGTCATACAGAGGGCAGAGATGCTCGCGGAGCTGATGAGGATGAAATACAGCGTTGCCGTGGCGGGAGCGCACGGGAAGACGACGACGACATCCCTCGTCTCCTCCATACTCGGCCATGCCGGCATGGACCCTACCTGCGTCATCGGCGGGAAGCTGAACAGCCTCGGGAGCAACGCAAAGTTGGGGGGCAGCAAGTTTCTCGTGGCAGAGGCCGACGAGAGCGACGGGACCTTCCTTCTCCTCTTTCCGACGATCGCCGTGGCGACGAATATCGATCTCGAGCACCTTGATTTCTACAAGGACATCAATGAAATCAAGGCGGCGTTCCTCACGTTTCTCAACAAGGTCCCCTTTTACGGGCTCGACATCATCTGCATCGACAACGCGAACCTCCAGAGCCTCATCCCCATGCTGAAGAGAAGATACATGACTTACGGCCTTTCCAAACAGGCAGACCTGCGGGCGGAGAATATAATCTATGAAGGCTTTACGACACGCTTCAAGGTGATCTACAGGGGCTACGAACTGGGCGAGATAACGTTATCGATGACCGGCGTTCACAATGTGGTCAATGCCCTTGCCGCCTGCGGCGTGGGGATCGAGCTCGACATACCCTTCTCGACCATTCAAGGGGCGCTGAAGGACTTCTCGGGCATTCACAGAAGAATGGAGATCAAGTGGGACGGCGATATCACGCTCATTGACGACTACGGGCACCACCCGACGGAGGTACGGGCAACCCTCTCGGCGATACGGAAGATGTGGAAGGGCAGGACGCTGGTTGTCTTTCAGCCCCACCGGTACACACGGACAAAGGCGCTGATGGAGGAATTCATCGCCTCTTTCAACGAGGCCGATGTGCTCATCATTACCGAAATATACGCTGCCTCCGAGGAAAAGATAGAAGGCATAACCGGCGCAAAGCTCGCCGAAAAGATCCGTGCGGGCGGACACAAGAACGTGGTCTTCGCGGAGACCAAAGAAAAGGCTGCGGAAAAGGTGCTGGAGCTCGCCAGAAAAGGCGATATCGTCATCACCTTGGGCGCAGGCGACATATACAAGATCAATGAGAGTCTGAGATCGGCATGGAGTGGAAAGGCGTAAGGGGAACGATATTGGAAAACGTCCCGATGAAACGGTATACGTCCATGAAAGTGGGCGGGCCTGTCAGGTATCTCCTCTATCCTGTTGATGAGGACGACCTGAAGAACACCCTGCAATACCTGATCCACAGGAATATCCCCTACAGGTTCCTGGGGAACGGGACAAATGTGATCGTCAACGACAAAGGTCTGAACGAGGCGCTCATACGGATCACGAGAATGAAGAAAAAAACATATAAAAGAACGAAGGGCGGCGCCGTCGCCGATGTATCGGGCGGGATGCCGTTAAAGCAGTTCATCAGGGACAATGCGCAGCGCGGCCTTTCGGGGCTTGAGAACCTGTACTGGATACCCGGCACGGTGGGCGGAGCGATCAAGATGAACGCCGGCAGCTTCGGCACATCGGTCTCGGATCCCCTGCTCGCGATGCGGGTCCTCAATGCCCGCGGCCAGATCGTGACAATGACAAAACATGACGGGGCTTTCGGTTACAGGGCCTCTCCCGTAAGGCCTACCGAGTGCGTCCTGAGCGCCCGCTTCAGCCTGAAAAGCAGGGACAAAAAGGAGATAGCGAAAGACATGGAGTACGTCTACGGCGAGAGGAAGAAGAGGCACCCCATGGAATTCCCCTCCGCGGGCTCTGTCTTCAAGGAAGTGAAGGGGGAGCCGGCGTGGAAGTTCGTCGAGAAGGCCGGGTTGAAGGGCCTGAAGGTCGGCAGCGCCTGCGTCTCGGAAAAGCACGCGAACTTCATCGTCAACCTCGGTTCAGCCACGGCGAACGACGTGAGGACATTGGTCAATACGATAAAGAGGGAGGTCTTTGAAAAGACGGGCGTATCCCTCGAGGAAGAGGTAGAGCTTTGGGGTTTCAATGGATAAGAAGGAACTGAAAAGAAAGAGGATTGCGGTGCTTTACGGCGGGAGATCATCCGAGAGGGAGATCTCCATCAAAAGCGGCGCCGCTGTTCTGGGGAGCCTCATCAAGCTCGGCTACAATGCAACGGGCATCGATGCGGCAGAGAACCTCGTCGGGAAACTAAAAAAGGAGAAGGTGGACATTGCCTTTATCGCCCTCCACGGAAGGTGGGGAGAAGATGGGACAGTGCAAGGGCTTCTCGAGATCATGGGCATTCCTTATACTGGTTCAGGCGTTCTTGGCTCATCCATGGCCCTGGACAAAGCCATCATGAAGCTTGTCTTTGACAGTATGAGAATTCCCACTCCTGCCTATCTGATCTCCACCTCCTCTCATATCCCGGCGTTCCCCCTTCCCTGTGTCGTGAAGCCTGCCAACGAGGGCTCCACGATCGGCATATCCATCGTCAGAAAAAGGCAGGAGGCGGCGCGCGCCATGAAAATCGCGCGGAGATACGACAGGAAGGTCCTCTTTGAAGAATATATCGATGGGAGCGAGATCACCGTGGGCGTAGTGAACGGAAGGCCCCTCCCCGTCATCGAAGTAAGGCCGTCATCGGGCTTTTACGATTTTCACGCAAAATACACGAAGGGGATGACCGAATACATCATCCCCGCAAAGATAAAGAAGGCGGCGGCGAACAGAGCACGGAACACAGCGCTTAAGGTATACGGGATCTTCGAGCTGTCGGGGTGCGCGAGGATCGACATGCTCGTTAAGGGCGACGACCCGCTGGTCATAGACATCAACACGTCGCCGGGCATGACGGAGACATCTCTTGTGCCAAAGGCGTGGGGGCATCTCGGCGGGACCTTCGACGGGCTCGTCGAAGAGATCCTGAAGGGGGCAAGGCTGAAGACATGAAAAGGGCCTTATACATATTGTTCATCGCGCCTCTGTGCGTCCTGTCCATACTCACGATCGTCTATCTCTTCTCAAAAGACGAGCCGCTCTTCTTCCTGAAGAACGTCAGGATCAGCGGCGTAAGTCAGCTCTCGGAACGGGACATTATAGGCAAGGTAACGCCGTACCTGAAGGAAAGCCTCCTGAAGGTCGATATTACAAAAATAAAAGAGGCCGTCACCTCCCATCCCTTTGTGCGGGAGGTGCGCGTAAAAAGGGCATATCCCTTCTCTGTTGTCATCGACGTGAAAGAGAAGGTGCCGTCGGCGCTATGGGTCAAGAACGACGGTGACGTCTTCGTCCTTGACGAATCCGGCGAGCCTTACAGGAAAATAGGCAAGGGAGACATCAAGGGGCTCTTTATCATTAATACGAAAGAAAAGGCGGACGCCGCAAGCATCTTCAGAGAGGTCAACACATGGTCGGTAGAAGGGGTCATGAAAAAGGATAAGCTCTCAGAGGTCGCCTATAACGAAGGAAATATTACACTCTTCGGGGTTGACGACGGGGTGGAGATCATACTCGGCAAGGAAGACCAGAAAAAACGGCTCAAGCGGGCAGTCGCCGTTCTGGACGATGCCAAAAAAAGAGGACTCCTGATAAAATGCATCGACGCACGATTCGAAAAAGGCGCCATAATTCAGGAAAGGAAGGGGTAACATGTTGAGAGATGACGACCTGCTTGTCGGGCTTGATATCGGGACCACGAAGATCTGCGTGGTTGTGGGCAAGGTCGTGGACGGCAAGGTGAGCATCATCGGCATCGGCTCCCACCCGTCCACCGGTCTTCGGAAAGGCGTGGTGGTAAACATGGATAGCACCGTGAACTCCATAAAGAAGGCAGTCGAAGAGGCGGAGCTTATGGCGGGCATTGCGATAAACAGCTGCCTGGCAGGGATCGGCGGCGCCCACATCAAGAGCTTCAACAGCAACGGAGTTGTCGCCGTGAAGGATAAAGAGGTGAAGCAGGACGATATCGTGCGGGCCATCGACGCAGCGAAGGCTGTGGCGATCCCCGCCGACAGAGAACTTATTCACGTCATCCCCCAGGAATTCATCGTCGATGACCAGGACGGGATAAAGGACCCCATCGGCATCACCGGCGTAAGGCTCGAGGTGAAGGTCCATATCGTAACGGGCAGCATCTCCTCAGCGCAGAACGTTATCAAATGTTGCAAGCTCGCCGGTCTCGAGGTCGACGATATCGTCCTGGGGCAGCTCGCGTCTTCCGAGGCGACCCTTACCCCTGAAGAGAAGGAGATTGGTGTCGCCCTCGTCGATACAGGCGGCGGCACCAGCGACATCGCCATATACTCCAATGGGAGCATTGCCTATACATCGGTCCTGCCTTTCGGCGGGAACAACATCACGAACGATATCGCCATCGGTCTCAGGACGCCCCTTGAAGAGGCGGAGAAGATCAAGAAAAAATACGGTTGCGCCTTTGCGGGCATGATAGGCGCCAACGAAACAATAGAGGTACCGAGCGTCGGCGGAAGGAAGCCGAGAACGCTGCAGAGAAAGACCCTCGCGGACATTATCGAGCCGAGGGTGGAAGAGATATCGCTTTTGATCTACGAAGAGATCAAAAAATCCGGGCTTGAGCGCCTCCTCGCGTCAGGGGTGGTCCTCACCGGCGGCTGTGCAAATCTCGAAGGGATCCCCGAGCTGGTGGAGAACATCTTCAATCTTCCCTCAAGACGTGGTTATCCCATAGGCGTCGGCGGCCTCACCGACGTGGTGAACAATCCCATATACTCCACAGGGGTAGGGCTCCTGCTGTACGGCTTCAAGAGCAGCAAGTCGAGCAAGCGGGGATACGGCCAGGGGAGATCGATCAAAAAACTGTTTAACGGTCAAAAATTACTCGGCAGAATGAGAGAATGGTTTAAAGAAATTTTTTAGGAGGTGCATGGTGAGTGCAATGTTTTATATGGATGAGGGCAATGGTTTTGCAGCAAAACTGATCGTCGTCGGGGTCGGAGGAGGGGGTTGCAATGCCCTGAACAACATGGTCGATGCGGGCATCCAGGGCGTTGAGTTTCTCGCGGTCAACACGGATGTCAAATCCTTGAACATGTGCAAGGCACCGATCAAGATCCAGGTCGGCTCCAAGCTGACACAGGGCCTCGGGGCCGGAGCAAACCCGGAGGTGGGAAAGAAGGCGGCCCTCGAGGACGTGGACAAGATCAAGGACCACCTGAAGGGCGCCCATATGGTCTTCATCACCTGCGGGCTCGGCGGCGGCACCGGCACCGGGGCCTCTCCGGTCATCGCCGAGATATCGAGAGAGCTTGGCGCACTCACCGTAGCCATCGCTACAAAACCTTTTGCCTTTGAGGGAAGAGACAGGATGTCGCAGGCCGAAAACGGGGTCACCCAGTTGAAGACGCGCGTCGACTCCCTGATCACGATCCCCAACCAACGGCTCCTCTCCATCGGCGGCAAGCATATGACCATCATGGAGGCGTTCCTCAGGGCCGATGAGGTGCTTCTCAATGCAGTGCGGAGCATATCGGACCTGATCGTCGGGTCAGGCCACGTCGTCGTCGACTTCGCAGATGTGAAGACGATCATGAGCGAGCGCGGAATGGCGATCATGGGCATCGGTGAGGCAGCAGGCGATACCAGGGCACGGGACGCCGCCCAGAAAGCAATATCAAGCCCTCTCCTTGAAGATATATCGATACATGGCGCACGGGGCGTGCTCATCAATGTAACGGGGAACACGGATATGACCTTGAGCGAGGTCAATGATGCCTCAACGCTTATCCAGGAACAGGCCCACGAGAACGCGAAGATCATATGGGGGCTCGTATACGACGAGAGGATGGCCGATGCCATCAGGATAACCGTTATCGCCACTGGTTTTGAAGAACAGGTCCAGACAGAGCAGGGCGGCGCAGAGGCGATCACCGAGACCAGGCTCTTCGGCGACGAGAACATCCCGCCCTTCATAAGGAAAAAGGTGGCCATCGACTACAAGGTCGATTATAAGGACATCAAGCAGAAGAGCGACAGCCCGGAGATCGACGACGACAGGTACGACATCCCTACGTTCCTGAGGAAACAGGCGGACTAAAAAAAGCGGAGAGCATGGATCGGAGTGCGAAAAAAATCAGGCTGAGGCTGAGCATGAAAGGCAGGTTGAGATTTCTCTTAACCTCAGCCTTAACCTTAGCCTCTTGTCAGTAAGCGGTGAGCAGGAGGAGATATCAAAAAGAGGCGCGGGGCACCGGGCCTCTTTCTTTTGAAGCCGGCACGATAGTAAAGGACTGGGGCGGGAAGACCCCGGTCTGCATCGTCTTTCCCAACTCCTACTACGTAGGGATGTCCAACCTCGCCATCCACATCCTCTACAGAACGTTGAATGACATGCCGGATGTCGTCTGCGAGCGGTGCTTCACGGACGGGAGCGGAAGGCCGCTCTCGCTCGAAAGCGGCAAGCCGCTGTCCTCCTTCGAGATCATATTCTTTTCCATATCCTTCGAGCTCGACTACATGAACATACCGGGCATGCTCCGCCGCGCAGGGGTCAACCTCTTCGCCCGTGAGAGGAAAGCGGGGGAGCCGATCATCGTCGGCGGCGGCATATGCGTCATGGCGAACCCCGAGCCGCTGCACGACATCTTCGATCTTTTCATCATGGGCGATATCGAGGCCACCGTGCCGCTTCTCATGGAACGTTACAGGGAACTGCGGGCAAAGAAGAGGGCCAGGGTCATCGAGGGCTTAAGCGGGTTCGACTGGATGTACAACCCGCTAGCGCTCGATGTGGCTTACGGGCAGGACGGCACCCCGGACCATTTCATCGCGCGGGACGTCCGGATCTCGGTGAGACACTATAAAGGCAAGGATCTCGGTACGTCGGCCATCATCGCAGGGAAGACGGAGTTCTCTTCCATGTTCCTTGCCGAGGGGACACGGGGATGCCCGTCGCAATGTCCCTTCTGCCTCATCGGGAACATGTACCGCTTCGTCCATGAGAAGGTAAGCGGCATAACGACGGACCGTACGGACATCGGCATTCTCGGGGGCGGCGTCTCTTTTCATCCCCGCCTCATGGACGAGCTGGTCGCCCTGAAAGAGGCCGGCAAGCGCATCCACCTGCCGTCGCTTCGCATAGACAAGGTGCCCTTGTCGTGCATTGAGCTTATCAAGGACGAGGTGAAGACGCTTACCTTCGGGATCGAGGCGGGGACGGAAGCGCTGCGGCGGTTCGTCGGCAAGCCCATGACAGACCAGGAGATCATCGAAAGGATCGGGGAGATTATTGACATAAAACCCTTCAATCTCAAGCTCTATTTCATGGTCGGCCTGCCCGGGGAGACAAAGAAAGATATCGACAGCATACCGGAGCTCGCAAAGAGGATAAAGCACGTCATGGTCAAAAAAGGTGCGAAGAAGGGCGCCGTGGGGAGCATCACCGTGCACGCAAGCCCCTTTGTGCCCAAGCCCTCCACTCCTTTCCAGTGGCTCCCCATGGACGATACGACCGCATTGAAGGAAAAGATCGGTTCTCTGCGGAAGGCCTTCGGGACCATCGACAACACCTTTTTCACCCACGAATCCATCAAACACAGCTTCATCCAGGGCATCTTTGCGCGGGGCGACAGGCGCATCGCCGGCACCGTCCTTGCGCTCTCCTCGGGCGAGACCATTGCCAAAGTGGTAAGAGAGAGTCCTGTCAACCTTAATTTTTATGCCCTGCGAGAGAGAAAGCGAGACGAGATCTTCCCCTGGGACTTCATTGAGGGCACCACAAGCAAGGCAACCCTTTACAAACGCCTCGTTCAATCGCTTACAGGTACTGTCAACATAATTGTGTAA
>DIFC01000007.1:8155-29154 GCA_002418945.1 Deltaproteobacteria bacterium UBA5758 | reverse complement strand
TGGGGCTCACGTCGCCCCCTCTTCGAACCAGCTGAAAGCTGATCGCTGATAGCCGGCAATATCCAGCACCTGGTTCGCCATGAGCCGCTTTCTTCCCCCTCAATTACATGGACGCGAGGATGCTCCGGAGTTCGGTGAAAGACTCCCGCGTGAAGGTCCTGTCACGAAAGTAGACCCCCTCAAAGGATCTGACAAAGGCAGAGGCCTGCTCGCGGAGCTTCTCGTCATCTATGCGCGAAACAAATTCTTCAAGACCTTGCGACGCCTCCTTGCGGTAGCCGTATTTTTCCATCTTTTGCAGGAAGGCAAAGAGAAGTTTTTTCTCCTTGGATTGCCTCGGTTTGAAAAGGAGCCGTATGATGACGGCTATTCCGGCGATCAACAGAGCGATGATGAGATATTTTGAGAGGGCATCCTTATCGAATTTAAATCTCAGGGATGGCCGCTTTATTCCTGTCCTGACTTTCCGGATGAAGGAGATCTGTTTTTCAAGGTTGTAGTTGATGATAAAGGCGTACCAGTAATAATTGACCGTATCCAGGAATACCCTTGCTTTGAGCAAGGAGCCGCCCTCCAGCGGGAAGGCAAAGTTTTCCAGAGATGCAGGCGTGGGGTCGTACCTGAGCCAGCCTTTTTGAGGAAGGAAGGTCTCTACCCAAACATGGGCATTTTTTTGCGGGATGAGATAGTATTGCCCAACGTCGTTGTAGTAGCCGCCCCGGTACCCCCCGATGACCCTTGAGGGGATCCCCGCGATGCGGAGCATGATCGCGAAGGTCGACGCAAAGTATTCGCAGTTGCCGTACTTGCTGTCAAAAAGGAATGTTTCGAGAGGGTTTTTTGAGAGAGGGAGATTTTGCATGGAATATTTGAACTCCCCGTTGTGCAGAAAAGCGTAAAGCGATCCTATCTTTTCAGTCCGATCCTTGCCGCGGGTAATGGAATTGACAAGGTCGACGATCCTGGACGATATATTCCCGGGGACCTGCAGGTACCTCTCTTCGTCTACGTTCTCTTCTTCGATCAGATCGCCTATGATTGAAAGAACCTCATACCGCATTCTCCTGTCTATGTAGATTGATGAAGAGTAGCTGAGATCGTCGTATTTTTTCACGAACCGGGTGGATATGAACACTGGTTTGTCGAGGCCAAAGAGGTAAACGTTCTGGTAAGGCTCGAGGTAGATCACCTGCCTGATCCGTTTGCCCTCTATCCTGGTTCTGGTATTTGGTACGAAAAGGCGTTTCTCAAGGCTCCTCCATGAGGTCCCGTCGAAGTGGTCGAGGGCGATACCCCTCCAGTAGAGGACGTTTTCTTCGACCTTTTCCATATTGGCCCTGAATACGATGCTCGCGTCTTCCTGAATATTTGACACCTCGCCGAGCCTTACCCTGTCGGTGAACCCTGTCTTTGCCCTGTCGGGCCTGTTAAGAAAATCGAGAAGCGGATACTGGGTGCGAGGGAGAATAACGAACATCACAACGGAAAGCGGGATAGCAAGGAGGGGTATCCAGAGGCATTTTAATACCAGCTTCGCTATCGATCCTTTCGAAAATTCCAATGAGCTGTCCTGAGCATAATAGGTGAGCAGGACAAATGCAACGGAAAGGAGAAAGACAAGGGTGAGAAAATAGATGACAAAGTCCATGCCCAAAGTCATAAGCCCGAGGCCGGAAAGAAGAAAGAGGGCGATGGCGTATATCTGCATATAATCGCGTACCTGTTTCTTTTCAAGGAATTTGATCCCGAGGAGCAATAGGAGGGCTTCGAGGGTTTGCGTTATAAGCTCGCTTGAATCAAACTTATAGAAAAAGAAGAGGATAACGATGACGGAGAACGCGGTGAGCGCCCTTCGCGGTATATAATAATTTTTCCTGTATTCAAAGTATAGAGAGGCAAGGAGCATGGCGAAGAAGAAGGCGGAATAAGCACTGTGAATGTGTTCGTAAATTCCTGCGAAGGCTATGATGCCGATAAGGTAAGAGATGACGTTCACGGCACGCCCTATTTTCACTTGCTGAATGTTTTTCAGGATCACGCCGCTATACCCCCTGAATTCATAGGGGTTGTGCCGTTTTGCATACCGCCGTTATAAAGTGCAAGCTCTTTCAGCATGCTGATCTTGTGTGTGTAGGAGATGTCCGGCTCATACAGCCTTCCGTTTATCTTTAATCCTATGGGTATATTCTTTTTCAGCAGCTGAACGACCGAATAGGCGATGCAGGATATCTTTTCTTCCGTATCGGTGATGGCGACCTTGTCGAAGTCAATCACCACCGGCTGGTAGGTGAGGGTAGACAGCTCTTTTGTCTTTAATTTTCCAGTCTTGGCAGTTGCTTTCCAGTGGATATATTTGAGCGGGTCTCCGTGGACGTACTCCCTAATGGAAACGATGTCTGATTCAAAGCCGATCTTGTCAGATGCCTTTTCGCCTTTTATCTTTTTATCTTTTACATAGAGCGCATAAAGTTCGCAACGTTTAAGTTCGGGGAAGACGATTACATCGATATTGCCCTCCACCCGGCGGAAGCGGGTAAAAAAATTGAATGGGAATACGGAATTGATCATTGCGCCCTTCAGCTGATAGCTCCCCCTCCCCGGGAAGGAAATGTTGATATACCTTGTTGTCTCACTTTTAATGTCGGTAAAGGGAAAAAGGGTCTCGAAGATATCTGTCTTGAGGCGTATGAGAAATGCCGGAAGAAATCTTCTTCTGTTTTTTATCGTGACCTTTAAGGGAAATTTATTTCGCGCATATATCTCCTGCGGAAAATCTATATCCAGTTCGATCTTTGAAAGGTTGTTTTTGCCGAATATGCCGGAAATGCTCATAAAGGCGAGAAGCGCCGATACGATCATGTAGATAAGGTTGTTGCCGGTGTTTGCTGCGGCAAGGCCGAGAAATATTGTGAGGAGGATATAGAGAAACCCTGCCTTGGATATCTTGATTACAGGGGGGCCGGTATTCCGTCTACTAAAGATTTTATAATCTCCCGTTTGTTAAGGTTCTCATACTCTTCCTTGAAAATGACCCTGTGGGGAATGGTGTGCTCTGCCAGCTCTTTGATATCTTCGGGTATCACAAAATCTCTTCCGCGGAAATAGGCGTTCGTCTTGGCGGTGTTTGTGATTGTCAGGGCGCCCCTTGTGGAGAGGCCGGTTGCAAGATAACCGTTGCCCCTTGTCGCCTGTATGATTGAAAGGGTATAGTCGAGGATCTTGTCGGATATGTATACCTTTGTCATGATCTCTTCCTGGATGTGCATTACCTCCTCATGATCCATAACGGGCTCGATCAGGTAGATATCTTCCCGCTTGCTGCCGATCTTGAGGATCTCTTTTTCGGCATCCCGCGAGGGATAACCGATGCTGATCTTCATCATGAACCTGTCGAGCTGCGATTCGGGAAGGGGAAAGGTGCCGTATTGTTCGGCCGGGTTCTGCGTTGCGATAACACAGAAGAGCTTCGGAAGCTTATAGGTCTTTCCTTCGATGGTGACCTGTTTTTCTTCCATGGCCTCGAGCAACGCGCTCTGGGTCTTCGGTGTTGCCCTGTTTATCTCGTCGCAGAGGACAATGTTGTTGAAGATGGGGCCGGGATGAAATTCAAACTCTCCGGAGCTTTTGTTATATATAGAGAGGCCGGTGATATCTGTGGGGAGAAGGTCGCTGGTGCACTGAATCCTGCCGAAGCTCAATCCAAGGGACTTCGCAATCCCGATCGCAAGGGTTGTTTTCCCGAGGCCGGGCAGGTCTTCTATGAGGAGGTGTCCCTTGGAAAAAAATGATATGAGAGAAAGGGCGAGGGCCCTTTCTTTGCCCTGCAGGTAGTCCGAGAGGGATTGAGTTATATATTCTATCTTGTTAAGCTCTTTTTCCATGTAATCTTTTGCATATTGCTTCATAATAGTATCATATTTCCTTAATAAACGCTTTTCAAACAAACCAGGTTTGACAACTGGAATGTTTTCGTATTCAATTATGTATGTCTATAATACCGGAATTCCCGAATTTC
The DNA here is from genome assembly GCA_002418945.1 of Deltaproteobacteria bacterium UBA5758. Lineage (GTDB taxonomy): Bacteria > Desulfobacterota > Syntrophorhabdia > Syntrophorhabdales > Syntrophorhabdaceae > UBA5609. Next base: position 25,139 of record DIFC01000007.1, on the reverse strand, counting down.
AAGGGCATCGAGCTCAAGGACCGGGAATTTCTCCACGATGCGCTCTGGCGGTATAAGCCGCAGGCTTCTGAATACACCTTCACCAACCTTTTTATCTGGCGATCCCACTATGGGTTTGAATGGTCTGTATACAAAGACAGGCTGCTTGTCTTGTGCAAAGAGGACGGCGGCGGCATCTGCGGGCTTGAGCCTGTCGGTCCGCTGCCCAGGAGAGAGGCAGCGCTTATGTTCCTTGAGTGGATCAGGGAGCAAAGCGGGCAAAGAAGCGCCGGGATAGAGCGGGCGGAAAGAGATCTTGTTGCGGAGCTTGTGGGCGCCGAAGGTGTTGTCTGTGAACCTGCGCGCGATCATTTCGATTATGTATACCTGAGAGAGGATCTGGTCCGGCTGGCAGGGAACAGATACCGTTCCAAGCGGAATCGCATAAATCAACTGCTTCGTTCTTGCAGGATCTCATACAGCCATCTGCAGGAAAGACACATTCCGGAATGTCTTGAGCTGCAGGATAAGTGGTGTATGGAAAAACGCTGTGATGAAGATATGGACCTCCTTGGCGAATGGGTGGCAGTGAAGGAGATCCTGGTAAATTTCCATGACCTGAAGGTGTATGGGGGTGTGCTCGAAGTGGCCGGGAGGGTAGGGGCGTTTACAATAGGCGAGCTCCTGAATCCGGATACCGCCGTGGTGCACATTGAGAAGGCGGACCCTGAAATACCGGGCCTCTATCCGGCCATTAACCGGCAGTTCTGCGAAAAACAGTGGCAGAATGTAACCTATATCAACAGGGAGCAGGATCTCGGGATACCAGGCCTCCGCGAGGCAAAGCTCTCCTATTGCCCGAATCATTTCATCGAGAAATACAGTATCAGACTGATATAAAATCGTAATTCGTGAATCGTAATGCGTAATTGGATGAACACTGTGAAAGGTGAAAGATGGGTTATGAAAAGGAGGTATTGCCCATGGAAAGCATGTCAAAGGATGAATTGGTCCGTTATGCGCGGCAAATCATCATCCCCTCTATCGGGGTAGAAGGCCAGGAGAAGATAAAGCGGGCCAAGGTGTTCATAGCCGGCGCCGGCGGGCTCGGCTCCATTTCATCCTATTATCTTGCCGCCGCCGGTGTGGGCTGTCTGAGAATAGCAGACAGGGACAATGTGGACCTGAGCAATCTCAACCGCCAGATCCTGCATGCGACGCGGGACGTGAACACTCCCAAAACGTCCTCGGCAGAGGCTAAGCTGCGCTCCCTCAATCCGCACGTTCGTATTGAAGCAGTACAGCAGGAGATAAGCGCGGAAAACATCACGGACATCGTAAGCGGTTGTTCGCTGATAGTTGACGCAACCGACAACATGGAAACGAGGAAGGCCCTCAATGGCGCTTCGGTGAAGATGAAGATACCCTTTGTTTACGGCGGCGTCGATGGTTTCAACGGCATGGCAACGACATTTATCCCGGGAGAGACGCCATGCTTCGAGTGTATCTTCCCTTACGAAACAAAAAAAGGAGCAGCTCCCGGTGTTATAGGGCCGGCGCCCGGTATCGTAGGCTCGCTCCAGGCTATGGAAGCGTTAAAGATCATACTGGGCATGAAGGGGCTTCTGGCAGGCAGATTGCTCTATTTCTCAGGCATTGAGATGAGCTTCCGTGAGATCACCATAGAAAAGAACCCCGATTGCAGGATATGCAAGAAATAGCAGGATGCCGCAATAGCTTGTTTTTCAAACACTTATAGCCTGCAGCAGTCAGTTTAGTATACTGAACTTAAAAGTTAAATAAAAATTACTTGACAAGCACTGCGTGTATTTTGTTTAATTAAATAAACTTTTTGTAAGTATTTACTGTCATTATGAAAACTGACGAGGCAAGCATAGGGGAACGGATAAAAACATTGAGACAGGCGAAGTCCCTTACCCAGGAAGAGCTTGCCACAAGGGCAGGCCTTACGAAAGGCTTTATTTCACAGATTGAGAGGAATCTGACCTCCCTGTCCGTAGAGAGCCTCATAGGCATTCTGGACGCGCTCGATGAGAAGCCGTCAAATTTTTTTAACGGCGCCTTTGATGAAAAGATAGTTTTTAGATTCAAAGACAGGGTTGAGCTGGAAAGGGAGGATGTGAAGAGTTTCCAGATACTTGTCCCGGCTGCACAGAACAGGCTCATGGATCCTGCGCTGCTTGAGCTTGATGCAGGAGAAAGGACGCCGGAAGAAGAGCCGCACGAGGGAGAGGAATTTGGCTTCGTCCTTGCCGGAGGCGTTGAGGTGTTGCTGGGTGGAAAGCCCCACAGGGTGAAGCGTGGTGAATGTTTTTATTTTAAGGCAACAAAAAGACATTGTATAGTGAACAGGCGAAAAAAGAAGTCGATTGTGTTATGGGTATCTTCACCTCCATATTTTTAGTATCCTTAGGAGATAAGAAGATCGGCGGCGTTATAGTAAGATATTAAGTGAAATTGGAGAATCCTAAAATGACACCTAAAAAGATCTTTTTCACAAAAGGGGTAGGCGTCCACAAAGATAAGTTATCGTCCTTTGAGGTCGCTTTAAGAAATGCAGGCATCCAGCATTGCAATCTTGTTTATGTGTCGAGTATATTCCCGCCGAAGTGTAAAGTGATCTCAAAGGCCGCTGGCCTTAAACTCCTTGAACCGGGCGAGATCACCTATTGCGTAATGGCCCGAAATGAAACCAACGAGCCGAACCGCCTTGTTTCTGCGGCAATCGGCTTTGCCTGGCCTAAAGATTACTCCCAGTATGGCTATCTTTCCGAACACCATGCCTTCGGTGAAAAGGCGGTCGTATCCGGTGAATATGCCGAAGATCTTGCGGCAACGATGCTTGCAACCACGCTCGACATCCCCTTTGACCCGAACCAGGCATGGGATGAGCGCAAGCAGTTTTACAGGGCAAGCGGTCATATATTCAAGACAAAACATATCTGCCAGTCCGCGGAAGGGAATAAAGACGGCCTCTGGACCACGGTGCTGGCGTCAGCCGTTTTTGTCATGGATTAAGATGAAAAGCCATTCTTTGAGTTTCTGTGGGCTGCCCAATCGCAGCAGCGATTACGCACGCTCTTCCGTCGTTATACTGCCGGTCCCATTTGATAAGACGAGCACATGGATGAAGGGCGCCGACAAAGGCCCTGCGGCGATAATCGAGGCGTCCCGGTATCTTGAATTTTATGATATAGAGACGGACAGCGAGGTCCTGAAAAAGGGAGTTTTTACTGCGCGGCCAATCCGTTCGGCATCTTCTTCTGAGTTGATAAAAAAGACCTCTTCGATGGTCTCTCAATACCTGAAAGACGGCAAGCTTGTCGTAACCTTGGGGGGTGAACATTCAGTCTCTATAGGCGTTATTAAATCCTACGCGGAACACTATAAGAATCTCAGCATATTGCACCTTGACGCACACGCAGACTCACGTGATTCCTATGAGGGAAGCCCTTATAATCATGCCTGCGTCATTGCACGGGCAAAGGAATCTTTAAGAAATATCGTTTCCGTGGGGATACGAAGCATGGATGCGTCAGAGCGCCCGGGCATTGACGAGAGGAGGACGTTCTTTGCGCACAGGATACACAATTCTGACGAATGGGTAGACGATGTGGTCCGCCTGCTTAGTGGGAGCGTGTACGTCACCATCGATCTCGACGTTTTTGATCCCGGCATCATGCCCGCAACGGGGACCCCGGAGCCGGGCGGCCTAAACTGGTACCAGGTCATAAAGCTTTTGTACTCCGTTGCGAGATCGAAGAGGATTGTCGGATTCGATGTTGTCGAGCTTTGCCCGTCGCTTTTCAAGGCGCCTGATTTTCTCGCTGCAAAATTAATCTATACGCTTTTAAGCTACGTCTACGCAGGCACGAATCGGAAGATTGGAAAGAACAGATAAATTTTGACGAACGGGAGAACTGTTATATGAGCAATAAAAGGGACCGTGGGAGGATAATGATAATAGGCGCAGGCGGCGTGGCGACGGTTGCGGCCAACAAATGCGCACAGGTGCCCGAGGTGTTCAGGGAGATAATGGTCGCAAGCAGGACAATCTCAAAGTGCGAAGCTATCAGGAAAGATATCAGCCGGAGATACGGCAAAGACATAGAGACAGCGCAGGTAGATGCCGACAATGTTGCGGAACTAGCAGCCTTGATAGATACGTTCAGGCCCGACCTCGTCCTCAATCTCGCGCTCCCCTACCAGGATCTCCATGTCATGGATGCGTGCCTTGCGACAGGGGTCCATTACGTCGACACCGCGAACTATGAGCCGCCGGATGTTGCGCACTTTGAATACCGGTGGCAGTGGGCATACCGGGAAAGATTCAGGGAGAAAGGGATCATGGCAATCCTCGGCTCGGGGTTCGACCCAGGCGTGACGAACGTCTTTTCCGCTTATGCCCAGAAACACCTCCTCGACGAGATCAACTTCCTGGACATTCTGGACTGCAACGCCGGCAGCCACGGACACCCTTTCGCGACGAACTTTAACCCGGAGATCAACATCAGGGAGGTAACGCAGACCGTGCGCCATTGGGGGAACGGAAAATGGGTCGAAACGCCGGCGATCATCGAGGAAGGCAGCGTACATTTCGGCTTCGACTACCCGGTGGCAGGGACAAAGGAAAGCTATCTGCTTTACCACGAGGAGCTGGAATCCCTGGTGCTGAACATTAAAAAGCTGAAAAGGGCGCGTTTCTGGATGACCTTCTCAGGGAATTACCTCAACCACCTGAGGGTGCTTAGGAACGTGGGCATGACGCGGATAGACGAGGTCGACTATGAAGGTCATAAGATAGTCCCGGTTAAGTTCCTCAAAGCCCTGCTGCCCGAGCCCGCCTCGCTGGGCACGAAGTACACGGGCAAGACGGTGATCGGCAACATCATGACGGGGAAGAAGAACGGGAGGATGATCACCAGGTATATCTACAATGTCTGCGACCACGAGGAAGCCTTCAGGGAGACGGGAACGCAGGCGATCGCCTACACGACCGGCGTTCCTGCCATGATCGGGGCAATGATGGTGATGACGGGAGTCTGGCAGGGGCCGGGAGTGTGGAACATTGAGCAGCTTGACCCGGATAAGTTCATGGAGGCGCTCAACCAATACGGGCTGCCGTGGCAGATCGTTGAACATGAACCGCTGCCGGATAAGGTGTGAGATTTGGGCCCCTTCACCCTGTCTCTCTCCCGCCAGAGGAGAGGGAACTTTGTTGCCAGGTGCCGCCTGTGCTTTAGCCCTTTCCGCCAGGGGAGAGAATATTGTTACTATGATTTTTTCTCGCAGGGGAGAGGGAAGGTTTTTGCACCGAAGCGCTGCTTGAGTGAATCTGTTGCTTAAGTGTGTCTGTGGGGAAAGTCCGGCACCGATGGCGGAATACCGATGACTGTTAAAAGTAAGATCGAAGAGATAATTCGAGCAATAGGGGCGATGGATGTCGGTGCGGCGGAGGCCTATCACGCTTTGTCGGGCAGGTCGAGAAAAAAGGTGCTCGAAGCGCTGGACGGAGAGGGGCTCAGGTCGCTTACGCGGTTGATCAAAGAGGCGAAGAGAAATAGTTTCAATGCGGCGGAAAAAAGATTTTCTGCTGCTGCGAAGGGGGACATTGCAACCCCTGTATACCTGATTGACGAAACGCTTATAGAGGAGAACATGCGGGTCTTGCGGTACGTGAAGGACCGCGCTGGGTGCAGGATACTGCACGCGCTCAAGGCGTATGCCTCATTCGCCACATTCCCGGTGATGAGCAAATATCTCGACGGTGTCTGCGCGAGCGGACTTAACGAAGCAAGGCTCGGCCGTGAAGAATTTGGGAAAGAGGTGCATACCTTCGCCGCAGCATATAGTGAAAAAGAGATCGGTCAGATAGTGAAACATTCCGATGTGGTCATATTCAATTCCTTTCACCAGCTCCGGGAATATGCTCAGGAGATGAGGAAAAGGGGCCTTGAGACCGGCCTTAGGGTCAATCCCGGCCATTCCGAGGTGACAGCAAGGATGTATGATCCCTGTGCGCCCAATTCGAGGCTGGGAGTGGCCTGCAAGGCATTTAAAAGGGAATATCCCGGCCATAAGGAGATGATTGATGGCCTCCATTTCCATGCCATGTGCGAACAGAACTCGGATGTCCTTGAAAGGGTCCTCAAATCCTTTGAAGAGCTCTACGGGCAACACATTCATGGGCTGAGATGGGTAAACTTTGGAGGCGGCCACCACATAACCCGCGACAACTACGACATCGAGCGCCTCGTCAGGCTTATCAACAAGTTCAAAAAGCGATACGGTGCGCAGGTCTATCTCGAGCCCGGCGAGGCGAGCGTCCTGAACGCGGGGGTCCTGATCTCGACAGTCCTTGATATTGTAAAGAACAGGACGGAGATCGCAGTCATTGACGCATCGGCGGAGGCGCATATGCCCGATGTGCTCCTCATGCCCTACAGGCCGCATGTAATGGGATCGTCGCCGGCGGGCAGGAGGAGATATACGTACAGGCTTGCCGGACCGAGCTGCCTCGCGGGAGATGTCATGGGCGACTATTCCTTCAATGATCCACTGCAAAGAGGAGACAAGCTGGTCTTTACAGACATGGCGCTCTACAGCATCGTGAAGAACACCACCTTCAACGGGATAGGCCTTCCGGATATCGCGGTGATGCGCAAGGGCGGAAGGATAGACCTCGTAAGGTCCTTCGGCTACAGCGATTATCGCAACAGACAATCGTAGCAACCCGGCATTTAAGCAAACACTTTTTATATTGAATAAAAGACAAAAAAGATTAAGATTAAGAAAGACTAAAATTGCGGGGTGCATTAGATGGGATTAAGGTGTTTGATCGTTTTTTTTGTTCTAACAATATGTGCAGCGGGGTGCGCCCCGATGCAGCAGCGGGTTGACCTGACCTATGAGAGGGCCGTCAACGCCTCAGGCGGTTCAGGGGAGATATATATTGCGCAGCCAATGGCTCGCTACAGCGAAAAACCCTTAACACCGGGAAAACAGGTGCTCGGGAAGTCGGCGGAAGAGGATATCTTCACGCTGAACGATCCTCTGTATTGGCTGTTTTCTGCGCTCGCAGAAGAGCTGTCCGCCGCAGGGTACAAGGTGAAGACCTGCCAGGATCTTCCCGATAATGTCTCAAAAGGGGTAAAGGCTTCCATCGTGAAGCTGTCGGCGAGTCAATCTTTTAACATTCTGACGGTTTCAACCATTGCCGAGGTTAAGCTGGAGGCGCAGGTCTTTAAGAAGGGGAGGCTCAGCAAGACATTGTTTGCCGGGGCCCGGGATGAGTACGAGGGGGTGGAGCGTTCTTCCGAGCCGATACGGTTGTCCCTCGAAAAGACCCTTCAGGGCTCCCTGCAGCAGCTAATTCCGGATATTATAAAGAACCTTGAATGGGGAGCTTTTTAGCGGATGCGAGGCGAAAAGGCTTCAATTCCCGAAGGCTATGGCGTCACGGTAACGGTGAGGTTGTCGCTGTAAGAACCAGTAGATATGTTCTGCCCTGCCGGGATCCTTCCGTACATGGGGAGGGTTGCGGCCCAGGGCTGCGGCTTCCCGCCAGGCCTGTTTGCCTGGACCGTGCTTGTTCCCCCTGTTCCGTCGCCCCAGATGGCTGAGCGGGCCGATGTGGTGTATATGTTGTAGTTCATGACATCTGTGCCGGTCGTGTTCTTCATCTTGCGCGGGTTAAAGCTCCCCGAGGTCATGCTCTTGCCTATTGTGACCGTTGCCCTGCCTACATCTGAGGTGCAGCTCACATTTACCCTCCCTGAATCGCTGTCGAGGGGCGCCGTTCCGAATACGTCATAGGTGCCGAAGGAGATATTGGTCACTGACATGGTGCAAACTGCCCGGGCAGTCCCGGCAATGGAGAAAAGAACGCACAGGATGGCTATCGATCTCAGCAGACTCATTTGCCACTCATTATATCACAGGTTATCACCCCGAGGTCAATGATCACATCATCGCTCTCCGGTATTACAAGGTCAAAAGAGCATTTTTTATCCCTGTAATCGAAAGCGGCCCTGTATTGTCCTGGTTTTATATTCTCGAGGTAAAACTCACCGCCCTTGCCCGTGGGGAAGACAACCTCTTTTTCATCCACCTTCATGGTCACTTCCATAAATTCCGCAGGCCTGTCCTCGCCCTTGTCCTTTATGTGCAGCATGCCTGTGATAGCGTAGAATTTCGCGACATCGAACATTATGTGAGAACCGCTCCGAAAGGGGGGAGAGACATACCTTGCCACGCTGGAGACTGTGTAATCCATGGGGATGTCCTTCTCGTCGATCGACACGCGGTTATCAAGAAAAGAATTGAGGTTCGGTACGAAGACCTTCCCCGACGCATTGGTCCTGCCTACTTCTTCGCTGTTCACATAAACCCTGACCCCCTTCAGGCCGCCGGTTTGTACTACGCCGAAACTATCGTTGATGGGCCTGCTCAGCCCCAGGGTATTGCCTGTATAGGCGATGGACCCCGCAGCGTTGAATCGATACGCTTCTGTTTGCGTCCCGCCGGTATAGGTGCCCCTGTATTCTCCTGTGTATATTCCGTATCTCCCATTGTATTGAAAATAAGGGTTAACCGTGTTCGACACGGTCCCGTTCGATTCCGTCCTTTCGCCGTACACTTTGTATCCATACCCTTCTCCTACAGGGACATTCTTCGTGATCTGCATTGTCTGGCTGTTCTTATCCTTGTCTTGCATGTGGCTGGCCGACATGGTGATATTGTTGTCGAAATAGTATGTAAGGCCGATATAGAACTGGTCTGAATTCCCTTCCTCCCGCACATGCTTATAAGATGAGAGGATCGTCGAGTTTCGAGTGATATTTCTCGAATATGTCGCCGTGTATGTTTTTGTGTCTTGCGCCTCGTACTTTTTGATCTTACTGAAATCCAGCGAAAGAGAACCGAAGGCATTTGTTCCGAAGCCTATGCCCGCTCCTATTTCATGCTGGGCCTTTGTGGTCTGGACATCATCGGCGACTGTCGTGTAGTGCCTTGAATACTGTTTGAGAAGGAGCCGCCAGTTGAAAACCTTGCCCTGGTACCCGTAATTCAAGAGCCCCGCGTTGCCTCCACCCAGATCCTGATCATGGCTCCCCGAAAAGGCAAAGACAAGCGTTCCCAACCGCCCGAGCAAAAGCGCGGCCTGAGGGCCCAGGACATATTTCCCCTGTCTCGCTTCCGAGCTGAATCCGATATTAAAGCCGTCGCTCACGCCATACCTGTGAAACGCTGAGAAGGCGAGGGCGTCATAGTCATCGCTCCTTACACCGAATTGCTTCCTCGTAAAGCCGAGATTATAGCTGTACTCATGGAGCCCCTTGCTCAGGAGGATATCGGTGAAATAAAAGGGAAGCCGGTACCGGGTCTCCCTTCCGAAGGCATCCTTTACCACTACTTCAAGGAACCGTGCGCCCCCATAGTAGTTGATGTTCTTGAGGGAAAACTGCCCTGGCGAGAACCTTTCCGTCATGACCTTTGTTCCGTCGAGGTAAACCTCAACATCTGAGGGCAGCGATGCAAGGCCCGTAAAATTGAATAAAGGGCGGTTTACAAAGTACGGGTCGATCTTATAGACCTTTGAAAAGCTGAAGCCTCCGAGATTCAGACTGCTCCCGAGGTCACCTGAGAGGGCATAAAAATCCCCTGCCACAAAACGCTGCAAATCCTTTCTTCTGTCATAGGTGATGTTGCTCATGAGCCTCACGAAGTTTTCCTGCTCTTTGCTGTTCTGGTAGGTGAAGTTGGAAAGCAGAAGATAATCATTCCACCGCATGCCGAGCTCGTTGGTCGCATTAAAGCTTTGAAACTCGAAGGAATCTGTTGAGTTATGGTCAAAACTATAATTGAGAAATGCGCCTGCATCCCTCGGATAATATACGTTCGGCTGTCTTTTCGGCATCAGGTTCACTGATTTCAGGGGGAGCAAATCGGGTTTTGCCATAATTTCAAGCGTCAGCGCCTTTTCATTGAAAAGAAACCTGACCCCCTCTATAGACATTAGCGAAAGGAATGTTTCGCCGGTGATCTGGGTGATCTTTCCTTTGGGATCGCTGAAACCCATGGATCTGAGGTCTTCTATCCTGACGAGAAAATCCCCGTCCCCGGTCATGTTGACGAAGAACTCGCCCTTTGCCTCCTCGTTGAGGATGATGTTCACGATGACCGTTTCAGCGGTTTCGGAATGGAGAGGAAAGAGCAGAACGAGGCAGAGACAGAAGAAACCTATCCCGTATCCGTGATATTTGATCTTATTGCCCGCACATCGAAGCATCGACATTCAAGGTGTATTTCAAATTGAGCTTGTCAGTTTTGACCTCTGTATCGAAGGCGGCTGTCTTTACGCATGCGTCGGGCGGGATGGGAGCGGAATAAGTCCTTGATGCGCCATTCAAGAGATACCAGCCGCTTAACTCCCTGGCAAATGTTTTCTCGCCTTTTTGGTCTTTGCCGAGGATGGTGACCGAATTTATGATCAAATGGACATTGCCCGCATTCCTGACCGCGATGGAGATGGTGCCCTTTGAGAGGCCGACGTTCTCAATGGCGCCCTTTGCCTCTTCCTTCACGGGCCTTACAAAGATCGGTACCCCGAACCGGATGGTCACCGCTACGGCAGTTCCTTCCGTCTTCTTCGGCTCCGGTATCTCTTCGATGAACAACCGGTAGGTCTTTTCCTTTGCCACGGCGGGTGTCCTGATGCCGGCCCTGATAATGCGTTCGGACTTCGGGTCCACAGTCATGAGCCTCGGGAAGAAGATGATGTCCTGTGTTTCATTGTAGACGTCCTTGCCTTCACTATCCTGCGTCCATTCGAAGGCCTTCATCTGGCATTGCAGTTTTACATCAGACTCATTGAACACGGTAACAACACCGCTTTTTGCCTTTGCATCAAGGTCCAGGCGTATTGGGCTGACCCTGAACTCCCCGCTATAGGAGATATCATGAAAGAAAAGAGACCACGACAGGAGAAGCAGGAAAAACGATATAATACGACAGGCCATCAGGGACTATATAACACAAACACCAGAGTCTTTACAACGATGATTTACGAAAGGCCGCGCATTCTATGCCGGAGCTTACGATAATTTTAATGAAGAATGGTATGTAGAAATTCTATTTCACTGAGAATTTTTATTCCAATCTTTTTTGCTTTATCGAGCTTTGAGCCGGCTTCTTCTCCTGCAACAAGGTGGGTAACATTCCGGCTGACTGCATTCGTCGTTTTTCCTCCGAGCTCCTCGACCTTTTGCCGAGCCTCATCCCTGGACATGTCTTTAAGTGTGCCGGTAAAGAGGAAAAGGGTGCCGTCAAGCTTCCCTTTGCCCTGCGCTCCGTATTCTATTGTGACGCCGCCCGCGAGTATCCTGCCGATGGTTTCCCTGTTCTTTGTATCTTTAAAAAAGGACACGATGCTGCTTGCGACCTCGGGACCTATCTCGGGGACCTTAAGGAGCGTCTCCGCATCCGTCTTCGTCAATCCCCGAATATCTTTGAAGCGTTCGGCAAGGAGGCCTGAGATATGCTCTCCCACGTGGCGTATGCCGAGCCCGTAGATGAACCTTGCGAAGGGACGCCTGCGTGATGCGTCTATCGCGTCAAGGATGTTTTGTGCAGACCTTTCGGCCATCCTTTCGAGGCCGAGAAGCTCTTCCTTCTTCAGATAATAAAGGTCCGAGACATCGCTTATGACCTTTTTGTCGACCAGTTGCTCGACAAGCTTTGTGCCGAGTCCGTCGATGTCCATAGCCCTTTTCGACGAAAAATGCTCTATGCTGCCCTTTATCTGTGCAGGGCAATTGATGTTGACGCAGCGCCTGATCGCCTCGCCCGGTGGCCTTACGACGTCTTCGCCGCAGACAGGGCACTGTACCGGCATAGAGAAAGGTCTTTCGTGGCCTCGCCGTTCTTCTTTGATTACCCTTACTACCTCGGGGATTACGTCGCCTGCCCGTGATACCATGACCGTGTCCCCTATCATGATGTCTTTGCGCTGTATCTCGTCTTCATTGTGAAGGGTTGCCCGTGAGACCTCTGCGCCACCGATCATGACGGGCTTGAGGATCGCCACAGGGGTGAGGGCGCCGGTCCTCCCCACGCTGACCTCGATATCCTCGACGATGGTAGTCTCCTCTCGGGCCTCGAACTTGAAGGCGATAGCCCATCGGGGCGATCGCGATACGGCCCCCAGCTGTTCCTGGTAATCAATCCGGTTCACCTTTATAACGGTGCCGTCGATCTCGTAGGGGATCTGCTCTCTTAAGCCCTTGATATATGAATAATGCGATATGATATCGTCAATACTTCTGCATAGCTTTATAAAAGGGTTTACGCGGAATCCCCATTGCTTCAGGTGGTCAAGAAATTCAACGTGCGTTTGAAAGCGGATATTCGAGATTTGGCCGGGCGCGTAGCAGAATATGCTCAATTTCCTCCCTGCTGTTATCCTCGGGTCAAGCTGCCTGATGGATCCGCTTGCGGCATTCCTTGGGTTTGCAAAGAGCGGCTCGCCGGCCTCCTCCCGCTTTTTGTTCAGTGCTTGGAACTCTTTTCTTCCCATGTAAACTTCGCCCCTTACCTCAAGGCGGTCCGGCAGGACACTGCCGGGCGCAGGGATGAGCCGCATAGGGATGGCGTTGATGGTGCGGAGGTTTTGAGTGACATCCTCTCCGAAGAACCCGTCGCCGCGTGTCGATCCCAACGTAAACTCTCCGTTGATGTAGACAAGCTCCACGGCAAGTCCGTCGATCTTAACCTCCATCGCGTAGTCCACGTCTTCGGTATTGAGGATCTTTTTGACCCGCCTGTCAAAATCAAGGACCTCTTCAGCGGTCATGGCGTTTGCAAGGCTCAGCATGGGGACGGCGTGGGGAACGGTATCGAATTCGTCGAGGGGTTGAGCCCCCACCCGCTGTGTGGGTGAACTGGAGGAGACGAGGTCGGGATATTGACCTTCGAGATCTTGAAGCTCTCTCATAAGTGCATCGTATTCTGCGTCTGAGATGACAGGGTCGTCGAGGACATAATAGCGGTGGTTGTGGTACTCGATCTCCCGCCTGAGCTCCTCTAATCTGTTTTCCGCATTTTCTCTGTCCATTTTTTCCTTATTTTTGTCTCAACAAGGGTCTTTTATCAAATAAATAACGCCGTGTCAGGTTTTTCCTGCTGCAAACCTTTTGGTTACCTACAGTATCCTTGGTATATTCGGCCTTTCCCTGTGTTCTAAGGGGGCTTTGCGAGGGGCAAGGCTTTTTAGAGAAATTCGCCGGGTTTTGGTTCTTCCCCCTCGGCTTCGTCAACGCTCAGGGTGTCAGGGGCGCCTGAAGACTCTTCGGGCTGCTGATCTTCAGGGGTTGCGTCGTATACCGGGAGAGTGGTCTTCCCTCTCTCCATAATGCAGGCGCCGTTGAAGGCCGCCCCGCTCTCGATCATGATATAAGGAGCTTTTATGTCGCCGGTATGTGTTGAGGTCCCCCTTAAAACCACCTGTTTTTCTGCTATAACGTCGCCCCTGATTTCCCCGTGGGACACGAGGGTCTTTGTGCTGATAGTGGCTGTGACCTTCGCGGTAGGCCCGACGACGAGAAGCCCTTCCGAGAATATCTCCCCCTCGAAGATACCCTTCAACATGACAGATGTCTTGAAGGCGATTGTCCCCTTGATTTCGAGATCATCGGCGATGACGGTGGCGATCTTCTCTTCGACCGGTTCGTTAATGATCGGTATTCCATTCCCCATTACTACCTCCTTTCTGCGGGCTTTGGGATATAGCGGATCTTGTTGCCGCCTTTACCCTGTCGCCGCGTCTTTTGGCCTCATCGAGCAGGAGCCGTTAAAGACGGCGCCGTTCTCAATAATGATGTTTGGGGTGCTAATGTCCCCATTGTGGAGGGAGCTGTTTTTCAGGGTAACCTGATCTGTTGCCGTGACGTTGCCGGAGATCTCCCCGTGGGACACGAGGGTCTTTGTGCTGATAGTGGCTGTGACCTTCGCGGTAGGCCCGACGACGAGAAGCCCTTCCGAGAATATCTCCCCCTCGAAGATACCCTTCAGCATGACAGATGTCTTGAACTTGATGGTCCCCCTGATCTCAAGATCATCGGCGACGACGGTGGTGATATCTTTTTCATCATATTCCGAACTGCCGGCCTTTTTTTCAGGTATCATGTTTTTCTCCTTTTCTTTTTATTATGTATGATATAAACATACCTAAGCATATTGTATTCGGCTCACAGAAAGTTTCAAGTTTTTTTTATATTGCCGGACTGTAACCCGCACTAAAAACACATGCAACAACATTCCCTCTCCCCTCGCGGCAGTGGGTCATAGCAACAACATTCCCTCTCCCCTCGCGGGAGAGGGTCAGGGTGAGGGGGAACGATGCCGCTACGCCAACTGTCCTTTGGCCTTTTTCTGTGAGATGAGACAGTGTTGCCCGAAGAGGGGGTGTGTGAGCTTCGTTAACAGCATCCGCTGGAGCTGAATAGGCAAGTTTTCGGGGGATGTCCTTCAGAATATAGAGATTGATTTGAAGAGTTTTTTTACCTTATTTTCGACTGGTTCATCATGTTCAGGGTGTTCGGGGGCGGCATCGAGTGGCCTCTGCATTGAGGAGCGCCCAATGAAAAAGGCGCCTTCAGATATGATAAGCTTGAAAGTTTGTATATCGCCCTGAACCTCCCCTCCAGGTTTTATTTCAATGATCTCTTTCGCATCGATGTTCCCTACGACGTTGCCTCCGACCATTATCTCGCGGGCCGACACATCTCCTTTGATCTCACCTGATTTCCCTATGATGACCCCGCCGGCACTGATGCTGCCTTCAAAATTACCGTCAATCCTGACGACCCCCTCGGTCATGAGCTCGCCCTTGATTGTTACATCCTTGCTGATGAACGTTTCAAGCGTCGAGTTTCTTTTACGGAACATTATTTTGTCTCTTTCAGATAGGGGCTCGGATCGATCTGCCTGCTGTCTTTCCATACTTCGTAGTGGAGGTGGGCCCCTGTTGTCATTCCTGTCGAGCCTGAGCTTGCAATCAGTTCGCCTTTTTTTACCTTTTGACCGACCGCAACGTGGTTTTTCTTGTTGTGCGCATAAGCGGTGCTGAAACCATAACCGTGCTCCAGAACAATGATGTAGCCGCTGCCGTCTGTCCAGCCCGAGAAGCTGACTATCCCCGGCGCTGTCGCATACACCGGCGTGCCGGAGTGGGCGCGTATGTCGACCCCCGTGTGCATGCTCCTCTCGCCCGTCACCGGGTGCTCCCTTTGTCCGAAATAGGAGCTTACCTCTCCCTGGATCGGCCATCCGGATGGGGTTGCGATATAGAGATCCTTTTGTTCTGCAATAAATTTCCTGATCGCGAAGACCGACCGGATGGATTCGTTGACCTGCTTCTTCAGTGATTCGATGTCAAGCGCCCCCGTATCCTTGAAGTCCGCGGTCTCGAGGATAGTGTTCCTCGATTTCAGGGAAAGGAGCCTTGTGAACTCGATATCGGCCTTTTTTAATGACGAAATGGTAGATTTCAGGGCGTCGAACTCCTGCACGAGGTATGAGAGCTCCTTTTTCATTGCATAATATTCGATAGTGTCGACGCAGACAGATGCTACATAGCCGGCCCCCGTCAAACAAAGGAAGCCAAAGGCCAACAGGGTTACGAAAGATACCTTAACCTGGAAGGGACGGGATTTTGAGTGGGGCACGACAAGGATGGTGATAGGGGTAAAGCATTTTTTCAGGAAAAGCTTTAATGGGCGCATCGAAGATCCTTTCGATAACGGTCAATATATAATGGACAAATGATATTTTCAAGCATATTTTTATGTGTCATTGCCGGGCGTGTCTTTATAAAAAGTTTGCCCGTGGTTGCGTTATCTGGTATTGTGTAAAAAAGGCACGAGGAGAGAAGATCAGTGAATACAAATGCAGAGGAGCGTCCCTGGGGATATTACATCGTTCTGGCCGATGAGAAAGACCACAAGGTAAAAAGGATCGTTGTCTATCCCGGCGGGCGTTTAAGCCTCCAGAGGCACAGATTGAGGACTGAGCACTGGTTTGTTCTATCAGGTGAAGGCATTGTAACGCTCGGCGATGAAGACATACCGGTGCAGGCGGGCAGGTCGATTGATATTCCCGTGCATTTCTTGCATAGAATTGTGAACAAGGGCAAAGGCGACCTTACGATAATAGAGATACAGTCAGGACAAGGTTTCAGTGAGGATGACATTGAGCGGGTCGAGGATGATTACGGCCGCATCAAGGCAAAAAGGTAGATCCTGAAAAATTTCAAAAATGTTTGCGAAAAATGTAAATAAATATTGAATATTTTGTGGAATAGGGAGTATAAACTATCTATAAGTAAGGTTGTTATGAGTATTGCCTTAAACTAATTATCTAAAAGGAGGGGTGTTTATGACCAAAGTAGAGCTAATAGGCAAGATGGCGGCCGATTCGAAGATATCGAAGGCTGCCGCGGGAAAGGCGCTTGAGTCCTTCCTCGAAGGTGTCAAGAAGGCGCTCAAGAAGGACGAGAAGGTAACGCTTGTCGGTTTCGGGACATTCTCCGTATCGAAAAGAAAGGCAAGAAAAGGAAGGAACCCCAGGACAGGGAGTGAGATCAAGATCCCCGCGCGAAAAGTGCCTAAATTTATTGCCGGAAAGGCTTTGAAGGACGCAATGTAGTCGGGTTTTTATAACGTTTACCATTAATGCCCCCTCCCGAAGGGGGCATTTTTTTATTTCATGCGGAAATATGTAACAATATAGGATTGCTAAACACGAAGCACAATACAAGCACGAAATTCTAAGCACGAAATTCTAAACAATTATCAAAATCCAAATATCAAATGTCCGAAACAAACGGAGCTTCATGGCCCTTTCTTTATTCCCCCTCCAAAGCATGGTAAGGACACAGGCGGTACCAGGCAACAACATTCCCTCCCCTCGCGGAAAAGGGTCATAG
>DIFC01000007.1:0-8116 GCA_002418945.1 Deltaproteobacteria bacterium UBA5758 | reverse complement strand
AATAATGTTCCCTCTCCCCTCGCGGGAGAGGGTCAGGGTGAGGGGGGTCAGGCAAGAAATGGTTTTATTTTGTTGTGCGCTTCCCGTACGGCGTCGGCGGCCTGCTCTCTCCGATAAGTCTCTTTTTCATGCACGAAGGTCCTCCCGTTCTCCCCGCCCATCGAAAGATATAGCGTAAGGGACCGCTCTTTGATATTCGCGTGAATGCCGAGGGGTATCTGGCATCCGCCGCCTATCTTGCCGAGAAGCTCCCTCTCTATAGAGATCTCTTCGGCGCTTACGGGATCATTGACAGGACTGAGGAGCTGTATCACCTCGTTGTTGTCGTAGCGGACCTCGATCCCGATGGCTCCCTGACCCGCTGAGGGCACCATGATATCGACGGGTATGATCTCCCTGATGTGTTCGGTGAATCCCATTCGTTTTACCCCGGCGCAGGCGAGGATTATGCCGTCCAAGGACTGGGTCTTAAGCTTTCTGATCCTGGTATCCACGTTGCCGCGCAATGGGATTACCTCTATCTCTTTTTTGAGGCGCAGGATCTGGGCCTTTCTTCTCAAGCTGCTTGTCCCGATCTTTGATAGCGGAGGAACGGCTTCGAGCCTATTGTATCCAAGGGAGATAAAGGCATCCCTTGGATCTTCCCTCTTCAGGACAGCGCCGAGGATAAGCCCATCTTCAAGTTCGGACGGCAGGTCTTTTACGCTGTGGACCGCCATATCGATGGATCCTCTGAGAAGTTCGTCCTCGATCTCTTTTACGAAGAGGCCCTTGCCGCCGATAAGATGTAAAGGCCTGTCCCAGATGGTGTCGCCCTTCGTCTTAATCGTTTTTACCGGAAATTCCATGCCGGGATAGAGCGACGAGAGCGCTCTGACCACGATCTCTGTCTGTTTCAGGGCGAGTTTACTGCCTCTCGTTCCTATCGTCCAGATCTTTTTCATCTTCTTCTTCGAACGTGAACAATCTTTTGATTGTCTCCGATGCCTCGCTGTCTTGTTTAATGAGCGCAACGTGCGGGTGGATCAGCTTGTTGACGATCGCCTTAGTGAGCGTCTCTATGTTCCGGATGGTCTCCTCGTCTGCATTCTTTAATTTTTGCGAGGCCTTCTTGAACTCTTTCGAGCGGATCGCTTCTGCCTTATCGATAACGTAGGCTATAAGGGGGTTCTTTTCTGATTGCCGCAGCCATGAAGAAAATTTTTTCACCTCTTCATCGACGATTCGGAGGGCCCGCTCGGACTCCTTCAGCCTGTCGGAAAGGTGTTTTTGGGAGAGATCCTTGAGGTCGTCGATGTCATAGAGGTAGACGTTCTCTATATCATTTACAGATGGTTCGACGTCGCGGGGTACCGCAATATCGACAATAAAGAGGGGCCTATTCTTCCGCCTTTTCATGATCTGGAGAACAAGGCCTGGTCCGATGAGGGGCCTCTCTGCACCGGTTGAAGCGAGCACCATGTCGACCTGTCCGAGGAGGTCGGGCATGGCTTCAAAAGGGTAGGGGATCCCCGCAATGTCTTCGGCAAGCTTTTTTGCGTTCCCGAAGGTCCTGTTGATGATAAAGATGTCGCTGAGGCCCTCTTTTTTCAGATGTTTCAGGGCTGTCTCGCTCATTTCGCCTGCGCCGATAACGAGCACCTTCCTGTTGCGCAAGTCCCCGAAGATCCTTTTAGACAGCTCGATTGCCATGGAGCTGATGGAGACAGGGTTATACCCTATCCTGGTCTCGGACCTTACGCGTTTTGCCACGTTGAAGGTTTTGTGGAATAATTTGTTCAGGAGATATCCTGTCGTTTTGCTGTGAACGGCTATCCTGTAAGCGTCTTTTACCTGTCCAAAGATCTGAGGTTCTCCCACGACCATCGAATCAAGGCCAGAAGCGACAAGAAAGAGATGCCTGTATGATGACTCGTCTTTAAAGGTATAGGTGTATCCTTCGAGAACCTTACTGTCTATATCAAAATACTTAACAAGGAGGTCTTTGATCATTGCCAGTGATTCATCGGCCTGACCGGTGCAGAAATAGATCTCCGTTCTGTTGCATGTTGAAAGAACCGCGGATTCCCCGATACTCTTGTCCTGCAGCGCGTTGAGCATTTGCGGTATCTGGGATTCGGCCAGGAAAAGCCTTTCCCTGATCTCGACAGGGGCCGTGTTGTGGTTCAATCCGAATACAACGATTTGCATCTATTTAAAACCTCTAACAGTATATCGTATATCGTAGTTCGTATATCGAAGGATTCTTTTGTTGTTCACTATATACTACATACGATATACTATTTACCGCTCCTTTCTCACATGTACGAATGCAGCCCGCCGAGCAGGAAGTTTACCCCTAAGAAAGTAAACAGCATGGAAATAAACCCTGCTATCATCAGATACGCCGTCTTTTTACCCCGCCAGCCTATCGCGAGCCTGTTATGGATCAGTATGGCATATACGATCCATGTTATAAGCGACCATGTCTCTTTCGGATCCCAGCTCCAATAGGATCCCCAAGCAAAGCCTGCCCAGATTGAGCCGGTTATGATGCCTACCGTCAGAAAGGGGAACCCGTAGGACATGCACCGGTAGTTGATCAAGTCAAGGGTCTCGAGGGAAGGGAACCGCGCTGAAAAAAGAAAAGACTTTTTTCTTTTTATTTCACGCTCGGCGATGATGTAAATGATGGAAACGAGAAAGCTTATAAAAAATATGGCGTTACCGAGGAACGAAAATGTCGTATGAATCGGTAGCCAGTAGCTTTTGAGGATCGGCGGCAGAGGCTTTACGTCCGTAGGATAAGTGAGCGCCCATATGAGCAGGAGAGATACGGCGGGAAGCACGATGCAGCCGATGGAGCTTATTGCGTATGTCCTTTTCAGAAAGAGAAAGAAACCCGCGATACAGAACGCAAAAAAGGAAAGGGACTCAAACATGTTTGTTATCGGCGTGTGCCCTGCCTGAAAGTATCTGAAAACAACGGAGGCGAGATGGATAAAAAAGGCGGCAAGGAGTGCATAATGGCCTGCTTTTTCGACGGTCTTTTTATTATAGACGAGATAGACGAGGTATGCGAGCGAAGATAAAAGATAGCAGAAGAGGGCGCTGTAAAAGATCAGGACATTCATGTGCGCGTCCGGAGGAGCATGCGCTTTATCTCTTTCAGCCCCATGCGGTTCAGCTCTTCCACGGACATACCGCCGATCTTTTTCATCATCTCCCTGCGCGTTTTTTTATCCTCTATATGCTTAATGATAAACCTTCTGAATCTGCCGACGGTATCCGCGTATTTGACATAATCCCTTTTAACGATGGCTTCCAGCTCCTGCCTGAGCCTTTTCGAAAGAAGCGGCAGCACCCCGGAAGTGGAGATGGCTATGACAACAGGCCCCTTTTTTATGATGGACGGAACGATAAAATCGCAGAGATCGGGATTATCGACGACATTGACGGGGATGTTCGCCCTGCGGGCATCTTCCCTGATCCTGTTGTTTGCCCCTTCGTCACCCGTTGCGGCAAATACGAGAGAGGCGCTCCGAAGGTCTGTCGCCCTGTAGCGGCGTATAGCGATGTGTATCTTTCCCTTTTGTGCGAGAACCTGGAGGGCGTTTGTGACTTCGGGGCTGATCACTCTTACCTTTGCGCCGAATTTGAGAAGCATCCTCGTCTTCCTCTCGGCAACCTTCCCACCGCCGAGGACAACGCACGATTTTTGAGCGATATCGAGAAAGAGAGGATAGTAGGTGCTCTTAGCGGATGATCTCGAAGGATTCAAATTCTCCCCTGTATTCTTCCCAGGCAGTACCTATTTTCACAACATGAGCGCCAGGGGGCCCTTGCCTGCACCACTCGATCATTCTTTCAATGTCCGCTTCAAGGCCTTCGCAGATCATCTCCACCCTGCCGTCGACAAGATTTTTTACCCATCCTTTTATGCTGTATTCAGAGGCCGTCTTCATGGTGTAGTGCCTGAAAAAGACACCCTGCACCCTTCCTTCAACATATATATGAACGCGTTTCATCCGGCCGGATCAACCATGTGATAATTTGTAATGAACTGCCCTACATTTTTGTTGATTAGAACACATTTTTATTATAATTATCATATGCGCCATGTAAAATCAAAGCCTTTGTAGACCGTGGAGGAAGACATGTTCAGGATAGGGATCGATATCGGTTCTGTGAGCATCAATCTGGTCGTTATGGACGAAAAGGGGAAGATCATCAATGACCGGTATGTGCGACACAAAGGCAAGCCCTTCCATGTGGCGAGCGGGCTTCTCCAGGAATGCGCAGAAGCCTATGAGATAGATTTTATCGCAACGACCGGAACCGGAGCGAGCCTGTTCTCTTCGCTCATCGGCGCCGCTTTCGTAAACGAGATCATAGCGATAGAGAAGAGTTTCAGCTACCTCTATCCAAAAACTGGCAGCATTATTGATATCGGCGGAGAGGACTCCAAGCTGATTATCTTCGAGCCCGGCAGAAAAAGACAAGGATCATTGCGGGTAAAAGATTTCTCGATGAACGCCCTTTGCGCTGCCGGCACGGGATCTTTCCTGGATCAGCAGGCGTCGAGGCTCTGTTTTACCATTGAGAAATTCAGCGAAATCGCGTTGAGATCGAAAAACCCTCCGAGGATAGCTGGCAGGTGCACGGTTTTTGCAAAATCCGACATGATCCACCTGCAGCAGATTGCGACTCCCGACTACGAGATCGTGGCTGGTCTCTGCTATGCGCTGGCGAGGAACTTCAAAGGGAACATCGCTAAGGGAAAAGAGATGAAAAGCCCCGTAGCCTTTACGGGGGGCGTAGCCGCGAATGCGGGCATGAGAAAGGCCATACGGGAGGTCTTTTTGCTCAAGGATGAGGATTTTTTCGTCCCTGATTACTTTGCCTCAATGGGGGCCATTGGAGCTGTCTATGCGGTGCTCGACGACCTTTCGTTAAAACGGAAGTTCGCAGGGCTTCAAGGCTTAAATGATTATTTAAAGAGGGAAGAACCTGCGACATCTCAGGAGCCCCTTTCTATCTCCCCGGAGAATCTTAATGTCCAGTATGCGATGAAGAAGCCCACGGGCAGGACAAAGGTATATCTCGGAGTAGACGTAGGCTCCATAAGCACAAACCTTGTCGTCATCGACGAGGACAGGAACGTGCTTGCCAAGCGCTACCTGATGACAGAGGGAAGGCCCCTCGAAGCGGTGAAGAGAGGTCTTCTGGAGATAGGTGAAGAGGTCGGAGACATTGTTGAGATCGTCGGAGCCGGGACAACGGGGTCGGGGAGATATCTGACGGCCGATTTTATCGGTGCCGACATTGTAAGGAATGAGATTACCGCCCAGGCGGAAGCAGCCATAGCGATCGATCCTGAGGTGGATACAATATTCGAGATCGGCGGACAGGATTCTAAATACATCAGCATCGACAATGGGGTGATCGTAGACTTTGAGATGAACAAGGCATGCGCTGCCGGTACCGGCTCCTTCCTCGAAGAGCAGGCAGAGCGCCTCGGAATTTCGATAAAGGAGGAGTTTGGCGACCTCGCCCTTTCTTCAAAAAAACCGGTCAAGATGGGAGAACGTTGCACGGTGTTCATAGAATCCGACCTCGTCCACCATCAGCAGCGCGGGTCGAAGACCGAAGATATCGTGGCCGGGCTCTCTTACTCCATCGTGCAGAATTACCTGAATAAGGTCGTGGGTGACAAACGGATAGCGAACAGGATCTTTTTTCAGGGGGGAACGGCCTTCAACAAAGGGGTCATCGCCGCCTTTGAAAAGGTGCTTAAGAAACCCGTAACGGTGCCGTCGCATCACGACGTAACCGGGGCGATAGGCGTTGCGATCCTTGCCATGAAGGAGAAGACCTGGGAAAAGAGCGGATTTAAGGGTTTTGACCTGAGCAAGAGGCGATACGAGATCGAGACATTCGAGTGTAAAGGATGCGAGAACCTCTGTGAGATCAGAAAGGTTATCGTGGAAAATGAAACGCCGTTGTATTACGGGAGCAGGTGCGAAAAATACGACGTGGTGAGAAAGGTCAAGAGAAGAGAATCCGTCGATCTTTTCAAGGTACGCGAAGGTTTGCTGAACTCGATCTATGATAAGAAGGTCGATGGCGAACAGATAGGGGTACCGAAGATCCTATACAGCCACGAACTTCTCCCGTTCTGGAAAAGCTTCCTCGCAGAGCTTGGTTTTTCCGTTGTCGTCTCTGACATGACGAATAAAAAGACAATCCGTGACGGCGTAGAAAATATTATCGTGGAGACCTGCTTCCCGATCAAGCTTGCGCACGGCCACATCCTGAACATCCTCCAGAAGGGCGTGAAGAGGGTCTTCATCCCCAGCGTCATAAACCTCAAGAAGCCCTCCGAGGACATCGCAAATACCTTTGCATGCCCTTATGCCCAGTCTATTCCCTATACGGTGAAGGCATCCATCGATTTTGACGCCATGGGCGTAAAGGTTGACACGCCCATCATTCATTTCGGAGAGGGGAAAGAAGGGGCGCTGAACAATCTCGTACGATACGGCAAGACGATAGGCAGGTCGAAGGGGGATATTAAAAGGGCGTTCGATGTGGCCATCACGGTTCAGGATGAATTCTACAAAAGGTGTCATGAGGAGGGCGAGGGTTTTCTCTCCAGGCTTGAAGGAAACGAAAAGGCGATGATCATCGTCGGCAGGCCTTACAACAGCGCCGATCCCGGTGCGAACCTGAATATCCATAACAAATTGATCGACCTGGGCGTCCATCCGGTCCCGATGGATATGCTCCCCCTTGACCCGTCAGGAGAGATCGACGACGACCTGCGGAACATGTACTGGGGCTACGGACAGAAGATCCTGAGGGCGGCAAGGACCATACGGGAAAGGGACAATCTGTACGCGATCTATATCACGAGCTTCGGGTGCGGGCCCGATTCGTTCATAACCCATTTCTTCAAGAGGATCATGAACGGGAAGCCCTACCTGCAGCTTGAGATCGATGAGCACAGCGCCGATGCAGGCGTTGTTACAAGGCTTGAGGCCTTTCTCGACAGCATAAAGAACGCCAGAATCCGCAAGCAGGCACCGGCGAAGAAGATAGCCAGCTTCTCAATGGACGGAAAGCGGAGGAAGATCTTTATCCCTTATATGTCGGATCACGCGGTGGCCCTTGCAGGAGCCTTCAGGGCATGCGGTCTCGAAGCGGAAGTGATGGAGGAGTCGGATGAGAGGACAGTCAATATAGGAAGAAAATTTACAACAGGAAAGGAATGCTACCCCTGCATACTGACAACGGGAGACATGGTGAAGACGACAATGAGCGGCTCCTTTGACCCGGAAAAGAGCGCCTTTTTCATGCCTTCAGGAAGCGGTCCCTGCCGCTTCGGCCAGTATCACAGGTTCCACAGGATGGTGCTCGACGAGCTTGGATACGGCAACATCCCGATCTACGCGCCGAACCAGGATGACGGTTTTTACAAGGCGCTGAATATCGTCGGTGGAAAGTTCTCGCGGCTTGGATGGAGGGCCTTCGTTGCCGCGGACCTTCTCATAAAGATGCTGCACGAAACGAGGCCGTACGAGATGAAAGAAGGGGAGACCGAGAAGATCTACCGTCAGGCGATACAGAACGTCACGGAATCGATCGCAAGAGGCGGCGAGGATATCGGCAGGGTGCTGGACGAGGAGCTTCAAAGATTTTTGAAGGTCAAAAAGCAGGACGGCAGGAAGCCCCTTATCGGGATCGTGGGGGAGATCTATATCAGGTCGAACAGGTTCGGGAATGACAACCTCGTGAAAAAGGTTGAGAAGATGGGCGGAGAGGTGTGGCTTGCCCCGGGCTGCGAATGGATCGCATATGTGAACCAGATGAGCAAGAAGAAATCCATTAAGAACAACAGGGTGTCGAATCTTGTAAACCTGCTTCTCACCGAATATATACAAAACAAAGACGAGCATATGATGGAAAAGATCTTCGAAGATCATCTTAAATACGGGAAGGAACCGAAGGTAAGGAAGATACTTGATAAGGCCGGCCCTTACATCCATGAAAGCTTCGAAGGTGAGGCGATCCTGAGCGTCGGCAAAAGCATCGATTTTATAGAAAAGGGCACATCAGGCATCATCAATACCATGCC
>DIFC01000054.1:9061-17623 GCA_002418945.1 Deltaproteobacteria bacterium UBA5758 | reverse complement strand
AAGAATTAATTATGAGGCAACTGGAGGGGACGTTGGTAACTTCTGTAACTAACTCATAATCCACTTCCATCTCTCATGCCTCAAAGTGTGTAATGACAGCACGAAAAACCATTTCGCTAACTGACTGCATACCTTTGGTCGCAGCAAGTTAGTTACGAAAGTTACCAACGTCCCTGTTACCGTCCCAAAAATCCCAAGATCAAACAGAAACCGCTACTTCATCAGCAACAAGCTGAGCGCCATCAGGAGCATGCCCGCAACCAATCCAAAAAGACTGTCGTGACCTTTGCCGTAGGCCCGGCTTGTGGGTAGCAGCTCATCGAGACTGATATACACCATAATACCTGCCACGCCACCAAAAAGGATCCCCATGACTTCCGCAGGAATCATCCCGGTGTTGCCGCCGAGGAAGAACTTGATCGCAGCATATGCGATGATGGCTCCAATGGGTTCAGCCAATCCGCTGAGAGCTGAGTAAAAAAAGGCCTTCTTGCGGCTGCCGGAGGCGTAAAAGATTGGGACGGAGACGCTGATTCCTTCGGGTATGTTGTGCATGGCTATTGCGACGGCAATAGCCATGCCCAGGCTGGGGTCATTGAGCGCCGCAAGGAAGGTGGCCAAACCTTCCGGGAAGTTATGAATTCCAATCACCAATGCGGTGAACAGGCCCATGCGCAGGAGCTTTTGGTGTGCATGGTGTTTGTGTGGATCCGGTGATTCTACACTCGACCATGACAATGCCTGGGATTTTGGCTTCGGCGCCATGGAATCGTGCAATGGCCTCGTTTCCGCTTCTGAGCGTGTTTCGTGTGGATTCTCCGCGGCCGGGATCAGGCTGTCAACCAGCCCTATCAGCAACATGCCACCAAAAAAAGAACCCGCGTTGATCCAGTGTGCCCCGGTTTCGCCAAAGCGTTCCACCAGGGCATCAACACCCTTGAAGAATATCTCGACGAAAGATACATACAACATCACACCGGCCGAGAATCCTGTCGCTACCGATAGGAAGCGATAGTCCGTCCTTTTCGCCGTGAATGCGATGGCGCTTCCGACAACGGTCGCCATTCCGGCAAACAGCGTCAACCCAAATGCGATCCATACGTTTCTCATAAATAAAGTATAAAGTAGGGGACGTTCTTAAAAAATTAAGTAACTTTTATTCCTTTCCAAAAAACCTCTTTAGTCGGTCATTCTTAGCCACTTGCACCCTGGTTAAATTAGAATCAACTCTTCCAATAAAAAACTAAATAACGCAATGGAAAGTTGTACAGAAGGATGATGCCTCGTCATCCCAATTGTTATTTAATTTCTTAAGAACGTCCCCTTTTGCCCCCTTTTGCCTTTTGCTTACGTGGCGTACATGGATTTGTTCTCGTTGAGGCGGAGCCAGCCCTTTACAAGGCGATAGATGATCCAGATGCCGTCGGCAACGAGCACGGCCCAGCCGATGATGATCAGCGCCATTATTCCCCCCAGCACGCCCCAGAGCAGGCCGAACCAGAAGGTCCTGATCTGCCACCGGAAATGGCTTTCCAGGAACGTCCCTGCCACATCCTCCTTCTTGATGTAGTTTATAACGATAGCGACGATGGCCGTTATGCCAACGAAATACGATGCCGCATAGAGCGCGTAGATGATCGTGGTGAGGGTCTTTGCCGACCTTATGGCCTCTTCATTGTTCATCGCGTTCTCCATGAGATCTCCTCCTTCTTGCTGCTTCATTTGAGATCATGCCACAATATACGACCCGGTGCCAACGGCAATGAGGTCATCTTTGTCGTTGTGCAGCTCGATCCTCGTGACGGCCACCTTATTCCCGGTCCTTAGCGTATAGGCTGCGACAATAAACCGCTTGCCGACGCCGGGGCGCAGGAAATCGATGCGTACATCGATGGTGCTCACCCTGCCGAACCTCTCGATCCTTGCCTCCAGCGTCTCGCCGGGCATCTTTTTCTGAAGGCCCATGAACGCGGCCAGGCCGCCCGTGACATCGATGGCGGAGGATATGACGCCCCCATGCAGCATGCCCCGCTTGTAGTGCCCCATCAGTTCGCCCCGCATCTGGAACGATACCTTCACGCTCTCATAGCTTATCGATTCGACCTTTAGGCCGAGCACCTTATTGAAAGGGATCTTCTCGTTGAACAGCTCGTTGATAGCGGAAACAAATTCCTGATCATCTGTGAAAGCGTCCATTATCCCTCCTTATGCACTATTTATATACCAAGGGCAGGAAAAATCAATGCAAATGTTCCCTTTAAAACCGTTGACACCTACGAACGATCTTGTTTTTTTCGAACGACGCCGCGCATGCCGGTCCGTACGCCGCGCTTTATCCTGCTACTGCGTTATCCACCAAAAAAAGGCGCCGATCATGGCGATCGCCACGGTGACCCTGACAAGGTTGCCGGCAACAAGCCCGAGGATCGCGCCCCACCCGGATCGAAAGGCCTGCCGTAAGGACTTGCCCGCGATAAGCTCGCCTGCTATTGCACCGACAAAGGGGCCCACGATAAGCCCGATGAAGTTGCCGACGATCACCCCTATCACCGCGCCCATTATCGATCCCCACACGGCATGCCTGGAGGCGCCGTATTTCTTTGCCCCGATCGAGCCCGCGTAGAGATCGAGAAAGGTGACAGCTCCAACGACAAGCCCCCAGACCGCCATGGCGCGCAAACCGTAGTCCTGCCAGCCGGTCGCCAGGCCATAGAAAAGATATCCCGCATAGATAAGGGGGATCCCCGGGAGGAAGGGAAGCAATGTCCCCAGAAGGCCTGCGGCCATAATAAGGGCCGTTATAACGACCCACAGCGTTTGCATCGGATCAGTATATCAGGACAGGCGCACCATTGTCATCTTTCTTCGGCATGCCTATCATCGCCGCCCTTGCTCTGTTTATTATTCTTTAGTCCTTTCATATACTTATCGTTCTTTATTTTCTCGTTGAATACGGGAATTGTAAGTGGTATAAGGAATGTATTCTGCACCCCAACAACAACAGATGAAGAAAGATATTGGATCGATCATTGGCAAGCTCAAAGATATGCACGGTCAGCCGAGGTGCGAGCTTAATTTTTCAAACCCCCTCGAGCTCGTAGTGGCCACCGTTCTCTCCGCCCAGTGCACCGATGAGAGGGTGAACAAGGTAACAGAACAGCTTTTTAAGAGATACAGGACGTTGCAGGATTACATCGATGCGCCTGCGGAACGATTGGAGGAAGACATAAGGCCGACAGGCTTTTACCGGAACAAGGCAAAGAACATCAAGAACATAGCCGGCGAGCTTGTGCAGAGGTTCAACGGGAAGGTCCCCGACGACATCGACGCCTTCGCCGCCGTGAAGGGCATAGGCCGCAAATCCGCCAATATGATCGTCGGTCTTGCATACAACAGGCCTGCCGTTATCGTCGATACGCATATGATAAGGGTCCTGAACCGCATAGGATTGACAAAGAACGAAGACCCCGAGAAGATAGAGCAGGACATAAGAAGGACGGTGCCCGAACCGATGTGGACGGCGCTGTCGCTCCTTATCATTCTCCACGGGCGATACGCCTGCAAGGCAAAGAAGCCCGAATGTGCAAAATGTCTTGTGAAAAATGATTGCGACTACTGGTCAGGA
Source organism: Deltaproteobacteria bacterium UBA5758 (assembly GCA_002418945.1). Taxonomy (GTDB): domain Bacteria; phylum Desulfobacterota; class Syntrophorhabdia; order Syntrophorhabdales; family Syntrophorhabdaceae; genus UBA5609. Next base: position 13,998 of record DIFC01000054.1, on the reverse strand, counting down.
GGCAAAGGAAATGTTCGATAAAGAGCAACTTACCGAAAAAGAACTGGTCGATCTCAAGGAACTATCAAAAACGGCAAAGGGAGACATAATCACCATGACGACCCTTTCAGGATCGGGGCACCCCGGCGGGTCCATGTCGTCTCTTGATGTGTACCTCGTGCTTTTCGCGTACGCGAACCTGAGCGGGGAGGGACGGGACAGGATCGTCGTGAGCCACGGGCACACATCGCCGGGCGTCTACGCGAGCCTCGCGCGGCTCGGCCACATGCCCGTCGATGAGGTGATAGCGTTCTTTCGAAAGGCGGGGAGCCCCTTTGAAGGGCACGTGGTAAAAGGCATCCCCTTCATCGACTGGTCCACCGGGAACTTAGGCCAGGGCCTCTCGGCGGGGTGCGGTTTTGCAATCGCGTCGAAGATCCGAAAGGACGGCAGCCACGTCTACGTTCTCATGGGCGACGGCGAGCAGCAGAAGGGGCAGATCAGCGAGGCGCGGAGGTTCGCAAAGAAGTACGGCCTGTCGAACATCACCGTCGTCGTCGATTGCAACGGCCTTCAGATCAGCGGGAGCATAGCAAGCGTCATGCCCCAGAACATCATCGAGAACTACCTCTCGGATGGCTGGGACGTTATCGAGGTCAACGGCCATGACCATAACGAGGTCTACCGGGCGCTGAAAGAGGCGCGGTCGGCGAAGAACCCTACCTGCATCATTGCACGCACCATCATGGGGAACGGCGTTCCCTTTATGGAGAACAAGGAAAAATATCACGGGAGTCCGCTGAACGAGAAGGAATATAAAGAAGCCGTCGCGGTCCTCGGCGTCGAAGACGGGATAGATCGCTACAGGGAGGTGAGAAAAGGCGCTCCCACGTTCAAAGGCGCATACGAGGAGCCGGCAATGACGATCGACGCGGGTGTACCGTTCTCCTATGCCAACGAGGACAAGATCGACAACAGGACGGCCTTCGGCAAGGCGCTGAAAGACATGGCCGACAGGAATATCGGGAAGGGGCAGGCGGTCTGCGCCTTTGACTGCGACCTCGCAAGCTCCGTCAAGACGGGGGATTTCGCGAAGGCGTACCCCGGCTACTTTTTTCAGGCCGGCATCCAGGAGCACAACGCAGCGACGATCTCGGGTGCCCTCTCGACGACGGGTATACTGACGTTCTTCGCGGACTTCGGCGTCTTCGGCATCGACGAGACCTACAACCAGCACAGGCTGAACGATATCAACAGGTCGAACCTGAAATTGATGCTGACCCACGTGGGGCTTGACGTGGGGCCCGACGGCAAGACGCACCAGTGCGTGGATTATATCGGGCTCGCAGGCAGCCTTTACAGGTTCAAGGTAATCGTCCCCTGCGACCCGAACCAGACCGACAGGGCCGTGCGCTACGCCGCTCAGCAGGAGGGGAATTTCCTTGTTGCCATGGGGAGGAACAGGTGGCCCGTGATCCTTGATGGCGGCGGGAAGCCGGTCTACGGGGACGGCTATGTGTTCGAGTACGGCAGGATGGACATCTTCGGCGAAGGACAGGCCGGCGCCATCATCACCTACGGCGGGATGCTCGCAAAGGCCTTGCAGATACAGGAAGGCCTCCGGAAGAAAGGCGTAAGCGTGGTGGTGGTCAATATGCCCTGTGTGCGGGAGATCGACGCCGCAGCCATGGAGAAGATCATGAAGGTCCCCGTCATCGTCACCTATGAGGACCACAACGTCCATACCGGGATCGCCCCGTTCCTGGCGCAGCACCTTCTGAAGAGCGGCTACAAGGGGCGGATGGAGTCCTTCGGGGCAAAGACGTACGGGACGTCGGGTGACACAGAAGAGGTACTGAAACTGGAGGGACTCGATGTTGAGTCCATGACAGAAGCGTTCTTAAAATTATGAGAGAGTGAAATGGGGCACCGGTGAAACGGGGACTGAAAAGATTATAATCTCCGGTTCTCCGGTTCCCCGTTTCTCCAGTTCTAAAATAAAAAGGGGGTTTTGAATGAACGACATCAAAGGGATGTACAAGAAGATCGTTAAGGACAATTTTCCGGATACCGTAAAGATCGATCTGGGCGGACAGATGCTCGTCTACAAAAAGAAGGTCTGGAACATCTACGACGCGGACGAGAAGTGCGATGTCGAGAGGGGGCTGCGATACGGGGAAAACCCCGACCAGCCTGCTGCGATGTACGAGCTTGTGAATGGCAACATCGTCCTCGGCGATGTACGGTTCTTTGATTTCGACGGCGGCCTTACGAGCAGAGTCGCGGAGAAGGACATGCTGCAGGTGGGAAAGCATCCCGGCAAGATCAACCTCACAGACGTGGACAACGCCCTCAATATACTTAAATACATGGACAAGAAGGCTGCCTGCGCGATCATGAAGCACAACAACCCCTGCGGGGCCGCATGCGGAGCGACCGCTGCGGACGCCTTTGAGAAGGCATTCTGGGCGGACAGGATCGCGGCGTTCGGCGGCGCCGTCGTCTTTACCAAGACCGTCGACGTGGAGGCGGCGAAGGCGATGGTCCCCTATTATTTCGAGGTTATATGCGCCCCCGACTTCGAAGGGGCAGCCATCGACGTGCTGAAAAAATGGAAGAACCTCCGGCTCCTCCAGATCAGGGAGATCGAAAGGCTCCAGCGCTATAAAGGGAAGAGGTACATCGACTTCAAATCCCTCATGGACGGGGGCATTATCCTCCAGGAGTCCCAACCCTACACGATCAAGGGCAAAGAAGACCTGAAGCCTGCGCAGACAACGTATAAGGGACAGGCATACGCGATCAAAAGGCCGCCGACGGACAAGGAATTGAATGATATGCTCTTCGGGTGGTATGTCGAATCGGGGGTGAGCTCCAACTCGGCGCTGTTCGTCAGGGATGAGGCAACCGTCGCAATCGGCACCGGCGAGCAGGACAGGGTCGGCGTCGTAGAGATCGCCGTGTTCAAGGCGTATACAAAGTTCATGGACAAGGAGGTCTTCAAGAAGTTCGGCGTCCCCTACGCCGTGTTCAGGCTTGAAGCAGAAAAGGGCCTGCGGAAGATGGAGGACCTGAAAGAGATCGAGGAGTACACGAAGGCCCAGAAGGGAGGGCTCATCGGTTCCGTGGTGGTCTCCGACGGATTCTTCCCCTTCAGGGACGGCGTCGATGCAGCGATCAAGGAGGGGGCGACGGGCGTCATACAGCCGGGCGGCTCCGAGCGTGATTTTGAGACCATTGAGGCCTGCAACGAGGCGAACGTGACGATGGTCTTCGCGGGCCAAAGGCTCTTTAAACATTAAATACAACAGGAATATTTTTTCATTTTGTATTGACAAAAAGCGGCTAAAAAAATATAATTGTGAAAATAATTACAAATCATTTAAAAAGCCACTGGAGGTATGTATGAGACCGTATTTTGCGAAGATGCAGGAATGGACGAAAGCTGCCAAGGAGAATAAAGCGAACGCTGAAGAGATCAGGAAAGTCGAGCAGGAGATTGCGGAGCTGGTTGAGAAGGCGCACAACGCCGGTATCTCAAAGGAGACCCTTAACAAGAGAGGTGAGTGGACGGTACACCAGAGACTTGAATATATCCTCGATCCCGGGACATGGGCCCCGCTGCATACCTTGTTTGATCCCCTGAATGAAGAATCAGGTACCACCGGTGTCGTGGACGGCCTCGGAAGGATCAACGGCAGATGGTGCGTTATCATAGGTTTTGACAATAAGGTCATGGCAGGCGCCTGGATAGCAGGTCAGCCGCACAACATCCTCCGTGTTACCGATATCGCGAAGAGGCTTCACTGCCCCCTCGTATGGCTTGTGAACTGCAGCGGCGTAAAACTGCCCGAGCAGGAGAAGATGTATGCAGACAGGAGAGGGAGCGGGACCACCTTCTTCAGGCACGCAGAGCTGAACAAACTGGGCATCCCCGTTCTTGCCGCAATCTACGGAACGAACCCGGCGGGCGGCGGCTATCAGGGAATCTCCCCGACACTGCTCCTCGCGCATAAGGACTGCAACATCGCCGTCGGCGGCGCCGGCATCGTAAGCGGCATGTCGCCAAAAGGCTATTTCGACGAGGAGACAGCGGAGCAGCTTATCGATGCAACGAGAAAGTTCAAGGCAGTGCCTCCCGGCAGGGTCGAGATACATTACGACCACACAGGGTTCTTCAAACAGGTATTCCAGAGCGAGGAAGCGATCCTCGACGCCGTAAAGGAGTGGGTCACCTATCTCCCCGCCTATAACCACTACAAGTTCTTCAGAGTTGCAGAGCCGGCAGAACCGAAATTCCCGATCGAAGACCTCTACAGCATCGTTGCCTTTAACCAGAAGATGACCTATGACGTCGAACAGTTCATGGCTAGGCTCGTGGACAACAGCGAGCACATGGAGTTCAGGCCCGGCTACGGTCCGGAGCTCTATACGGGCCTTGTAAAGGTCGACGGCTTCCTCTTCGGCATCGTTGCGAACAGGCAGGGCATGATGCCTAAAGGCTACCCGGAATATGCACCCTATCCCGGGATCGGAGGCAAGTTCTACCGCCAGGGCCTCATCAAGGTCAACGAGTTCGTGTCGTTGTGCGGCAGAGACAGGGTTCCCATGATCTGGATCCAGGATACATCGGGCATCGACGTCGGCGACATCGCGGAGAAGGCGGAGCTTCTCGGATTGGGCCAGGCGCTCATCTACTCCATCGAGCAGAGCGATCTCCCCATGATGACCATCGTACTGAGAAAAGGCACCGCGGCCGCTCACTACATCATGGCGGGGCCGCAGGCAAACAACAACAACTGCTTCACCCTAGGGACCGCAACGACCGAGATCTACGTTATGCACGGCGAGACTGCTGCAGCGGCAAGCTTCGCGAGAAGGCTCGTGAAGGAGAAGGATGGAGGAAAGCCCCTCGCGCCGATCATCGCCCAGATGAACAAGCTGGTCAAGTCATACTA
>DIFC01000054.1:0-8999 GCA_002418945.1 Deltaproteobacteria bacterium UBA5758 | reverse complement strand
GCGAACTGCTGCTACCAGAACCCGGCATCGATCTGTCCGCAGCACCAGATGATACTGCCAAGGGTGATCAAAGGCTAAATAAAGGACAGCATACAGGGTGGGTCGTTCGATCCACCCTGTTTTTTTTTCGTCTATGTTAACCTGTTCCAAATAGCTGTTGACTGTTATGGATTGTTGGTGTAATGTGGTCTTTACAGGATATAAAGGGTGCAGAAGCAACTTAAAAAAAGGCTCGAGGATATAAAGAAGAAGGGGAATTACCGGCAATTGCGGTACATCAAGCCGGTAACCTCCACGCAGATCCTCTATAACGGCAAGACATACCTTAACCTCTGCTCCAACAGCTACCTTTCCCTTCATGCCCACCCTGATGTTCTGAAAGCGGCGAAAGACGTGATCGATGAATACGGCGCGGGCACCTGTTCCTCGAGGAGCGTTTCGGGAAGTATCGACCTATACGGGAAGCTGGAGAAGATGATCGCCGGGTATAAGGGCTACAAGAGGGGGCTTATCTTCTCCAACGGCTATATGGCGAACATTGCGATCATCTCAACGTTGACCGACAGCAATGATGTCATATTCAGCGACGAGCTGAACCATTCAAGCCTCATAGACGCAACGAGGCTCTCGCGGGCCAGAAAGGTTATCTACAAGCACAGGGATATGAATGATCTGGAAAAAAGGTTAAGAAGAGAAAGGTCGGCGGGAAAGCGATTTGTTGTCACCGAGTCGATCTTCAGTATGGACGGGGATATCGCGCCCCTTTCGGACATCTTCGAGCTGCGGGACCGATACGGCTTCCATGTGATCCTCGACGATGCCCACGGAACAGGGATATTCGGCCAGAGAGGCACTGGGGTGGAAGAGCTGTTCGGCCTTTCGGGCGCAATGGATGTCCACATGGCGACCTTCGGGAAGGCGCTCGGCTCCTTCGGCGCTTTTGTGCTTTCCGATGAGGTCGTTATTAATTTTCTCATCAACAGGGCGAGGACATTCATGTACACGACGGCGCTGCCCGCATCGTCCCTTGCGAGCGCCATGAAAGCGCTTGAGATGATAGGGCAGGATACCACGTACAAGGACGAGCTGTGGGAAAACATCGACTATATGAGAAGGCATTTGAACGACGCGGGCTTTGACCTGAAGGACAGCTTCGGGCCTATCATACCTATCGTTGTCGGCGAGGACGCAAAGACGCTGCGCATGCAGGATCTCCTCATGAGGAAAGGCCTGTTCCTCCAGGGGATCAGGCCTCCTACCGTTCCCGAAGGCACATCGCGTCTCCGATTAACGGTCGTGCGCGGATTTACACAGGACGACATGGATTATGCTATAGAAGCGATCATTCACGCCAGAAAGAAGATGGGGCTGATATAGATCGATTTGTTCAAAGTTCACTGTTCTATGTTCAACCCTGAACCTTGAACGAAATTTGCCTTATACAGACGGAGGTTGTATGTATAGCAGCAAACAGCTGAAAGACTGGGACAAGCAATACATCTGGCATCCCTTTACCCAGATGCAGGATTATGCCGCCATGGATCCCCTGATCATTGAGAGGGGAGAGGGGTGTTATCTGATAGATACGGAAGGGAGAAAATATATCGATGGCATATCTTCCCTATGGGTGCTTGTGCACGGGCATGGCAGGAAAGAGCTCGTGGGTGCGATCGAGAGGCAGTCGAAGGCGCTTTGTCATTCTACGCTCCTCGGCCTTGGCAACGTTCCTTCCGCGATCCTTGCGAAGATGCTCGTCGGTATTGCACCACGGGGGCTTGCGAAGGTCTTCTATTCGGACAGCGGATCAACGTCGGTCGAGATCGCGCTCAAGATGGCATACCAGTACTGGCAGCAGAAAGGCGGGAAGAGGAGAAAAAGGTTCCTCTCTTTTACGAACGGCTACCACGGGGATACGATAGGTTCGGTAAGCGTCGGCGGCATCGACCTCTTCCACAAGGTCTACAGGCCGCTGCTCTTCAAGACATACAAGGCGCCGTCTTCCTATTGCTACCGCTGCCCTCTGAGGCTGGAAAAGGAAACCTGCGGCATGGCGTGCGTAGAAGAGTTCCGGCGCATCGTTCAGCGACATAAGGACGAGATATGCGCGGTGGTGATGGAGCCTCTCGTGCAGGGGGCGGCCGGGATGATAACCCAACCGAAAGGCTTCCTGTCCGCTGTCTGGAAGATCGCAAAAGAGAACGGCCTCCTCTTCATAGCCGATGAGGTGGCAACAGGCTTCGGACGGACGGGCACGATGTTCGCATGCGAGAAGGAATCCGTCAGGCCAGACCTACTCTGCCTTGCCAAAGGCGTGACCGGCGGCTACCTCCCGCTGGCGGCGACGCTCACGACCGATGAGGTCTTCGGCGGCTTCCTCGGAAGGTTCGATGAGTTCAGGACCTTTTTCCACGGCCACACCTATACCGGCAATCCCGTTGCCTGCGCCGTGGCAATAGAAAATATAAGGCTTTTCTCAAAAGATCAGACCCTAAAAAAACTGAAAGGGAAGATAGCCCTGCTGAAAGATGACTTGCGGAGGTTCTCTGATCTGCCGCACGTCGGCGAGGTGCGGCAGCAGGGATTTATGGTCGGCATCGAGCTTGTAAAAAACACAAGGACAAAAAAGCCTTACCCGCCGGGAGAGAAGATCGGGCAGAAGGTGATATGGGAGGCGAGAAAGAGGGGCGCGATAATAAGGCCGCTCGGCGACGTGATCGTCCTCATGCCTCCACTCGCCATCAGCGAGAAGATGCTCAGGCAGCTCACGGATGTCGTCTATTCCAGCATTGCGAGTGCGACCGGCATATAATGCAAAAGCGGCAGACGGCGCCGTAAGGCGTCCGCAAGCGGGGATCAATAAGCATTTGCACAGGGAGTGTTCATGCATATCCTGATGAGGTACGGGAAGAAAGGCTTATCCCTGGACCTTCCTTGCGGGCTCGAGACGGACGTGATCCGGAAAAGATCAATGCCGGTGCTCAAAGAGCCAGCGGAGGCCATACGGTCGGCCCTTTCGAGCCCCGTGGGGTGCAAACCCCTGAAAGAGGCCGTGCGGGGACGAAAAGAAATCTGTGTTCTCATCTGCGATAACACGAGGCCGTTGCCCCACGCGATAATCCTGCCTGCGCTCATCGACGGATTGATTGACGCGGGCGCACCCCCTGACTCGATAACGATGCTCATTGCCACAGGCCTTCACAGGCCGAATGAAGGCGGGGAACTCCGCGAGCTCATCGGGAGCGAACTCGTACTGCAAACCGTGAAGGTCGTCAACCACTTTGCGAGAAACGATGAGGACCACGTCCTTCTGGGGAATACGCCGCGGAAGATGCCGGTCAGGCTGGACCGCCGCTTTATGGATGCTGAAGTGCGTATTGCCGTCGGCCTCGTGGAGCCCCACTTCATGGCAGGCTATTCAGGCGGGAGAAAGCTCATCGTTCCGGGAGTAGCCCACGAAGAGACGATAAAGGTTCTGCATTCCACGAGGATGCTGGATCACGAGAGGGTGGCGAACTGCATGATTGACGGCAACCCTCTTCACGAGGAACAACTATATGCGGTAGAGATGGCCGGGGGAGGCCTCGCGCTCAATACGGTCATCGACGAGGACCGCAATCTGTCATTTGTCAATTTCGGCGAGATCGTACAAAGCCATCTCGATGCGATCGCCTTTGCCCGCCCGTACTTTGAGATACCCGTTCCGAGAAGATACAAGACGGTCATCACCAGCGCGGCAGGATACCCGCTGGACAGAAATTATTACCAGACCGTAAAAGGGATGGTGGGCGCAGCCGGCATCCTCGAGCCAGGAGGGGACCTCATCATCGTGTCCGAATGCTCGGAAGGCTTGGGGACTGTGGAATATGCCGAGTCACAGGGAAGGCTGATCGACCTCGGAATGGAAAGGTTCCTTGAAGAAACATCGCGAAAAAAGTATGCTTCTATAGATGAATGGGAATCGGTCATGCAGGTCAAGGCGATGAGGGCAGGGACCATGCACCTGTACTGCGAGGGCCTTACAGCGGAAGAGATGGCATTGACGGGCGTCAATGTGGTGGGATCCATCGAAGAAGCTGTGGAGGAAAGCGTAAGGCGGCACAATGATAGGCGCGTCGCCGTGATCCCGGAAGGGCCTTACGTGATCCCGGTTTACCGGCCAGAGAGTTGATCGGAGTAATGAAATTGATGTATCCCGGATCTTTCCTGAGGATTGTCGTCAGCAGCGGGCTTTCCCCGCAAACACGCTCATTACGCTCCAGCGGCTCCAATCGCTCGCGCTCGGCTTCGGAACTTTTGCTTGACAGCAAAAGACCGAGCTTCCTCGCCTCGCGACGGTTTGCTAAAGGAAAGCCCGCTGCCGACGACCTGATGATGTATCCGGGATACGCTATTTTCTACGTAAATTCAAATGTTCAAAATTCAAAACACAAGCAACATGTATCTGTTTTGGACATTTGATATTTTGATTTTGGTATTGTTTAGTTCTTCGTGCTTCGATATTAGGATTTCATGGGGGCAACATGAGAATGGATACGCCGAGAGAGCAGGCTGTAAAGATCTTCAACGCCGCGCTTAAGTCGGCCGATCCATACAGTGCGGTCGCCATCCATGCAGATGCGATATCCTCTTTTTATAAAGACAGGCACTGCAGCAGGCTCTATGTCGTCGGCTTCGGCAAGGCATCCGTCCCGATGGCAAGGGCGCTGACGGACGGCGCCGGTGCGATAATAAGCGGCGGGATCATCATTGCCCCTTACGGACAAAAGATTACGGGGGACGAGATCGGCAAAATCAAGGTATGCGAGGCAAGACATCCATTGCCCGATGAGAATGGAATGAAAGCGGCTGCCGGGATCCTGAGCCTTCTGAAAGACCTTGACGACCGCGCCCTTGTCGTGTGTCTTATCTCCGGGGGCGGTTCGGCCCTTCTCGTGTCGCCATGCAGCGGGATAACCCTTGAGGAGAAGCAGGAGACCACCGGCCTGCTCCTCAAGGCAGGCGCGAGCATCCACGAGCTTAACGCGGTGCGGAAGCATCTCTCCGATGTGAAAGGCGGAAGGCTTGCCATGGCGGCCCATCCTGCCCATATCATATCGCTGATCCTCTCCGATGTCATCGGGGACAGTCTCGATGTCATTGCCTCAGGACCGACATCCCCAGACAGCACTACATACGCAGATGCCCTGGAAGTGATCAAAAAATACGGAATTGATGAAAAGGTACCTGTGAATGTAATAAATGTCCTCAATAGGGGTTTGCAGGGGATCGTCGCCGAAACGCCAAAGGAAGGAAATCCAGTTTTTGAGAAGGTGGAGAATACCATCATCGGGGGCAACAAAAATGCCATTGAAGCGGCGAGGACAGAGGCTGTCAGGCTTGAATTTGATGCAACAGTGATCTCCGCGGAGGTCCAGGGAGAGGCGGCAGACGCGGGCAGATGGCTCGCAAAGAAGGCAATAGAAATTATAAAACGGAGAAAGGGAGAAGCGGTGGCGGAAGGAGAGAAAGGGCCGGTCTGCCTGGTCTCCGGCGGTGAGACGACGGTAACGGTCACGGGCAGTGGGTTCGGCGGAAGAAATACGGAGCTCGCCCTTGCCTACGCTATGGAGATAGAGGGCGAAAAAGAGATCACCTTCCTCTCCGCAGGCACCGACGGCGCCGACGGGCCGACGGACGCGGCTGGCGCCATCGTTGATGGAAATACGGTGAAGAGGGCGAAAGCAATGGGCATCGACCCCGGACAGTATCTAAAGAACAACGATTCATACAATTTCTTTAAGACCACCGGCGACCTGTTCATAACAGGCCTCACGGGAACGAACGTGATGGATATACAGGTAGCGCTTATTCTATAGCTGACGGCTGACCGCTGTCTTTATTATCCACGAACTCCCCTTCCCAGCGCGCTATGATCACCGACGCTAGGCAGTTGCCTATGATGTTTGTCGTGGTACGCGCCATATCCATGATCGAGTCCACGCCGAGGATGACCGCAATGCCTCCCACGGGGATGCCGAATGAAGCCAATGTCCCGGCGAGGACGATGAGCGACGCGCGGGGCACGCCCGCGCAGCCCTTGCTCGCGAAGATAAGGGTGAAGCCGATGAGAAGCTGCTGGCTAATGCTGAGGTCGATGCCGGAAGCCTGCGCGATAAAGACGGATGCGAGGGAAAGGTACAGCGTTGTTCCGTCGAGGTTGAAGCTGTAGCCTGTGGGGATGACAAAGGCGACGATGCGGCGCGGCACGCCGAGCGCCTCCATCGCCTGCATTGCCTTGGGCAAAGCCGCCTCGGAGCTTGTCGTGGAGAACGCGATGATGGCGGGTTCTTTGACCGCCGACAGGAATCTCCTGATGGGAACGCGGAATATAAGCGCAGCGGGAAGGAGGATGAGGATCATAAAACAGATGAGCGACACATACAGCGTGAGGATGAGGGCGCCCATATTGACGAGGACGGACAACCCCTTGCTGCCGACGACAAAGGCTATGGCGGCGCCTACGCCGATCGGCGCATAGTTCATCACTATGCCCGTATACTTGAACATCGTCTCCGCGAGGGCGTCACAGAAGTCTATGATGGGCTTCTTCTTTTCCTTAAGAAGGCTGAGGGCGATCGCGAAGAGGATGGTGAAGATGACCACCTCGAGGACGTCTCCCCGCGCGGCGGCATCGAAAAAGTTTTCCGGGAATATGTTTATGATCGCATCGGAGAGGCTGTGCTGCTTCGCGGTAACGCCGGGGACGCTGGCAGTTGCATCGAGATGCATACCTACTCCTGGCTTCATGATGTTCACCATGACAAGGCCAAGGAAAAGGGCGAAGGTCGTGACGATCTCGAAGTAGATGATCGACTTCAGGCCCATCCTGCCGACGGCCTTCAGGTCGCCGTGGCCGGCTATCCCCACGACCAACGTCGCGAAGATGATGGGGACGATAACCGTTTTAATGATTCGTATGAAGATGATGCCGAGGGGTTCCAGCTTTACCCCTACGCCGGGAAGAAGCCATCCAACGGCAAGCCCCAGTATCATCCCGGTGAAGACCCACGCAGTCAGAGACATTTTCCTTTTTTTACCCATCGCCTTCTCCCATGCTGTTCAATAGAGATTATATCGGTCAATTATATCGAATGTTATCTATCCGCACGGCTCTGTGTCAAGATAAATCAAGTTGTCAGCCGTCAGCTATTTCTCCTTGACATATCGCGACAGTAATTGAAATAATCTGATGATCATTCCGCTTTCCGGACAGTAAAGGAGGATGACATGAAATACCGAAAGGAATATGACAGCCTCGGCGAAAAGGACGTCCCGGCCGATGCCTATTACGGCGTGCAGACCGTGCGCGCCATAGAGAACTTCCCCATCACCGGCATACCAATATCAGAATTCCCCGTTGTGATAAGGGCCATCGCCTCCATCAAGGAGGCGGCCGCCATAGCGAACAAGGAACTCGGCCTGCTGCCGCCTGCGATAGGCGACGCCATTGTCAGGGCGTGCCGCGATGTAAAGGCAGGAAAGCTGGACAAGCATTTTCCCGTCGATGTCATCCAGGGCGGAGCGGGTACCTCAACGAACATCAACGCAGACGAGGTCATCGCGAACCGGGCGCTCGAATATCTCGGCCATGCAAAAGGCGAATACCGGCACTGCCACCCCAACGATCATGTGAACCTCTCCCAATCGACCAACGACGTCTACCCCACGACATTGAAGATAGCGGCCATATGGTCCATTCAAGGCCTTCTCGATGCCATGGGCAAGCTTCAGGACGCCTTTGCGGCCAAAGGCGAAGAGTTCAAGGATGTCCTGAAGATGGGGCGGACGCAGCTTCAGGATGCGGTCCCCATGACGCTGGGGCAGGGTTTCGTCGCCTATTCCGTCACGATCGGTGAGGACATCGAGCGCCTGCGTGAGGCGACGAGGCTCATTCACGAGATCAACATGGGGGCGACGGCGATCGGTACCGGCGTCAACACCGTTGAGGGATATGCCGACCTGATCAGGGAGCATTTGATCGAGACCACGGGCCTTTTTCTTATCACCTCGCCGAACCTTGTGGAAGCAACGTCGGATGCCGGGGCCTTTGTGCAGCTTTCCGGAGTATTAAAGCGCATCGCGGTAAAGATATCCAAGATATGCAACGATCTCCGCCTGCTCTCCTCCGGGCCCCGCACGGGCTTCGCAGAGATCCTGCTACCCCCGATGCAGCCCGGCTCTACGATCATGCCGGGGAAGGTGAACCCCGTCATCCCCGAGGTGGTGAACCAGGTCTGCTTTCAAGTGATCGGCAATGACGTGACGATAACTATGGCGGCCGAGGGGGGACAACTTGAACTGAACGCCTTCGAGCCGGTCATCGGCTTCAACATCCTCCAATCCCTTACGCTGCTGGCGAACGCCTTCAATGTTCTCCGTGAGCGATGCGTGGCGGGGATAAAGGCAAATATCGAACGCTGCAGGGACCTCATTGAGTGCTCTACGGGGCTTGTGACCGCGCTGGTCCCTCTCATAGGGTATGAAGCTGCGGCGAGCCTGGCAAAAGAGGCCCTTGCTACAGGGCGGACTATACGGGAATTGGCGACAGAGAAGGGGATGCTGAGCAACTCGGAACTCGACAAGGCGCTGGACCCGAAGTCGATGATCCACCCCAGATCGAAGAAATAGGGTCCCAAATAGTGTTTCATAGGTCACGGCTGACAATTACCAGCAAGTGCCTATTGCGGGTTGAGAGTTTAGCATCCAACCCGAGTATTCGTAACCCGTAACATAATAATTAACGCTTAAAATGGCCGAAAAACAGGGTAAAAAGATATAAAAACAGAACCTCGAAAATTTATTAAAATATTTTAAGACATTTCCTTGACAATTCCCCAAAAATGAGTATAATTATGATGCTTCAAGGTTAGATGTTCTTTGATAAAGAATAAATAAATAGCAGGTCCTCGTTCAGTAACGACAAATTAATGGTTTGTTTTGAGAGTTTGATCCTGGCTCAG
>DIFC01000043.1:35582-35706 GCA_002418945.1 Deltaproteobacteria bacterium UBA5758 | reverse complement strand
TCACGAGGCACGAGGCGACCGCGATCGACTTCAGCAAAAAAGAGGTATTGGCAAGAGACCTCGATAAGAATGAGGAGAAGAGGATCCCATACGATAAGCTTGTTATCGCAACCGGCGGATTGCC
>DIFC01000043.1:35300-35503 GCA_002418945.1 Deltaproteobacteria bacterium UBA5758 | reverse complement strand
GGGGATCCTTTCAGGTCTGCGTGGGTTCCCCCGAATGCCTCTACGTAAACCGCTTCGGTGCGGAAAAGCGGGCCATGAAGACGGTCATCGTGGGCGGAGGATACATCGGCATGGAGATGTGCGAGTCCTTTCGCAAGAGAGGGCTCGACGTGGCCGTTATAGAGAAGATGGACAGGGTGCTTGGCACCATGGACAAGAGCATT
>DIFC01000043.1:35125-35294 GCA_002418945.1 Deltaproteobacteria bacterium UBA5758 | reverse complement strand
AGGCAGAAGGGGTGAAGCTGTTCAAAGAAACGTCCGTTGAAGGTTTTGAAGGAAGCAAAGGAGCGGTCACCGGCGTCAGGACGGACAAAGGCATCTTTGATGCGGACCTTGTCCTCCTCGCAATAGGGGCCAGGCCGAACACGAAGCTTGTCCAGGATGCGGGGATAGA
>DIFC01000043.1:29279-35098 GCA_002418945.1 Deltaproteobacteria bacterium UBA5758 | reverse complement strand
GACCAACATGCCCGATGTCTATGCCGCAGGAGACTGCGCCGAGGCAAAGCACCTGGTGACCGGCAAGAAGGTCTATATCCCGCTCGGTACGACGGCAAACAAGCAGGGAAGGATAGCCGGCGAGAACGCGGCAGGCAAAGATAATATCTTTGAAGGCGTGGTGGGGACTGCCATCACCAAGGTCTTTGACCTTGAGGTCGCCCGCACGGGGCTTTCCCCGCTGGAGGCAGAGCGGGAAGGGTACGATTTCTTCGTCTCGACCATCAAGGGCCGGTCGCGGAGCAGCGCCTATCCGTCCGGCAAGCGGATCACCGTGTCGTATTCCGTCGAGAGGGGAACCGGCAGGCTCCTCGGTGCGCAGATGGTAGGGGAAGAGGGCGTGGCGCACAGGATCGNNGGATCGACACGTTGGCGGCCTGCCTCTATAGCAAGATGACCGTCGAGGACGTGGCGAGGCTCGATCTCGGCTACGCGCCGCCCTTCGCAACGGTCTGGGACCCCATCCTGGTGGCGGCGAACGTGGCGGTGAAGAAGCTGACGGCAGAAAAGGATCATCTAGGATAAGTCATTAGCACAGTGTCGGNNAAACCGTCGTGAGGCGAGGAAGCTCGGTCTTTTGCGAAGCAAAAGTTCCGAAGCCGAACGCGAGCGAATGTAGCCGCAGGAGCGGAATGAGCGTATTTGCGGGGAAGAGCCCGACACTGTGCTAATCCTAATGGAAGATCTGGGGTCATAACAACACCATTCCCTCTCCCCCTGCGGGAGAGGGTCAGGGAGAGGGGGCATGCTATATAATGGTATGTTCCGAAATTTGAACATTGAGGAAATGGTGCGTATTCTCTATATCTTTGATAAGCCCCGGCGTAACGATTTCAGTGAGATCATCTTTTATTCCGAATCTTTTGTAATACTCTTCGCGGACAGGAAGCAGATCCCTGTCCCGGCCGGCATATCCCAAAACCTTGCAGGTCAGATCTGCAAGGCAGACAATGAGGCTCTCCTTCAGGCAGGTACCGGGGATGTAGTCAGGCGGAAAGAACGACGGGGAGTGATGATGCTCGATGGCGCCGGTGATGATGCCGGGCAACTGCCATATGTGCGCGATGATCGCACCGATGACGGCATGGTTCATCCCGTATTGTTTTTCTTCCTCAATGACCATTGGAAGGCCTGTAGAGATAGATCCTCTTTTTTCAAGAAGGTGAAAAAAATATTTTCCGATATCGTGGAGAAGCCCGATGGTCTCGAACACGTGCCCGGAGAGCCTGAAAAACGACTTCCCCAGATGGCCCGCACAGACTGAAACGGCGGCAGAATGGGCCCGCATCTTCACATAGTCTTCACGATCTGCGGTCTGTATCGAAGGCAGGATGTTGCAAAGCATGTCCTCCAATGTAAGTACCCTTACGTTGTTGTAGCCAAGCAATGTTATGGCCTTTTCGAGGGAGGTGACCTCTTGAGGCAGGTTGAAATAGACGGAATTGATTGTCTGAAGGATCTTTGCCGAAAACACCGGGCTGGTTGACACGAGAGAGATTATCCCGCCCAGGTTTGATTCCGGGTTCTGCAGCAGATCGAGGAGCGCAAGGGATGTTGTCGGGACGGGAGGGAGCTCGGCTATCTTGTTCTCCAGCGTGTTTTTAACAGTATCGTCGACGGCAATGTTCGATAAGGGAAAAAGCCCATCCGCCACCGTTATATATCGTACCTCGCGAAGCGCAGGGCAAGATGCAAGGACGGCGGCCCTGTCTGCTGCCGATCTTTGAAGCGGAGCGGAGAGGAAGGCATCGTCCCTTTTTTTCAGGTCCTGGACAGAGAAACGCATCGGCGGACTTCGTAAGTTCGTTTTAAACTGGCGCGCCCGGTATATTGTATAGGCGATGAGCACAACAATGATAAACCCCAAAGATATGAAGAACATGACAGGCATTTGCGACCTTATCTCATTATCATTAATACCAGAAATCAGAGGAACAGTGAAATAAAAATTCGTTGATATTTGTAAAATAAGCTCCCGCGATTTATAATGGTCTTCGATCGACAGATTCCCTGCTGTCCCGTTTCGGCTCACATTATTTCCGCTCCCCCCGCGGGAGAGGGCCAGGGCACAGGCAGCACTTAGCAACACCACCCCCTCTCCCCCTCGCGGAAAGGGTCAGAGCAACATAGTACCCTCTCCCCCTCGCGGGAGAGGGTCAGGGTGAGGGGGGAAACGAGAGGCAGATCGTATCAATGGGTACAGAATGAACATATTGACAACCTTGCAACGCCAGGACATACGATCGTTCATATCCAAAAGCTGGGCGAACAGCTGGCCGATGATACTTATCATGTTCTTCGAGTTTCTCATCGGCATGGCAGATATCTATATTGCGGGGCGTGTCGGCAAGCAGGTTCAGGCGACATACGGATTTGTCATCCAGTTTTATTTTATCTTCATCATTGTTGCGAACGCGCTTTCTATAGGGTCGGTTTCCGTTGTGTCCCGGTTGTTTACCGGCGGTAACAGCGCTGCGCTGGCAAGTGCTGCATGGTCGATCATTTTAACAACTGCAGCCGGCGGAGTTGCCTTCAGTATTGCAGGGATATTCGCGACCCACTGGTTCATGGAACTTGTCAACATTCCAGCGGAGCTGAAGCCATATGGAGTAGAGCTGGGAAAGATCTATGCCTGCGGGTTGCCCTTTCATTATCTTCTCATAAGCACCAACGCTATCCTGCGTTCCTGCAAAATGATCCACAGGTCGCTCACGACAATGGCGATCATCTGCTTGATGAACGTAGGCCTTAATTTTTTCATCGTTTTTCACACGAAGCTCGGTTTTTGGGGCATAGCCCTCTCAACGGCCTTGAGCGTATTTGCCGGGAGCATCCTCAATCTCTGGCATTGCAGAGTGTTGATGAGCAAGGCAAGGGCATTTTCATTCAGGGCAATTCGTGAAGTTGTCTTCATAGGTTGGCCGGGAGGGGCAACGCAGGCCATGTGGCAGGTCCATTCCATGGTAATGTTCCTGATCCTCAGCGCATTGCCGGAAAAGGGCGTTGAGGTCCTCGCCGCCCTCGCTGCTGGCACAAGGATAGAGTCGGCGATCTTTCTTCCCGCAATAGCCTTCAACATGGCAAACGCGGTGATCGTGGGCAACCTGATAGGCGAGGGAAAGAAAGCAGACGCCTTCAAAGGTGGCCTTGTCACGATGCTCATGGGCGTGGGCATCGTTACGCTCCTTACAGTTGTTGTAATAGCGAGCGCACGGTGGATCGCGCCGCTGCTTTCGAATAATGAGACCGTCATCGCCGAGACCACCAGATACCTTTACATCAGCATGCTCAGCGAGCCCTTCATGGCGTTGTGGGTGATACTCGGAGGGGGATTGAGCGGCGCCGGGGATACGCGGTCATTCATGTACAACGTGGTCATCGGCATCTGGCTGGTTAGGGTTCCGCTGAGCTATATCTGTGTCGTCCTTCTTGGCTTAAGCGCTGCGTCGGTCTGGTGGACCATGAACCTTTCGCAGTTCATCATGGCAATATTCATGGCAAGAAGGTACCTGCAAAAGAAATGGCTAACATAAATCCGAAAAAGCCGTGAGGCGTTCCGTATCGTTAATTGTCGCCTGAGTTATTATTCTGTCTGCATCCCGATGATTTCGTTGCGGAGGTACCATACCAGCCAAAGGCCGGGCAGGGCGGTGAATGTGCTGAAGAGGAAGAAGTTTGTCCAGCCGATCAGCTCGACGGCAAAGCCGGAGGTCGGTGAGACGAGGACCCTGCCGAGGGCCGAAAGGGAAGAGAGGAGGGCGAACTGGGTGGCGCTGAAGCGGGGGTTGCAGAGCGCCATGAGGAATGCGACAAAGGCGGCCGTTCCCATGCCTCCCGAGAGGTTCTCAAACGCCACGGCCACTACGAGCATGGCGTAGCTCTTTCCTGTCCAGGCGAGGACCATGAAGGAGAGGTTGGAGACCATCTGGAGAAACCCGAACGCCAGAAGGGACCTGAAAAGGCCGAGCTTTACCATGAAGGCTCCTCCAAAGAGCGCCCCCACTATCGTTGCCACAAGCCCCATACCTTTGTTGATCGTCCCGACGTCGGTCGGAGAGAAGTGCACGCCCCTGATGAGAAATGTTGTCGTAAGAGCGCCGGCATATGCATCGCCGAGCTTGTAGAAGACTATGAGGAGAATCATCAGCATGGATGACCTCCGGGACAGAAAGTCCTTGAGGGGTCCCCATGCGGCCTCCTGCATGGTCTTCGGAGGCGCCACCTTTTTATCAGGCTCTTTCCCGATGAAGGTACCTGACATACCAACTACCATGACCGCTGCCATGATAAGGTATGTCGTCTGCCAGCCGACGATCTCTGAAAAAATAAGGGCCACAGCCCCGGCCACGATCATTGCTATGCGGTAGCCGAAGACGAAGACCGCGGCGCCCATTCCTCTCTCCACGTCCGGCAGGACATCGGTGCGGTATGCATCGATAACGATATCCTGCGAGGCAGACATGAAGGTCACGATCAAGGCTGCCAGGGCGAGCATGAGAGGAGCCCGCTCCGGAGAGAGAAAGGCCATGGACACGATTCCCGTCAAAAGGGCAACCTGAGTAAGAAATACCCAGCCGCGGCGTCTTCCGAGCCACGGAGGAACAAAACGGTCCATAAAGGGCGACCAGAGGAATTTGATGGTATAGGGCAGTCCGATGAGGGCAAAGATACCGATCGTTGTAATATCTATGCCGGTTACGGTGAGCCACGCTTGGAGCGTTCCGCTGGTGAGCGGCAGGGGCAGCCCGGAAGAGAAGCCGAGGAGCAGCATCACGAACATGCGGCGGCTTGTAAATATCTTGAGATAAGGTGTAAGGTTCATTTTCATTGAGTTATATCGGGCATAGTGTCAGGCTTTCCCGTAGTAAACCGTTGTGAGGCGAAGAAAGCCGGTTGTATCATTCCCCCTCTCCCCGACCCTCTCCCGCCAGGGGAGAGGGAATGGTGTTGCTCGTGCCCCGACTCCCTTCCGCCAGGGGAGAGGGAATGGTGTTGCTCGTGCCCCGACTCCCTTCCGCCAGGGGAGAGGGAATGGTGTTGCCCCGAGGCACTGCTTCGGGAGTATAGATTGAGCGTTTTTGCGGGGGGATGCCCCGACGGCCGTGCCCTCATGATATATCCGGGTTTAGTCTTAACCCGGAACCCGCGAAATGTATTCAATAAGCAGATACCTGTTTCGTTTTTGTTTTTCAACGTTGAACGTAGAACATTGAACAAAGTCCTTTTGATGCTTCACGCCATTATAGCCCTAATTGATCGCTGATCTCGTTCATCGCTTTTATACAGATCTCGGCGAATTCGTTCAGCGGGATGCCGATCGTTTCGCACTCCATAATGTTGTCTCTGTTGACCGATGCGGCGAATGACTTCTCCTTCATTCTCTTCACGACCGATTTTGGTTTAACGCTCGCCAGCTTCTTGTCGGGGTATACGAGCGTTGTCGCCACGATGAGCCCTGTTATGGTCTCTCCGGCGGCGAGCGCGTGCTGCAGGACCGTCTCCCGTTTTTTGCCAGCAGCCCTCTCGTTGTGCATCACGATGGCATCGAGGACCTCAGGGTCCACTCCTTTTTCTTTCAGTATTTTTTCCGCCTCAAGACAATGGCGGTTGAGATCGCCGTCAACAAGCTCTATGTCGATATCGTGGAGAAGTCCGGTGATAGACCATTTCTCCTCGTCTTTTCCCAGCTTCCGGGCCAATGCCCGCATGACCGCCTCCGAGGCGTAGCAATGGTTCAGCATCCTCTCGTTGCGAACATATTGCTTAAGCAGCGCTACCGC